>DVNT01000046.1 GCA_018714185.1 Candidatus Aphodousia gallistercoris | reverse complement strand
GCTGCACAGTTCCCTGCGCAACGGAGGTCGTATTTTAAGAATGTTTTTTACTTTGTCAAATTTATTTTTTAAAAAATTTTCTTTCCAACTCGGCGCTTTTCTTATCCGCATAAATTCAGAGGGAGCTTTCGCTCCCCCTGGTAACTCCCGAAATCAATGTGTTTAGTGTCTAAAAAGCTTGCCTAAGCCCTTAAGCAGTTTTTCGGGTTCGTTTTCAATAATGTTTTTCACATTACTGACGAGTGCTGCCGCAATATCCACGCCGTAGGACGGCTCTTGCGCCGTACCGCCGATCTTAATCGGCACGGTAAGCTTGCGGCCGTCAACCGATGTCGACAGTTGCGCCGCCAACTCGCCGTCCAAGGCGGAGGTTAATAACCCAAGCTGTAAGTGCCCGCTTACCTGCGCCACGGAACTCTTTCCGTTAATGCTCGTCACATTAACGACTCCGTTTCCAACCGAAGCGGTTGCATTGAGCGCAGAAAACCGAGTCTGATCTTGAGGCGAAAGCACAAAGCCGGCCGGATTCTTCGCCTTGACGGCGGCAGCGACTTTTTCAAGCGAGATCCCCTTGAGCACGGCATTATCAATCTGCATGCTCAAAGAGCCCTTGGCCGTCTTCATGAGCGCGGTCTCATCCAACCCCGTGCCGTTTAGCTTCACGGAGGCACGCACATTGCCTGTTAATTGCTCCGGCATAGAAAGCCCTTGCATCAAGCACTGTGTACTGATTTGGCTCGCATTCACGTTAACGCTCCACTTTTGATCGGCATTTAAACCCAATTGGCCGCTGATGCTGCCTTGGCATACCCGAGCGGAGATGTTGTTTAAATTGAGCTGTCCGCTTTGAAGCTTCACCGTCGTTGCAATATTCGTAACGGCCAATTTTTGGTAGTTAAGCTTATTGAGCTTGACGCCGACATTGGCGTTTGCCGCTTCCAAGGCCGTAAGGCGCTCAACCTTTTGAGCCACCGCTGCGGCTATCGGCGAGAAATCCCACCCTTGAGCCGTCTTCTTCGGTTCTGCTGCGATCCAATGGTCAACGGTCAAGGCGTTGAGCTGAACTTGCCCTGTCACATTCGGCTTGCTAAAGCCCTTGACTTGAGCGTTAACGCTAAACATCTCACGGTCCAACTCGCCATTGAGGCTAAGCGAGGCCGATTCCTCGGGAACCTGTACGGAGACCATGCCGTTAAAAGGCACCGTTACCGTCTTGCCGCTCGCCTGCGTTTTCACCGTGCCGTCCAAGCGGCTGCTTTTTGCCGTCATGGCATCGATGGCACCGTCAAAGTCGCCGTTAAGCGTTGCCGATAGCGTCGCGCCTTGGTTGACGCTTGCTTGCAGCCCCTTGAGCGACCAATCTTTCATGGCTTGGGTTTGCAGGCTCTTAAATTTCAGCGAGGCCTCCAGTCCGGAATTCATCTTCACGGATGCAGCTGCGTCATTAATAAGAACGTCTTGAGCAGCATATTTCAGCAAAGGCGACTGTACCGAGGCGTCAATGCGACTTTGTCCCTGATTGAACTGTACGGAAGTCTTCAAGTCGGCCAAACTTGCCTCAAGCGTATTGACATCGTACGTTGCGGTAGCCGAAAGCTGCAATTTGCCGCTGATGCCTTGCGTCTTTTCGGAAAAGTCCGTGCTGAAACTCACGGGCGTGGTTCCCTTTAAGCCGATTTTTCCGGTCTTCAAATTCAAATGGCTGACGGTATAGACTTTTTGATCCTGCAGTCCGTACACCGTCAACGCAGAATTTTTCACCTCGACGCCGGCTACTTCCAAGTTTTTGATAAAGGAAGAACCCTCTTCGCTCGTGGCAGCCGCCTGCTCCATCTCGGGCTCCTGCTGGGCTTTCTGAGTCTTTTGCGCCAAGCGCTTTAAATTGACGATCCCCCTGAGCCCGTCGACCACAACCTCATCGAACTGGACGTTGCCGGTCAATAGCGGCATCACCGCCACCCCGATTTGAGCTCCGTTAAGTACGAACTGAGGATCCTTCTTGCCCTCGTAGGAAAGGCTGGTTTGCGGCAATACAATTTGCACCTTCGGGAAAAACGTCGTTTGCAATTCTCCCGTAAATACCAGCTCCCGGTTAAGCCTCGAGGCGGCTTCTTTTTTCAGCTGATCTGCGATGGTCGCGCTGTCTAAGAAGAAGGTCACGGCAGCCCATAGGGCTCCGACTACAATGACGGCAATCGCAACAACGCCGATAATGATTTTTTTGAGCATTAAAAACCCCCTGAATCTGTATGACTACTACTTAGGCAGTTTAGTACAGATAAAGGGGGCTTGGGCGAAAAGATGTTAGTGTTTGTTCAGGGCCTTTGTGAAGCCATGCTGCCCGTCTGCGTTTGTCTCCAGCGGGCAATCGCATCGACGCTATCGGCAACCAGCATCGGCCCGTTAAAAATCAGGCCGCTATAAATCTGCACGAGCCTGGCTCCGGCTTGCACGCGCGACAGGGCTTCATCGCCACTCATGATGCCTCCGGTTGCAATCACCGGCAAATCCTCGCCAAATCGCCGGTACAACAAATCCACTTTGTGTAGCGCCGAAGCTTTAAGTGCAGCTCCGGCCAAGCAAAGCGAGGGCGTTTCCGCCCGCAACCCGTCGCCGACGATCAAAGCATCGAGTCCATAGTACAGGACTTGGTCGGCAAGCCACAAAGAAGCGTCATCATCCATCTGTAAAGAAAGCTTCACGGCTATCGGCAAACTGCGGCAACCGTCGGCCTCAATTAAGCGTTGACGCTCCTCGCTTACAAACTTAAGCAATAGCGCCAGTTGGCTTTTTTGCGAGCCGATAGCCTGATCGGCTTCACCGCAGGAAAGGTTTAGCGTCAGATAATCACAATGGTTGTAGAACTTGCGCATGGCAACCAAATACTCGTCAACTCCCTTTTTGAAGTCGCCTTTCCAATCGGCCCCGATATTGACTCCCAAGATTCCGCCTCGATTGCGAAAGGCGGCGGCGCTTCTGAGGTTTTGCAATACGGCATCGGCTCCGCAGCTTTGAAAGCCGGCCGGATAGGCGATGGTTTCTGCCGCCTGCCGTAGGCTAACTCCTTTGGCCCGTACCGAGGGCTTGGCCGTCACGGTGCCGACTTCAATATGCCCGAAGCCGAACCCGCCGAAGGCGCTGACTCGCTGCCCATCGGCATCCATGCCGGCGGCCAGACCGACCGTATTGGGAAAGCGCAGCCCCATAACCGTTACCGGATCCTCTACCGGGTCTCGATAGTAACGACGGACCACGCCCAAGTTAACGAGCCAGTCCAAGTTATTCAAAATCCAGGCATGGGTGCTCTCGGGCGAAAAAATCGAGAGCAAGCGACGAATGAAAGCAAATGACATAAAAGTATCCTGAAGTTATGCCGCTAACCTGTAGTGGTGCAAAGCAAACCGCCCGTTGCGTCGGTCGCTGAAATAGTGTTCCAAGGTAGTTTTAACCGTTGTAAAGCTCAGTTCATCCCAAGGAATTTCCTCTTCGGCAAAAAGCCTCTGTTCGATCGTCTCTGGTCCGGGCACGGCCCCTTGCAAATTAACCGTTGCCAAAAAGAAAAAATGCACTTGGCTGGCATCGGGAACGTCAATGATCGTGAAAACCCGGTCGATGACGGCTTGGGCTCCGGTTTCTTCAAAGGTCTCCCGGCCCGCTCCCTCGGCGAGCGTCTCGTGCGCCTCCATGAAACCGGCGGGCAGCGTCCACTTGCCTTTGCGCGGCTCAATGGCGCGACGGCACAAAAGCACCTTGCCTTCGCACACCGGCACCGTACCCACGACCGGAATCGGATTCACGTAGTGAATATAGCCGCAGTTCGGGCACACTTCCCTAACGCGAACATCGTCTTGCGGCCTGCTCAAAGAAATCGGACTGCCGCACATGGGACAAAAACGGAAACGAGGGGCATCCAACATTGTCAATCACACCTACCAAGTTGAGTCGATTAGCATTGTACCAACCGCATCTCTGCAACAAAAAGGACTTGTTGCCAAGTCCCCTTTGCTGCGCGCACTAACGGTCGGTCGGATAAACGACCCACTCGCCTTTATTTCGGCGAATATAGTCGTTGCCGCGATAGGTGAGCACGATCGACTGCCCGTTTTCGGATACGGGATTGGTCTCAGGCAAGTTTTGGATAAGCTCCTGCAAAGGCACGCTGCCGCCTTCAGCACTGAAGTAGTTGGCCGCAATCACTTTACCGATGAGCTCAGCCATTGCCAAGTAGCTCGTATGCCCGGTCACGTGGATGGGTTCATCGGGCATGCCCTTGATGCCGATAAACTTCACCATGGTCGGCACTTCGGTGATGCGCATGCTCGGAATATCACGCAACCGAGGAGCCTGAACGCGGTCACCGCGCACCGCAGCCCCGTGTTCGGGCACCAAAATGAGCATTACCTTGCGCCCCGAGCGCTCCATTTCACGGATAAACTTCTGCAGATCGTCCAAAAAGATCTTCGCCCTCGGCTTAAAAGCTTCCCAACGGCTGTGCCTCGGCAAGCGGTTGCCGTCATGCAAGGCAATAAAGTTAAAGAGCGTGACCGTTCGCTTAGCCGACTTGTCGCGGTTAACCGTTCGAAGCCAATCGCGCATCACCGCCAAATCATCGGAAATTTCTTCATCGTCAAAGGCCATATAGCGCACGGGGTACTTGCGGGTGCTCTCCAGCGGGGCCGTGAGGCCTGCCTTATCGCGCAGCGTCTGCAGGTAATTGTCATACTGGCCGTGGTGGTCAAGGAACATGTGCTGCTTAAAGCCCAACTGATCCAAACGGTTCATGATTTCGCACTCAGGGCGGCGGCCGTCGTACAAGGAGTCGTGGTCGGTCTGGCCGCAAGCGGCATTCAATAGCCTGAGCGTAGCCGGCCCCGAATAGGAGGTCGCCGAATTGAAGTGATCGAACCGAATATTGAACTGGTTGAGCACCGGATGGTTTTGCAAGTCCGAAGCCAGCAAATCGTCATTGGAAAGCGAGCACACGTTAAGCAAAACGATGTCAAAAGGCATGTCTTTTTCCGGGATGCCTTGCGGCAAGGCGGCACGGCGGTCCTTTTCATACTCTAAAAAGGCCGTGTACCACTTATCGATTGTCTCGGAGGTGATGGCTTCGGCTTTTCCGGCAACCGGTTCGGCTGCCGCGACAACTTGGGCATTATTGGCGGCAACCTGTTGCGTTTCAGCCGGAACCGCCGCTTGCTGAGCCTGCATCGAAGCAATAATGGGCTGAGCAACCAAAATGGCAAAGTAGCCGACGGTGAGCACGGACACGCGGATCCAATTTTTTACTACGCAGTAAGCCAGAACAATCACCAGGCCCCAGCCCAGCATCTTGACATTGATAAAGTCCACCGCGAGCTGCATGACGTAATTCAACGAAAAGCCGGCGATGTTTTGGGCATTGCTCGTAATGCTGTCAAGCCCGGGCAGCCAGCTTTCGGAATAAACCAAAGCGATCGCCGCCACCAAAGCCACGAGCTGCTGCAATGCGCGCAAGATCCTGCGTTGTGGCGCGAGCAACAAAAAAAGCAGCAACACGGCATTGGCTAACGGCTGCAGCGTCAAGTACCCGAAGTAAGCCAGGGCAAACTTGCAGATGAAATAAACGTTCCAAAGCCCCAAGCCGTGCAAAAGAATTTTTTCAGCCATGAATGAAATCTATCCGTTAAGACGCCGCAGGCGCTGTTTTCTGTGCTTGAGCTTTCGGGAAATAGACTTTCCCGTCGACATCAAAGGCAAACGTTCCTTGGTCAAAGCCGATTCCGTAAAGCGCCAACACGTTACGGTAGTAATTGTCTTTTTCAATCGGCGAATTCAACAAAACCGTACGGACGAACTCCGCGGTCTTGCTGTTGCCTAAATAAGGCAGCAGGCAAGCTCCGAAGCCGTCGCCTGCGGCCTGATTGACTTCAAGCGTATTGACGTTAACTTTTTCGGGCGGCATGTTCAACTGCTCGGTCAGCCGCACCATCGGCTGGAAATGGTTTTTGAGCAAACGGTACGACGGGTCCCTCGGGGACATCATCCCGGCCCACAAATAAACGCGAATCGAGTTGTAGCTGCCGATCGTGTTATCGACATTATCCACGTTGATTAAGTCGCCGCTTTTGCTGAATGTGGCCCAGTCGGGCGAAATGCCGGCCGGAGCCGAGCGCAGGATCACCCGCAAAGAGCCGTCATAGACCTCGTTCCAGTAGGCATCCTCGAGCGCAAAGCGCTTCAAAATAAACAAGGGGTAATAGCTCGGATTCAGCTTGACCGTATCGTCGGTTTCAAAGCCCACGCGCCCGGGTAGCAGCACTTTGCCCAAATTGGCAATATCGCGAACTTGAGTCTTCAATAGCTCAAGCATCTTGCGTCCCTTGTCGGTGTAATCGGGCCGCTCCCAAAGCCGTCCGGCTTCGAGCAGGCAGTAGGCAATCCACATGTCCGAGTCAACGGCGTTGTTCGTATCGAGAATCACCCACGATCCTGCATCGCGCCCCCAAAGCCATGAGGGAAGATTTTTGGTGATGTCGCCTTGCGACAAATTGTTTTCCGTCCAGGCGAGCAGCTGCTCAAAACTAGCGCGATCCCCGTCGACCAAGGCAAAAAACATGCCGTAGGACTGGCCCTCGGAGGTGGTCACGGCACGGCTGTCGCTATAGTCGACAACGCGGCTATTTTCAATGCCCACCGCCTTAAAGTCCTGCCACAAATCCCAAGCCCAGGCCGCAGGAGCCATTGCACAACCCAACATCACACTAACGACCAGTTTTTTTATCATGAACGCCTCCTGACCCACAATCGCATGAAGTAGAAGATGCCGCCTCCGACCAAGATGGCGCAAATGAGGGCACAGAAAACTAAAATCAACGGATAGTTACTCACGGTTTGCCAAATCTTGTGATACCACGGCAAATAGCCGACGTGATAGGTATCGCCCACACTAAAGCCGAGCACTTCCTCCGAGGTAATGATGCCCACCGAGCCGGTCAGGTTCGCTAACGAGGAGGGATTCTTCAGCTGTTCATTGAGCAAATACGCACCGCTTTCGCCCTCGCTACCCAAGGCGATAATCGTACGGTCGCTGCTAAAGGGCGACTGCACGGAAACAATCGCGCCGATTCCGCCTTCTGGATTGATTAACGCTTGCGCCTCGTCCAGGTCCTTTTGCTCGGCATCGGGCGTTTGCTTACCGGTGATTTGGGCGGCCACGGCCTGCTGCAACGATTCGGCATTTTCCTCGCGCAGATCCATCAAGGTCGCCGGGAGCGTGCCGATCATCAAGATGTCCTTATCATCGAGAAGCTTTTCGTCGGCGCGGCTTACTACCGTAAGCTTCAGAGCCGGGTATCCCGTCACCGAAGCCAAGCGTCCGATGGTATTTAACAAAGTCGTCATCTCCTCGGCATCGGCCTTTTCAGGCATCAAAACCACGGTTTCCGACAAATCGGCATATTTGCTAAACGGGAAGCCGC
Source organism: Candidatus Aphodousia gallistercoris (assembly GCA_018714185.1). Taxonomy (GTDB): domain Bacteria; phylum Pseudomonadota; class Gammaproteobacteria; order Burkholderiales; family Burkholderiaceae_F; genus Aphodousia; species Aphodousia gallistercoris. The sequence continues at coordinate 21,132 of DVNT01000046.1, read as the reverse complement.
TTTGCGTGAAAAGCGACAGGTTCGGCAACTTGGCATAGTGGTAGAGCCCATCCATTTCCAACGTAGAGCTCGGATCAACCTCAAGTTGGTGTGGCAACAACACGGCCGACTTGCAATTGTCGGGCGAGCCTTCCGAGAAGGTATGCGTGTAAGCGATGGAAAAACTCAAGTCGTTTTGGGCCCCGAAGGCATAGCCGTTTCGAAGGCTCTCGGCCAGATACCCCTCAAAGGCAGGAAGCCGCAACTGCGCCTCTCCGCGGTTATTTTCCGAATTCACGTTCACGGAATCAACGAGGATATTGTTAATGTGCATCCTCACTTGACCGAAGTCGCCCGGTTGCGGCTTCGTGTAGCGGTACTTCAAGTCGGCGCGCACTTCACCGCCGCCCACCATATAAAGATCCGGGGCCAAACGCATACTAAGGTGCACGGGCGGCGGCGCATAGCCGCGGCTGCTTAACTGCCCCGGGTACTGCATCAATTTTGAAAAACTCACCGGTCCGTTTTCCACGTCAACCCAATTGGGAGCATCGTAGGCCTGCCGGGGCTGCGGCTCCTTGAATTCCTTCACGGAGAGCTTGTCGCCGATCAGCACCTGATTGCCCAAAGCGAGGGCCTTGGCTGCCGTCAATAAGTCCTCGCTATCTCGGCCGGCGATGATGAGCATCTTCGCATAGCGGCTGTTGGGCACATCGGCCATGGCAATTTGCGGGCCGTTCACCGGCGGCAAATCTTTGAGAAACGCCGGACGAGAATCGTTCGTGGCGAAAACGAAGAAGTGCCCGTCAGCGGGCAATTGATTGAAATACACGGGGAAATCCACCCCGCGCCACTGGGCGGCCTTGCCGCACAAGGAAGCCATCAGCGCAGCCGCTTCTTTGGTCGTATCGTCCGGAGAGGTGGCAAAAACCATCGGCACGGTGGAAGAACCGATCGTACTCACATCGACAAAAGGCGCAGGAAGACGGGCCAAGTCATTGGAGAGCTTGATCTTTTGCTTTTGCAACGTCAGCTGGCTCGGCGCGTTGATATCCACCCAAAGCGTCTCGCTTGTCGGCGTTTCACAAATTGTCTGGTAGTGGCCGACAAACTCAAAGGCAATCTGGTTGGTCCGTTTGACCAGCTTCGGATCCAACAAAACCTCAACCGTACCGGTCTTGCCGATGGTTTCGGCCATGATCGGCACGCTTTGCTGCAGCTGGCCGTTCAAATAAATATTAATTTGCGAGCGCACCGGGATAAGCGCAGGCGAGGCGGTAAAGTTCACCGACAGGCGCACTTCGGAAACCAGATCGTCGTCATGGACGCCGAAATCGAAATACTGGGTGTTATTTAAGCCGGTCAGATGAATCGTCTTGACCTGGCCGCCGGGGACCAATCCGAGAAGCGGGATTTTCGTCATGTAAGACCCGGTCACATCCGAGCGCCAAACGGGGGCCGGTTCTTCCGGCGCTGCCGCTGCCGGCATCGTTGCCACGGCAGTGATTAAAGCCGACGTCAATAAGCCGACTGTCAGTTTTTTCAGATTCACTTTTTGCTCTCTCTTTTGTTGAAACCGCTCAGGCGGGCGTTTTCGGTACAAAACTGCCAACCCACTGCAACGCTTTGCGAACGTATTGAAGTTTGCCGGGCAAAAACTGCACCATCGAACGGTATCCGTAAGCGGCTAAACGCCCCAAATTGACAAAGCCGGTCCACAAGCGGTCATCAATTTTTCTCGGCGGCAACACCCAAATGCCTTCCCGCGAGAAGCTGTAGCGGTTAAATTCGCGCTCCTCAGCCAAGTCGGCAAGCTCAAGCTGCAGCTCAAGCGTGCCGCATCCGTCGTTTGATTGCACGCGAGCGTGAAACACCCGGCTTGAGCCCGGAAGCGACAGCCGTAAAAGCGCGGCCTCGCCCACCCGGGCCGCTTTCAGTGCTTCGCAGCGAATGCGAACGTCCACTTGGGAAAATTCCTCAACCTGAGCCGGGGCAAACTCGCCTGCTTGAAGGCTCACCTCGCCGGCAAAGCCCGCTCTGACGCGGGGGAATTGATGGGTTTGCACTTCCTCGACAGCCACACCCATCGAGGCCCCCAAAATCATGAGGTTGTAGCCGATCCAGCCGATATTGATCGCTAACGTGAGGTATTCGGGCCGCGGATCAAAAAACGCTTTATATAGGCCGATCATCAAGCCCACGGCATTTAAGGCGATCAGCACCAAAAACGGCTTGGAAATATGCCAATCCAAATACTTTTGCCCGATCGTGCCGCCCTTGGCCGTTACGTTAAATTTTCCCTTATGAGGCATGAATAAGGCAACCGTCGTCGGTAACAAAATATACCAAGACAGCACCGTCTCGTAGACGCCGCTGATAAAGGGATAACGATGGCCGCGCTGCAAAATCTGGTTAGTTAACGCCGAGTGAATCATATGCGGCAGCACGTAGGCGAAAATGGCCATGGCGGTCGCGTAAATCACATAAATATTGCCGAACATGTAAGGCAGCGGCGCCACTAAAAAGATCAGGCGCGGCAGCCCGTGGAAAAAGTGGAACATGGCATTGAAAAAGCAAAGCCGCTGCGCCAGGGTAAGGCCCTTGCCGAGAAAGGGATTGTCTAATCGGAAAATCTGAATCATGCCGCGGGCCCAGCGGATGCGCTGGCCGATATGCGCCGCAAGCGTCTCGGTGGAAAGGCCGGCCGAAAGCGGCACGTCAATAAAAGCCGACGACCAGCCGAGACGGTTTAACTTAAGCGACGTGTGGGCGTCTTCGGTCACCGTTTCCACGGCAATGCCGCCGATCTGGTTGAGCGCCTTGCGGCGAATTACGGCATTGGAGCCGCAAAACATCGTCGCGTTCCACGTATCGTTGCCCTTTTGGATAAAGTCATGGAATAAAGCGTTTTCGCTCGGCAACGAGCGGTCCAGGTGCAGATTCTTCTCAAAGGGATCGGGCGAGTAAAAATGGTGCGGCGTTTGCACCAGTGCAATGTTGCTGTCTTTGATCATCCAGCCGACGGTTTTGACCAAAAAGTCGCTCGAGGGCACATGGTCGCAGTCGAAGATGGCAATGAGTTCGCCATCGGTTTGCGTCATCGCGTGATTGATGTTGCCGGCCTTGGCATGATTGTGGATTTCACGCTCGATGTAGCCCGCGCCCACTTGCTCGGCAAACGCCCGAAATGACGCTCGTGAGCCGTCATCCAAAATGTACACGTGCAGCTTGTCTTCGGGCCACTGCAGGTTAAGCGCGGCAAAAACGGTGGGCTTGATGACTTCAAGCGGTTCGTTATAGGTCGGGATATACACATCGACATGGGGCCAAAGCGAGCGCTCTTGCGGCATCGGATAGGGCTTGCGATCGAGCACCCAACAGACCTGGAAGTAGCCCAAAACCATCACCACGAAGGCGTACAGTTCGGCAGCCAAAAGCGCCAAGCTTAAGAACATTCCCAAGCCCGTATCCGTGTTAAGCGTCGAAGTGCAGCGCCACCACAGATACCGTCCCGAAACCACCAGGGAGATCACAAACAAGAGCATCAGCGTCATGCGCGCCTTGATTTGCCTGAGCGCCAGAGCCGATAAAAGCATCACCGACAAGAAAACAACCTGGCCTTGGATGTTAAAAGGCTGGGTAATGCAAAGCAAGGCCAAGCCCACAGCCAGGGCCACCATCACCCACAAGATGCCCAGGCGCACCGACCTCGGCAAAGCCGAGCTCTTTTCATTAATGGCATCGATTTCCCGGTGCGGTCCGGCCAAAAGCACCGAACCGTAGCGGTTGAGCCAATCGCCGAACCGGCTCAAGAGCTCGCGAACCAAGCGATACAAGCGCAACAACTGCCGGGCGACGAATCCGGGCTCGCCCGCCGGCGTGCGGCACACCAACAAATAAACGCTTTGGATCAGCCAACGGAAAATATCCAAAACTTTCGGCGCATCAAAATCAATGAGAGGGTAGTAAAAGCGCAGACGGGTGCGATACGTTTTAAGCGGCTCGCGCTCCAAGGGGAACAAAAGCCAAGCCAAAGCAAGCCACACCAAATTCACAACCACCGCCAGACGGCCGGAGCCGTTGGCATGCCAACGCATAGCGGTCAAAATAAAATATTGTGCGAACTTCTTTAGCCGGGGAAAGTTCATCGAAAAAATTCAGTTAAAAAAGGCGTTATTTTATTCCATCAGCGCAAACTCTGCTGATGAGCCGACGAGACCGCGGCCGCCTATACACTCAACGGTCGCAAAAAAGACCGGTCCCTTGGAAAGAATACAAATAAACAATTGTACTCAGGCGATTTCATTGTCCTCGTGCTTGTCATTAGTCGTTACAATTGCAATCCTTTTGTTGCCAAACTCAAAGAGTTACCTCAAAAGTAGGATTTTTCCCAACTCGAAGTGAAGCGCTTGGCAAACTCCTCTAAAATGATTGAATTAACGAAAAGCGACTCAGGAGAGACTATGCTCTACGAAATGGCTCGTGCCGTTCTTTTCAAAATGGATCCGGAAAACGCCCACGCCCTGATCATGAACAATATCGACTGGGCCGTGGCGCTCGGCTTGACCCGTTTGGTCACCGGCCCGGTGGTTAGCGCCCCGGTCAAAGTGATGGGACTGACTTTTCCCAACGCCGTAGGCTTGGCCGCAGGCATGGACAAGCAAGCCTCGCATGTCTCGGCTATCGGCGCCCTCGGATTCGGCCACATTGAGGTCGGCACGCTCACGCCGGCAGCCCAACCGGGCAACCCCAAACCCCGCCTATGGCGTCTGATACCGGCCCAGGGTATCATCAACCATATGGGATTTAACAATGTCGGCGTCGACGCGGGCATCAAAAACCTCAAGAAAACCGCCGTCAAGTACCGCGCCAAAGGCGGCATCGTGGGGGTTAATATCGGCAAGCAAAATTCCACGCCTGTAAGCGCTGCGCTGCCCGATTACAAGGTGTGCATGCAAGCGGCCTATGCCGATGCCGATTATTTAGCTATCGATATCTCCTGTCCGAACACGCCGGGGCTGACCAAGCTGCAAGACGGCGATGAGCTCACCGACCTGGTCAAGGGCATTGCCGAAGAGCGCAAGGCCTTGGCCGATCATTACGGCCGCTATGTTCCGATTACGGTCAAGATCGGTCCCGATTTGCAAGACGATGCCATCCGTAGCGCAGCCGATGTTTTCATGCACTTCGGCATGGATGCGGTCACCGCCACCAACACGACGCTCTCGCGCAAAGGCGTTGAAAACGAACCCAAGAGCGAGAATGTCGGCGGGCTTTCCGGCTTGCCCCTTTTCGAGCGCTCGACCGAAGTCGTTCGCATTCTGGCCGAACATACCTGCGGGGCTTTGCCCATTATTGCCTCGGGCGGGGTCATGTCGGCGCAGCTCGCCGTGGAGAAAATGAAGGCCGGCGCCTCGCTCGTACAAATTTATTCCGGTTTCATCTATAGCGGTCCGGCCCTGATTTCCGAGGCGGCCCAGGCCATTGCCGAGTGGAGCCGAAACGCTTAACTCTTTCGCAAGGAGTGCCATCATGCAAGCACAAAACCCCACCCTTGAGCAGCTGTGCAGCCATTCGTCCGTGCGGCAGTTTACCGACCAAGCCGTTGACGAAACCCTTTGCCGGGCCATTTTGAACGCCGCCACCATGGCCTCGAGTTCGTGTTTTATGCAGGCCACCTCCATCATTCGGATTACGGATGCCGGAAAGAAAAAAACGATTGCCGATCTGTGCGGCCAAGGCTTTATTGCCCAAGCGGCACAGTTTTGGATTTTTTGCGGTGATTTCCACCGTGCCAAAGTGCTCTGCCCGCAGGCTGATTTAGGCTGGAACGATCTCTTCCTGGTTGCCTGCCTCGATACCGGCATCATGGTTCAAAACGCCATGGTCGCCCTAGAGTCGCTCGGTTTGGGCGGGGTGTTTGTGGGCGGCATCCGAGACCGCATCGAAGCCATTTCCGATCTCATCGGCTTGCCTCAGCACACGGTACCGCTGCTCGGCCTGGCCTTCGGCTACCCGGCGGCCCGAAACGAGTGCAAGCCGCGTCTTCCGCATAGCATCACCGTGATGGAAAACGAGTACCGCGAGCCCTCCAAGCAAACCATTGCCGAGTACGACGCACAGATGCAAGCCTACTACTCGCAACGCGCTCAAAATAAAGAGTTCGGCAATTGGACGGAGAAATTGTCCAAGGTCCTCACGCGCGAACAAAGAACGTTCATGAAAGCGTACTTGGCTCGCCAGGGTTTGGACTTGTATTAACCGAAACTGATAGGAGCGGCCCGCACGGGTCGCTTTTGCCATGGATATCGAGCTTTTCCTGCAACCTTACGTAAGCCCCTGCGGCACCTTGTATCTGGGGTGTCTGCCGCAAGCCTTGGTGCTGTGCGACTGGAAGCACAGCCCGCACTTTGAAAGCCACCTCCGCAATGTGGCTTTATCCCTTAAAGGAGGCTGGATAGAGAAAAATCATCCGCTGCTTCGCCGTGCCAGCCTCGTGCTCGATGCCTATTTCCATGGGGACAGACCCGATATGGGGCTGCCTCTGTTGCCGCTAGGCACTCACTTTCAGCGGCTTGTCTGGAATGCCTTGCAAACAATCCCCTACGGACAGACCCGTACCTATAAGGAGTTGGCCGCCATGCTCGGCAAGACGAAGGCCGCCCGGGCCGTTGCCCGTGCCAACGCCCTCAATTCCCTCTCCCTTTTCATTCCCTGCCATCGAGTGATCGGGCAAGGCGGCTGCCTGACCGGTTATGCGGGCGGTCTCTCGACCAAACGCTACCTGCTCGAGCTTGAAAAAGCGACTGCAACCTAAGCGATCTGTCCTTGACGCTGTCGAATGTCCCTAAGCGGCGGCCGGCCGAATTGGCGGCGGTATTCCCGGATAAACTGCGTGGGGCTTTCATAGCCCACGGCATAGGCTGCCGAAGAAACGTTGGCTTGGGCATTAAGCATCATCCGCTGGGCCTCGAAAAGTCGGATTTGCTTTTGAAATTGCAGCGGGCTCATGCCGGTCACGGCTTTAAATTGCCGGTGAAAGGCCGACACCGACATGTGCACCATCTCGGCCATTTCGTTTACTTTAAAAGCCTGTGCGTAATGCTGCTTCATCCAGGAAACGGCCCGCAGCACGGCGTGGCTTTGCGTATTAACCGACGCGAGCGAGCGCAAAGCGCCCCCAGCCGGAGAAAAGAACAGCCGATAGTGAATCTCGCGGATAATGAGCGGCGCCAAAAAGGCGGCTTGGTTGGGTTCGCGCAATAGTCTCAACAGACGCAAAAATGCGTCGCAGAGCTCGTCGGTGCCGTCAAAGACAAAAACGCAGCCGTTGACCACATTTTGCGGAGGCGGCAGGGGCGCTTGAGAGGCGCAGTCGACCAGCGTTTGCACGTCAAGCCGTAACGACATGGATAAAAAAGGATGTGCCTTATCGGCTTGCACGGCATGAAACGAGGCGGGAGCCGCCACACCGCTTAAGAGGCACTGGCCCTGCTCGTAAACAAAGCGCTTACCCGTCATTAAAGTTTCCTTGCAGCCTTGGGCAATAAAGGCCACCATGATTTGGCCACTGTCGCACTCAATGGTTTCGTCGGTTTCTCGGCGATACAGGTTCAAGCCGACAATCTCGGTAGCCATACTCCCCTCGCGGGGCATCTTCTCGGCAATAATCTCAGCGCATTCGCTCAAAAGTGCTGATGGCTTCATCCCCATCTCCTAACAAACAATCAATCGTAAATTAGTAGAAATAGGCAACTAAATCTCGAAAGTATATTATATTATTGCAAAAATTAAGACAATTCGGATAATTTTTAATCTGGTTCGGCAAACTTGCGAAGATCAAAAGTGACCGTCGATCGCAAAAGTTTCCTTTTATTCTCCTTTAGAGATAATAATTTGCCTTTATTAGACAAAAACCGTCCGTAAATCCCTCTACAATACAAAGCATTCGGGAGTTTTAAATTGAAAAGACGTCACTTGCTTCAAGGATCCTTGGCGGCGGCCTGCATCGGGCCGAAGGCTGCTCTGTCCCTTCCCGCCTCTGCCGCTACGGATCTGGCGGGCAGGCAGCTTTCGCTATCGAAGCGCCCGAAAACTTTTGTTGTAGCCAACTATATTGCCAATTTTTTGTTTGTGGGCGGCAGCCAAGCCGTTAACCAAATCGTAGGCTTAACGGCCGACGGCTGGCAGCAAATGCGCTACGCCGAATACGTTCGTTTGACCGAAGCGTTTCCTGTGCTCAAGGACATTCCGAGCATCGGCGGCTACCACGATGACATTCTCAATACCGAGCGCATCCTCGCTATCAAGCCTGATGTCGTGCTGCTCGGGCGTACCCAATACGCCGCCAATGCACAGCGCTTGGAGCTTTTGCAAAAAAACGGCATCGATATTGTCGTCTTGGATTACCACGCCATGACGCTAGCCAACCACACGCAAAGCACGGCCCTGCTCGGGTCCCTGCTCGGAAGGCAGGAAGTAGCCGAGGCGCAAATTAGCCGCTACGTCGAAGCGGTGCGCGTCTTGCAAGAGCGCATCAACGCCCTGCCTGAAGCTGCCAAGACCCGCAGGGTATACGTTGAATGCGGCAATGAGGGCACGCGCGTTTACGGCAACAGCTACAACCGTACGGTTCTTTGGGGCGGGATTTTAAATCGGCTGCAGGCGCACAATATTGCCGCCGACATGAAGGCTCCCTATGCGGCCCTTTCGCGCGAATTCGTTCTCGCACAAAACCCCGAGATCATTTTTATCGCAGGCAGCATCTGGCAAAATGCCGCCGAAAACGACCAGATGCGCATGGGGCTAATGGTCAGCCGCGAAGAAGCCCTTGAGCGATTGCAAGGCTTTATCCGCCGCCCCCTATGGGAGCGACTTGCAGCCGTGCGCAACAAACAAGTCTTTGGCGTTGACCACGGCAGCCTGCGCTGCATGATGGACTATGCTTTTTCGCTTTTTATGGCCCAGAAAATTTATCCCGGCCTTTTTGATGATTTTAATGCCCAAAAAGAAATTGAATCGTTTTTCAAAACCTATTTGCCTGAAATCGATCCCTCGGGCACCTTCGTTCTTGAGCCTTAAGTTTTCCCTATGAGCTGCCATCTCCAGTACCGACAAATCAACCGCAAGCGCCTGGGGTTTCTTCTCCTCGGAGTGGTGTTTTTGTTGGCGGCAGTATTGCTTGATTTGACCAAAGGCACCTCGGAGCTCACCTTTACTGCCGTGCTCGAGGGCTTGCGGCAAGGGCCGAACGCAGAAAGCATCGAGTCGGCGATTTTGTGGCAATTGCGCCTGCCGATGACACTGACGTCGGTCTTTGTCGGCGCCTCGCTTGGCTTGGCTGGTCTTCAGATTCAAAACATTACGCAAAATGCGCTCGCAAGCCCATCCACCTTGGGCATTACCTCGGCAGCAAGCTTCGGGGCAGCGCTATCCATCTGCTTCGGCTTGTCGCTTTTTAATATTCTTTGGATTGCAACAGCTGTCAATGCGCTCGTTTTTGCCTTGGCTGTCTCGTCTGCCATCTACTTTTTAAGCGCCCGGCGCGGCATGACGCCCGAAACGGTGATTCTGGCCGGCATCGTAATGAACTTTTTCTTTCTTGCCTTGCAGCAGGTGCTTATCTACCAATCAAGTCCGGAAGTGGCGCAGCTTATTAACGGATGGACCTTCGGCAATCTGGAGCGCGCCTCTTGGCTATCGACGGCAGTCTCCGGCATCCTCGCCGTCGTCATCGGACTTTACCTTTTAAGCAAGAGCTGGGCCATCACGGCATTAACGCTCGGCGAAGAGCGCGCCTTAAGCCTAGGGGTTGCGGTCAAGCGGCTTCGAATTGAAACGTTTTTCTTATCGTCGCTACTGATTGCCGGAGCCGTTGCCTTTATCGGCACCATCAGCTTTGTCGGGTTGGTGGCTCCGCACATTGCCAGGCTCACGATCGGCGAAGACCAACGCTTTTTATTGCCGGGTACGGTCCTCGCGGGGAGCCTGCTTATGGTGCTTAGCTCCGTGCTCGCCAAATGGCTTTCTACCGGAGCGGTCATGCCGGTGGGCATCATCACCTCCTTGGTGGGCGTTCCGTTCTTGCTGGTACTGCTGATTCGCCACTGCGCCGGAGGCCGGCCATGATTACCCTATCCATTGACAATTTGGGCGTGCGTTTCGGCAAGAAGACCGTCCTGCACGACATTTCCGCCACCATTCGAGGCCCGCAAATGATTAGCGTCATCGGACATAACGGAAGCGGGAAAACAACTCTTTTAAAGGCTGTCGCCGGATTAATTAGCCGAACGGGCGAAGTCCGAGCTCTTGACGGAAACGAGCCGATCGCCTCTTCGGGTATTCGCTATGTTCCTCAACTTTCGGGCGTTAATTCCCGATTAAGCGTTTTTGAGATGGTGCTGCTCGGCCTCGTCAATAACTTGACCTGGAAAGTCACCCCTGAGGTGTTCACTCAGGTGGACTCGATGCTGCATGCGCTTGAAATTAACCAATTGGCCAATACACCGGTAAGCGAACTCTCGGGCGGGCAGCGCCAGCTTGTTTTCCTAGCTCAAGCCTTTGTCTCCAACCCCAAAGTGTTGCTTCTTGATGAGCCGACAAGCGCTTTGGACTTGCGCCATCAATTGGTCGTCATGAATGCCATCCGCTCCTACACGGAAAAAAGCGGGGCAATCACCTTGGTCATCATGCACGATCTGTTGACAGCCGCTCGCTTTAGCCAGCAAATTCTCCTGCTCGAAGAGGGAACGCTGTCCATTCTCGATGAACCCGAGCTCGTGCTGCAAGCCCAACGGCTTGAACGAATCTATAACGTCACCGTCAGCATTGAAAAAACCTCGACGGACTTTCTCAACGTGGTTCCGATCAAGCCTCTTTGAGTCCCGCCAACAAAAAAGGCCCTTGCCGGCAACGACAAGAGCCCACGGGGAAAAGCCCGACGAGACAGGCTATTGCTCTTTATTGTCTTGGTACTCTTCGATATGGATGAGCGCATTGGCGATAATCGCCGTCAAGCCGCCCGTTGTAATACCCGAAGAGAAAATATTTCGCAGCGTTTCGGGGAATTGGCTCAGAATGCTCGGAACTAACTCGACGCTTAAGCCGAGCGAGAAGCTTAACGCAATCACCAAAATCGCTTTGCGGTCGATGCGCTGGCTCGCAATGATGCGCATGCCGGCCGCAGCCACCGTTCCGAACATCAAAAGCGTCGCGCCGCCCAAAACCGGATCGGGCATCAGAGAGAAAATCAGACCCACAGCCGGGAAAATCCCAAGCAACACCAAAAAGCCCGCAATAAAGTAGCCCACGTAGCGGCTAGCCACGCCGGTCAACTGGATCATGCCGTTATTTTGGGCAAAGATGGAATTCGGGAAGGAATTGAAAAAGCCCGCCAACATGGAGTTAAAGCCATCGGCCAAAATACCGCCCTGGGCGCGCTTCATGAAGGCTTCGCCGCGGTAGGGCTGGCCGGAAATCATCGAGTTGGCCGTAACATCGCCGTAGGCTTCGATGGCCGTAATCAAATACACGAGCCCCAAGCCAATGATGGCACCCCAGTCAAAGGAAATGCCGTACTTGAAGGGAACCGGCACATTCAAACCTGCATAGGTCTTAACCGAAGAAAAATCGACCATGCCGGCAAACCAAGCCACCACGTAGCCGATAGCCAGGCCGATCACAATCGAACTCATGCGCAAATAGCGGTTGGAACTGCGGTTAAAGAAAATAATGCTGCAAAGCACGAGCGCGGCCAGTCCCAAGTTTTGGAAGCTGCCGAACGTTCCGTTGGCTTGAGCGGCATAGCCACCGCCGCAGGAGATGATGCCGACCTTGATTAAGCTCATGCCGATCAGAGTCACGACGATCCCGGAAATGAGCGGCGTAATGACCCGGCGAGTGTATTTGAGAATGCGGCTAACGAACATTTCCACGGTCGAAGCCAAAATCGTAGCCCCGAAAATGCTCGCCAGGCCTCCGGCCATGCCAGCAGAAATAATCGGCCCGATAAAGGAAAAACTCGTGCCCTGAATACACAAAAGGCCGCAGCCGATGGGGCCCACCGTGCGGCACTGGATAAAGGTGGCAACGCCCGAGACCATGAGCGACATGGAAACAAGGTAGCCCGTTGTCTCAAGATCGAGCTGCAAGGCGCTTGCTACGATCAACGGCGGCGTGATAATGGCCACAAAGATCGCAAGCATGTGCTGCAAAGCAGCAAAGAGCGTTTCCCGTAACGGGGGGCGGTCATACAAGCCGTAAATTAATTCGGAAGATTTCGCAATGCCGTGTTCGCTTAAATCGATCTCAGACACCTTTTGTCATCCTTTAGCGAAGTTTAATTTGATTGTTATCCAAGCTGTCGATGATGGCAAGCGACTCCACGTGAATGCCCATTTCGCGCAACTCCTTGCCGCCTGCTTGAAAGCCCTTTTCAATTAAAAAGCCCATGCCCACCAGTTCGGCTCCGGCCTGCTTAACGAGATCAATGATGCCTTTGGCGGCATTGCCGTTGGCTAAAAAGTCATCGATAAAGAGAACCTTGTCGCCCGGCTTCAAATAATCCTTGCTCACGCAGACGTCATAGGTGCGGTTTTTCGTAAAAGAAAACACTTTCGTCGCAAGCATGTGCTCCATGGTGCTCGGCACTTTTTTCTTGGCAAAGACGACAGGAAGCTCCAACAAATACCCCACCATGATGGCCGGCGCAATGCCGCTGGCTTCAATCGTGAGAATCTTATTGATATCCGTGCCGGCAAATCGGCGCACGAATTCGACCGCCATCGACTTCATCAAAATGGGATCCATTTGATGGTTGATGAAATTGTCCACCTTCAAAATGCCGCCTTCAAAGCATTTGCCGTCTTTGAGAATACGTTCTTTCAGAGCCTTCATAACGTGACAAGCGCCGCCGCTTATTGTGTGCAATCCGGCCGCGCTCCTCCTTGCAATAAACCGGGTCGGAAACCTTGTCCGAAAAATCGAGCATCTCTTCTTCGGACCCCAACGAGCCTTCTGTCGATACACTTTCCCCGACAACGCGACCGCTACAGCAAAAACGACCCGCAAAAGTCAAGGAAAAGAAAAGGATGCGCCATTATACGGCAATACGGCCGAGACTTTCGACGGGCATGAGCGAAATGGTTGAAATTTCATTTCTCCTGAAGAAATAACCAGCTAAACCGACTCTTTAACCGTCAGAAATTCCCGTCTTTTTGCCCAATCCGATCCGCGATCGGCGGGTGCGTATTTTTAAGCAAAAATCCCTTAAGAACCGGCAATAGCCCTTCTCCTTGCTTACCTAGAATAAATCGCAAAGAGATCAACGAGTTAGACCTCTGCAGACAAGAAGGAGTTCGCTATGAAGAAGAAATGGGTTGCCGCCCTTGCCGCCGCTACCATGGCATTAAGCCTTCCGATCACCGCCAATGCCGCATTGGATGCACGGGAAACGAGCATTGTGCCTATTGCCGCCTTCACCGCCCAAGGTAATGAAGCCGCCTTAAAACAGGCTCTTGCCGACGGACTTAAAAACGGCATGACGGTCAACGAAATTAAAGAAGTTTTAGTTCAGATGTACGCCTACACGGGCTTTCCCAGAAGCCTTACCGGACTGGGCGTCTTCGTCAATCTCTTAAACGAGCGCAAAGCCTCGGGGATAACCGATAACGTCGGCCGCTCTCCGACGCCCCTGCCGAAAGATGCCGATATCCGAAAGCTCGGTACGGCCGTGCAAACGCGGCTTATCGGACGACCGGCTGCCGGCCCCGTTTACGACTTCTCGCCTGAAATCGATACGTACTTGAAAGAGCACCTTTTCGGGGACATTTTCGCAAGCGACGTTTTGGACTATCAAGCCCGTGAAATTGCCACGGTTTCGGCGCTTGCCTCCTTGCCTGCTCCCGTTCAGCTGCGTTCTCACTTGAATGTGTGCTTAAACGTCGGACTCACTCCTGAAGAGCTTCAAGAGTTCGTGAACGTCCTACGCGAAAAAGTCGGCAACAAGGAAGCCGATTTAGCCAATGAAGCATTAAAGACGGTTTTGCAATCGAGAAAATAATTTTTGAGGAGAAAATCATGACAAAAACTTTAGCTGCCGCCGCCGTTGCCGCCACGATGGCGGTTTCCATGGGCGCTTGCGCCGCAACCAATCCGTTCGGCTTGGTCTACCAAAATGCCATTGCCAAAAACGAACCCGGTAAAGTCAATATTCACCCGGTGACCTACAATCTGCACGGCTTAAAGATTGCTGCCAACGTCTATACGCCGGCAGGCTACGATGCGAAGAAGTCTTATCCTGCCATCGTCATCGCTCATCCGAACGGCGGCGTAAAGGAACAGGTCGCCGGCCTTTTTGCCGAGCGCTTGGCAGGCAAAGGCTACATTACCATCGCCGCTGATGCCGCCTACCAAGGTGCTAGCGAAGGCGAACCGCGCCACACCGACAAGCCGCAATTCAGAACCGAAGACATTTGGGGCATGACCGATTACATTTCCACCTATCCGGGCGTGGATGCCAATCGGTTGGGAGCCTTCGGCATTTGCGGCGGTGGTGGCTATACGCTCAACGCGGTCAAGGCCGATAAGCGCATTAAAGCGGTCGCCACGCTTTCGATGTTTAATTCCGGCGAAGTGCGCCGTAACGGCTATATCAACTCCGGTTTGGACACGATCCAGGCTCGGTTGAAGGAAGCCGCCGAAGCGCGTCAAAAAGAAGTGACGGGCGGAGAAATTTCCATTTCCGGCAATGTGGACTTTGACAAGCTCACCGATGATGACATCGCCAAGATTCCTACGGACTTGTACCGCGAAGGCATGCAGTATTACGGCCGTACCCACCGCCACCCGAATTCGACCTTTGCCTATACCACTTCGAGCCTGATGGACTTGATGAGTTGGGACGCTCGCAACCAAATCGAATTGATTAACGTGCCGCTTCTGATGATTGCTGGCGACAAAGCCGATTCGCTCTATATGACCGAAGAAGCCTTTAAGCTCGCCACCGGCACGAAGGATAAGGAGCTCTTTAAGATCCCCGGAGCGACGCATATCCAGACCTATTACGTTCCGGAATATGTGAACCAATCCGTTGACAAGCTCACCGCATTCTTCGGCCGCACGCTGAAGTAATGCCTCCGAACCGGCTGCCGGTCCCGCAGGCCCAGCCGGTTTTCCTCTTCCTGATCCACCAAAAGGAGATTGACACCATGCGCTTACTGCCACAGCTAGCCCGGAGGGCTGCCGCCCCTTTGCTCATCGCACTGCTTGCCTCCCAAACGGCCTGGGCAGCAGAACCTGTGATTGACCAAAGCGTTGTGTCTGTGACGCAATCGGCTTGGAGCGCTGCCGGCAACGAGCACTTCACCGGCGAGGTCGCCCTTCGCAATGCCTTTAGCCAATCGCAACCGGCGCGCGTTTACGGTGCCTATGTTCGCTTTTCTCCGGCCGCCAGAACCTCCTGGCACAGGCACCCGATGGGTCAAACGCTCATCGTGACCGAAGGCATCGGCCTAACCCAATCGGTAGACAGTAACGGCCGCCTCGGCCCGGTTATCGAAATAAAAGCGGGCGATGTCATTACCTGTCCGCCTGGCATTGTGCACTGGCACGGCGCTTCCAAACACTCGTCCATGACTCACTTGGCGATCTCGGAACGCGAAGCCGGTAAAGCTGTTCAATGGGGCAAACCCGTGACCGATGAGGAGTACGAAGGCCGAAAGAATACAAAATAAGCCTTGAATCTTTTTGTTATTAGGGCGATATTTTTTGAGGAAGCAATAATGATAAAAAAATCTTTATTAACAGCCCTGCTGGTCGCTTTCATGGCGAGCTCAGCCGTCTCGGCTTACGCAGTGTCCGCGCCTTCCGGCGAGAAGCAGGCTCCGATTGTTTTAGAAACTCAAGGCAGTTTCACCGTGGGCGGAGCAACGCTCACGCATCCCGGTACCTTCTCGCGAGAACATTTTCTAGAACCTCAAGGACAAACGGCCTACGGCGATCATGCGTATGTTTTTTATCAAATTCCTGTGAACGCCAAGCCGTTTCCTATCGTCTTTCAACACGGAGGCGCCCAGACAAAACGAACCTGGGAGACCACGCTTGACGGCAGAGACGGCTTTCAAAATATTTTCTTGCGCAAAGGCTACGCCGTTTACTTGCTTGACCAACCGCGCATGGGCGAAGCGGGTCTTGCCTTGAAAGCCGATGCCGGCCAAAATCCGTACGCTCAAAATCCGCTTTTTGCCGATAAAACGCTCTTTGAACTTTGCCGAATCGGCGTTTTTCCAAACCGTTTTGAAACCAGCCAATTTCCGAAAGGCCAGGCGGCACTGGAGGCCTTTCAACGCTCCTGGACGACGTACGCCGGCCAGCTCGATGATGACTTAAATGCGCAAGCTTTAGGCAAACTTTTTGATCGAATCGGGCCGGCCATTTTGTTTACGCATTCCATGGGCGGGACAATCGGCTGGAGAACGCCGATGTTAACCGAAAACGTCAAAGCTATCGTTGCCTTTGAGCCGGGCGGCACGCCCTTTATTTTCCCGGAAGGCGAAGTGCCTGAGGCACTGCCGACCACTTACGCCCCGGTCGTTGCGACGGCCAAAGCCGTTTCGTTAGAAACGTTCCAAAAACTTTGCCGCGTTCCGATGCTGCTGATCTACGGCGACAATATTGCCAAGAATTCGTCCGAAGAAATCGGTCCCGACAAATGGAGAAGCGAAATGGATATGGCGCAAAAGTTTGTCGCCGCAGTTAACCGTCATGGCGGGAAGGCCGAACTCATCCACTTGCCAGAAATCGGCATACGAGGCAATACGCACTTTTTGATGTCAGATCTTAACAATCTCGAAATAGCCGAATTGACACAGAAGTGGTTGGCAAAACACCATTTGGACTAAACGTCCTGCAGCCCGAAGAGGCGTTTTGCACCTCCTCGGGCTTGTATTTTTATTTGGTCTTGACGCCTCCGTAAACGGCCGACATCGGCATCGCCTGCAGGGCTTGGTCAATGGCAAGGCATTCTGCGCGGCTTAATACGATTTCAGCCGCGCCGGCATTTTCTTTTAGGCGTTGCGGTTGTCGGGATCCGGGAATCGGCACGATCCAATCCTTTTTCGCCAACATCCAGGCTAACGCAATCTGCGCCTTACTCGCCTGTTTCTCTTGAGCAAGCCTTTCCAAAAGCGACAACAAAGCTTGATTTTCACGATAGGCGCTTTGCGTGAACTGCGGCATGACGCTGCGATAATCGCTTGCTCGGTCAAAATGCTCTGTCCCGTTGTAGCGGCCTGACAAAAAGCCGTTAGCCAAAGGCGAAAAAGCCACGAAACCGATATGCAGCTTCTCAAGCGTCGGGAAAAGCGCTTCGTAGTGGCGCGCCATCATTGAATAGCGGTTTTGAATCGCCGTTACCGGGCACACGGCGTGAGCTCGGCGAACGGTCTCGGCATCCACTTCGGAAAGTCCCCAGTGCGTGATTTTGCCCTCGTTAATGAGTTCTTGCATGACTAAGGCGACTTCTTCGATCGGGCGGCGTGGATCGTTGCGATGCTGGTAATACAAATCGATATGGTCGACCGCCAGCCTCTTTAAAGAGCCTTCAACGGAGCGGCGGATCGTCTCCGGACGCGTATCGACGATTAAAGGCTTATTGACCTCGCGGCTTGACTCGTCAAACCGGATACCGAATTTTGTCGCGATAACCACACGACCTTTATAGGCTTTGAGCGCTTGTCCCAAAAGGTTTTCATTGTGATGGGGATCAATGGCATTGCCATAGGTCTCCGCCGTATCAAAAAAC
This sequence comes from Candidatus Aphodousia gallistercoris, assembly GCA_018714185.1. Taxonomy (GTDB): domain Bacteria; phylum Pseudomonadota; class Gammaproteobacteria; order Burkholderiales; family Burkholderiaceae_F; genus Aphodousia; species Aphodousia gallistercoris. The sequence goes on along the minus strand of DVNT01000046.1, from coordinate 3,353 downwards.
GTGTATCCGCAATCAATGGCCGCACTGATAACATTTTGAAATTCAGCCGGCGTGCTCGCCGGTCCGTAAGCATGGCTCAGGCCCATGCAGCCTAAACCGATACAAGAAACATTAAGATCCTTGCCGAGAGTCCTTGTTTTCATTCCCTTTTCCTTTAATTTGTTCAATCCAAAAATCAACAGCCTCATCAACCCAACCTTGCGCGTCGCTGCCTGTGCCGAGACCGAAACCGTGCCCGGCATAGCGGCAAAGGTGAAATCGCGTCGGAATGCCCAACGCAGCAAGCCTTATAAGCCGCTTGCGCATCGTATCGGCATCGGCAATAGGATCATTGCGGCTCACGATGGCATAGGTTGGCGGATCGTGGTCGGTGTAGTCCGTGTGTCCGGTATAGGCCATGATGACGGCTGCCGGCTTGACCACGGAGCGGGCACCGAAAGTTGGCGTGCCGTACGAACCCAAATAAGCAGCCATTCGGGCTCCGGCCGAGCCGCCCCAAAGGCTGTAGTCATATTTAGCCACACCAAGCGCCCTGGCATGATCGGCAATCCAAGCCAACGCCTGTGCCAAATCCTCGCACGCTCGGCGAGCTCCTCCAAGGCGGTATTGAATCACGAAAGCGTTCAATCCCCTTTGGCTAATCGCTTGTGCCAGAGGAAATCCTTCGTGCAAAGAGCCGACATAGGCAAAGCCGCCGCCCGGACAAACCACGGCAAAAGGGGCGCCGGGCTTGCCCCGAAAAAAGAAAAGGCCGGTCTGTGCAGCAAACGTCGGTTCTTCATAAAATGAAAAAAATACGCGTTTTCCGCCCATTTCGTCCTTAATGAGACGATTGAGGCTATCGACAATTTCTTCGGGATGGACAAAACCGTGCCAAGGCATGAGCCGCCCGACTTGGGCTAAGGTTAAGTCTCTATCGATATCGCCTTGCCGAGGCATGAGATGCCCGGCAAAGCCTTTTAAGTACGGATGAACTTTAAGCGCTTTCAATGACGTCGAGGTGCTCAGGTAAACGTCGGCGCAAGTAACCCTCATCCCGGATAAAACCATTGCCGCCCCTCCGAAGCCCGATAAAATCAATCGGCGCTTAAACACTGTTACTTCCATCCCAAGCGTTCTACCCAAGCCTTTAAATCGGGTTCGGAACGGTCAACGCGGCTTCTCGAAACCGTAAAGCCTCGGGTCAGCACCGTGGCCTTGGGCGCTAGCGTTTGTATCGTGGCAATCGTATCGGAAAAACCGCTGCCGCCATGCGTATTAAACGGAATAACCGTTTTGCCGCTTAAGTCATGGGTTTCCAAAAAAGTGTACAAAATCATCGGCATGTCGCCCCACCAATTGGGATAGCCCAAGAAAATCGTGTCGTAATCTTTCAAATTCGGTACATTGTGTAAGAGAGCCGGTCGAGCCGAGCGATTTTGCTCTTCTTTGGCTAAATCCACTAGCGTCTCATGATCCGTCGGATACGGTGTTTTCGCTTCAATACGGAAAATATCCCCACCCGTATACTTTTGGATTAATAAGGCAACATACTGCGTATTGCCCAAAACTTTTCCGTTGATAACGACTGTACTGTTCGCTTCTTCGCGCGTCATGCCATCGGGCTTATCGGTTTCCGGCATTGAAAAGTAGACAATGAGCGGCTTTTTGCCGGTATTGACCTGTGCGCGAGCGCCCGTGCCGGCTAATCCGAGTCCGCCGGCTAAACTAAAAGCAAAGAACGATTTCATCACATGTCGGCGACTGATTGTCAATTCCTCTAACATTTTTTCCTCCCTTTCTAGCGAAGTTCTCATTCGCTCCTTACTTGGCATGGTATTAAAAAGCGGCGGTGCCCAAGGGGGAAAAGGCGTCGGATTTTTGCCTTTTTCTTTCAAGCAATTTTCCTATTTAAAGCAAAAGGCCTCCTCGAAGAAAAAAGTCCTATTCGAAGAAGCCTTTTGCCGGGAAACCGCAGGCAAGCTTAATGCCCGAGATGATGTTTAACCAAGAATGCTTGCATCAGATCAGCCACTTTCTCATTATTCAGATCTGAAAACGGGAAATGGGTATTGCCCGCGAGCCCTTGCTCGGGCAGCATAACCAATTCGGCTTGGCCTCCGAGGGCATTAATCTTGTCCACAAAAAGCCGCGCCATTTTGACTCTCACGCGCCAATTATCCTGTCCGGGATTTTTGGCTGCCGCGTCCCCGTCGTTCGGAATATTGTCTCCGTAGTAAATCACGATCGGCATGCGGGTGAGCTTAAGAAAGTCTGCTCGGCTAACGGCTTCGGCTTTGAGTGTTCCCGTGAGGGCCGGCATATCCTCGGGCACTTCGCCTTCAGGGAAAACAAAGCCGCTTCCGGGCTCATAAGAAATAACGGCTTTCACGTGATCGCTTTTCATCGCGGTCAGCCAGCCGATACCGCCGCCCTGGGAGTGCGTGACCAACACACCGTCCCCGCTTTGCTCAAAAACAGCAGCCATGGCCGTAGAAATAACCTCCGGGTCATAGGCCCCCGTATTCGGTGTTATTTGGCGGAAATACTGATTGAGGGACTCTGGATCCTTGGGAAAAGCGACATTGTCAAAATACTTCGGGTAAAGGCCGACGCGAAACGTATCAAACCACGTTTGGTCCATGGGCGTAGCTGCAATTTCAGACGCAACGGTGGCGTTGCCGGCCCGGCCACGTCTGGGTTGATCCACCAAATACACGGGATAGCCTTTTCTCAAAAATATCGTCTGAAAACCTTCTCGCCCGTCAGGCGTTGTTTCCCAGGTTTTTCCGGACTGGCCGGCTCCGTGCAAAAACACGAGCGGCAAGCCCGTTGCATTTTGCGGCACCTGATAAAAAACATAGGCATGGTCTCCGTGAAGCGTTTGGCCTTCCGGACCTAAGGTATACGGGTCAAATTGCCCCTTATTCTGCACCACGGTTCCGCCCGCGGCGAAGCTGCCTTGTTCCACCAACGTAATCGGCTGAGCCAACGGCTTAATTTGAAGCTGCGCTTGGGCACTGGAAAACACAAGCCCGCCGGCCATCAAGGCTAAAAATAAAGTTTTCTTGTTCGACAACATGACATGCTCCCCTAAACCGGAAAATTCCTAGTTCAAATGCTAAAGATGGAGAAGATGAGAGCTTGGTGAAAAGAGACCTTATTTTTGCCAAATCATTTCAAAAACGTCCTTTAAACGCGTCTGAATTAAAAAAAGCGAGAGGCGCCGCGTCTCCCGCTTTACTAAACAACTCCCCACTGAAGTGGGAAGGTTTCCCTTGACCAAGCACTGGCTTTTCTGCCCGTTTGCTGGCGGTTTGAGGCCGCCAACAGTCACAAGCAGCTGTCACCAGTACCACAAAGGATTTCAAGGC
>DVNT01000045.1 GCA_018714185.1 Candidatus Aphodousia gallistercoris | reverse complement strand
TACTTCTACGATGGACGTGAAAGCGACTCGTTTACGCAAGAAGGCGCAGCCGTGGACGGAGCCACCTTTAATTTCGATACGATCAATGCCCACCGTGTGCAACTCGGCGCTATGTTTGAATACGCCTATAGCGAAACCGCTCGCCCGTATTTCGGTATCACCTACGAGCACGTGATTAAGGCTGAAGCCAACGGTACGGCCGTGGATTCGCAAGGGCAACTGAGCTTGAATTCAAGCGACATTGAAGGTGCCACGGGTATCGTCTCGGCCGGCTGGTCTTACGTCAATCCGGCGCAAGACTTTGAATTTAACTGTGGAGTCAACGGCTACGGCGGTACTCGAAACGGTGTATCTGCCCAAATGAGCGCCAACTGGCTTTTCTAAATTTTTAATAGTCTCTAATTTTTGGCCCGGCATTGCCGGGCCAATTGTTTACTCCCAAAAAGCGCTTTTTCTTTAGCGATCAGTACGCTTTGTATGATGGATTTTCCATGTCGCCAGCAAAAGCAGGAATCCCACACAAGCCATAGCGCTTCCCGGTACACAGGCCCAATTTTCTGTGTAGCCGGCATCAATAGGTAGGCCTCCCAACCACGCTCCCACAGCATTGCCGAAATTAAAGGCGACCTGCCCCATAGCTGCAGCCAGAAGCTGTCCCTCCTTGGCATTGGTCAAAATCAATACCTGTTCAGGGCCCGAAATAAAGAAGACGCAGCCGGCGGCAATGATCATGAGCGGAATCGAAATCCAGTACCAATGCGGAAAGAAAAAGATGAGAGCCAGCATCACACAAAGCACGCCTTGACCTGAGCATGCTAAAGCCGGATCGCTATAGCGCCTCGAAAGCTTAGCGGCAAAGAGGTTTCCGCACACCATGCCGGCTCCCGCCAGCGTAATGACAACGCTCATCAAAGAGGCCGGCACCGATGAGAGATTCTCCATGAGCGGATTGACGTAGCTATAAAACGCAAAAAAGCCTCCGTTGCCAAAACCGATAGCGCCAAGCACCAACCATGGCGTCAGATGCGTCAGAAAGCGAAATTGCGCGGCAAAGCCGTTATTGGGTAGCGCAGGCAACGCGGGTACCCAGATCTTGATACCGATAAAAACCAAGGCGGCAACGCCGGCCACGATCATAAAGGCGGCACGCCAAGTCACCGCCCAAGCCAAAAAACTTCCCAGCGGTACGCCCACCAAATTGGCAACGGTCATGCCGGCAACCATCAGGCAAACGTCTTTAGAAGCTTCGCCTTTTTTTGCCAACTGCGTGGTGACGATCGAGCCCACACCGAAATAAGCACCGTGAGGCAAACCGGCAATTAAGCGCGAAAGCAGCATGCTCGGGTAATCCCAAGCAAAAACCGTGAGGAAATTACCTAAAAAGATGATGCCGACAATGAGTAAGAGCAGGCTTTTCAAGCCCATGTTTCGAGCAAACATCACCATTAAAATGGCGCCGATACAAACGCCCGAAGCATACGCAGAAATAAAGTGTCCCGCCTGAGGAATCGTTACCGAGAGGCTCTCGGCAACATTGGTCAAAATGGACATCATGCAGAATTCGGCGATACCTAAAGCCAAGGTGCCGAGGCTTAGCGCCCAAAGGTGTTTTTTCATAGGGATTGTTTGTTGTTTTCTTGTTTTTTCGAGCCGAAGAATACACCATCCATGGCTTTCAGGCGGATCTTTTTCGAGACAATTAGGCAAAAAATCGCCCCCTTTCTCCTAACATCAGATCGTTCCCATGATTAAAGTATTCTTCGGTTAGATAGAGAAACTGTTTCTTAGGAGTGACTATGCAAAAACAAGATCTCGGCCCCTTTGAACGCGGCCCCAAAAACGATGCTTATGCCCAATATTTCGTCGGCCAGAGCTACCTGAATATGCTCACTATTAAGGGCGTTGCGATCGGCAACGTGACCTTTGAACCGGGGTGCCGCAACAATTGGCACATCCACCACAAAGGCGGACAAATCTTGTTGGTCACGGGCGGACGGGGCTACTATCAGGAATGGGGCAAGCCCGCTCAAGAACTCAAAGCCGGTGATGTCGTCAATATTCCCCCGGAAGTCAAACATTGGCATGGCGCCGCACGCGACAGTTGGTTCTGCCACTTAGCAGTTGAAGTCCCCGCCGAAGGCGCTTCCAACGAATGGCTTGAGCCCGTTAGCGACGAAGACTACAATCAACTCAAATAGTATTGGCTAATGCACCATCGCCCGTTTTCGGGCGATGTTTTTTTGACAATGTTTTGCTATGAGACCTTACGTAATTTCGCACATGATGATGTCGGTCGACGGTCGCATTGACTGCGCCATGACCGAATTGATTGAAGACTCGCAAGTTTATTACGATGCCCTGAAAAGCCTTAATTGCCCTTCACAGATTGTCGGACGGACGACGGCACAAATGCACTATGCGCTGCCCGAAGTCTTTGAAGCAGAAGACAAAACCCCTGTTAACCGTACGCTTTGGCATATCGCGAGTGATGCCGACGGTTTCGCCATGGTCGTTGACTCTCACGGCAAACTTCAGTATCCGAGCAACAAAATCGAAGGCCTGCCGATTCTTGTCATCACTTCCCGCTCTTGCCCCATGGAATACTTGGACTATCTCGTAAAACAAGGCATCTCTTGGATTGTTGAAGGCGATTCCGAGGTTGACTTAGGGTTGGCACTGGAAATTGCACGGGAACAATTCGGAATTTTGCGCATCGCCCTATTAGGAGGGGGCCACTTAAACGGCTCCATGGTCGCTGCCGGTCTAGTTGACGAGGTTAGCGTCATGATGAGTGCCGCCATTGATGGGCGCGCCGGCATGGCTAGCGTCTACGATGGAATCAACCGTAAAGCCTCGCCTTTCTTGCTTGATCTCAAAGACGTCAAGAAAGTCGGCCGCGGCACCATCTGGGCACGCTACCAAGTCCAACATTAACCTTTTTGTCCTTCGTGAAGCCGCTTGGGCCGAATCGTTAAAGATTCGGCCCGTTGGCATAAAACTCTCTTCAAAAGCTCACCGGCTTAGAAAAGCCAGTTAGCGCTCATTTGGGCAGATACACCGTTTCGAGTACCGCCATAGCCGTTGACTCCAAAGTTAAATTCAAACTCTTGCGTCGGATTCACATACGACCACCCGGCCGAGACGATCCCCGTGGCGCCTTCAATATCGCTTGAATTCAAGCTCAATTGTCCTTGCGAATCCACGGCCGTACCCTTGGCTTCAGCCTTAATCACGTGCTCGTAAGTGATGCCGAAATACGGGCGAGCGGTTTCGCTATACGCGTATTCGAACATAGCACCGAGTTGCACACGGTGGGCATTGATCGTATCGAAATTACAGGTGGCTCCGTCCACGGCTGCGCCTTCTTGCGTAAACGAGTCGCTTTCACGTCCATCGTAGAAGTACGACAGGAAGGGACGAGCCCGGAATTTTTCCGTAAGGTCAATATCAAGGTTCATGCCGAGATGGGCTCCCCAGTAAGCCGTCGTATTGTCAAAATCAACGTTTTGACCCACCAAGCTCGTGTGGAAATTGTTTTCCATAGCGCCGCCCTTAATGTAACCGGTCAGGCGCACATAGAATGGCGTTTGCCAGTTGGCGTAAACGCCGGCTCCCACGTAGTTGTGATGGCCTTCGGCGCCCTGCGACACTTCGTAGTTGCCGCGGCCCATTTCAACAAAGGGGCCGAACTCGACATCGGCGGCACTAAAAGCCCAACCAAGGAGTCCGGAATAAATGTCCGTGTCAAAGCGCGAGGAGGCGTCGTTGCTCCAGGTACCGGCCCGTGCCGCCGCAAAGGGGCCTGAAAGACGCTTGCCGGCTCGCGACTTCAAAGCAGTGTCTACCAGCAAGTCGTCGGAGGCATAAAGCGAAGCTAAAGAGGCGATCGAGGCTTGCATAAGCACATCGGTTTCGGAGTTAACCGTGTCAGTCCCGGGCTGAACATCGCCACCGGGTTCAGTTCCGGGATCGGTCCCCGTTTCGTCTTGCTTAATCTGCAAAACTAACGACGTATCGTTATCTTGAAGCAGAAGATCGTAGTCTTCTCGAGCTAACTGAGTGCTCTCCACACGGGCCAACGAAACATGATTGGCTAAAGTCACATCAGCCGAAGCGATATTACTAAGGTCTGATGCTGCCAACGCCGTACCATCTAACTTCACAAAACCGTTGGTACTATCAATGAGCTTGACAGTGTCTCCACCAGATAGTTGAGCCGATCCAACCGTCGCCACGGTGATTGTGCTTTGATTAGGCTCCAGGAGGACCTTATTTCCGGTCACTTCCAAGACGGCCTCATTGCTGCTGATAAGATCTGAATTCAAGAAAAATTCAAAGTGTTGGACGCCGCCGAAATATCTGGTTGTGACGGGGCTATAGAGGCTCAATGTATTTTCACCAAGGCCATCAGAAACAGTGGTGAGCAACGCTCCCTGATTGTCGTATACCGGCCCTTGCCCCCAATACCCACCAAATAAACGATATAGACTTAGCCTTTTGCCTTGCGTGTTTGTAACGTGTTCACCTATCGTTACCTTGTTTCCAGTCACTTTGTTTTGAGATGATGCATCGGATTGACCACCCCAAATCATAAAGTCATCAGCCAAACGAGAGTCTGTGATAATGACTTCATTATCCGTAGCCGCTCCATATCGGGTATACCCGCCGATAATGTAGTTTGATTCGCCCGAAGATGTATCGGAGACAGTTACATTATCAAGTTCAACCTTATTGGCGCTGATGCTTCCATTATTTGTACTTGCACCCTCTATATCCAAAGTCCTAACTTTCGAATTCGTTAACTTTACTGAATTCCCAGTCATCGAAAAAGCAAGGTCTGCATTTGTTTTCGGAGTGGCTGCACCAATAATAGTGGCATCAAGAAGGGTTGCTTGGTCAATGTTAACCCGATTTCGATCTAAACTTATTGATGTTGTGGACGTACCATTAATCGCAAAGCCGCCATAAAACCGAATGACAGAACTGTCTCCCAAATCAGCTTGAATTTGTCTCACATCTCTTAAGTTAAGTTGGTTATCCGATATGGTAATCGTTCCAAAACCTTGAGCACTTGCTATGTCAGAGGTAATAACTCGACCTCCGTAGTATCCGGCTAAGTTTTCGGCAGTGCTCTCATCAGCATCGGGATCATCGGCGGCCTTTAGTTGTTTTCCTCCAACCGTCACATCCACCGTAACATTAGAAATCGTTGCGCTATTGCCAATCCCGGAAATCACTGCCCCTTGAGTACGAGGGCCAATCTGATCAGCCCAAACGCCATTTTGCCCTTTCCACACATAATCTTTGAATGCAACATCTTCCCCTTGCTTCCCTGTATCCCAATTTTGACTAGGAGGATCACCAGCAGAAACGGAAGTACTACCAAGTGCAAGCATCATAGCGACAAATAAAGGTTTTACGTTTATCTTTTTCATATTCTCAATCCTGAAATTTTTATTTCGGCACAGACCGCTGCATTCAAAAGAGGGAAGAAAATAAATGCAGACGATATCGTTTTACGTTAAACAGCCGCCCCCATTAATGACGGAGATGACTGATCATTTCAGCTAGGATTTTATTGTTTAAGCCCAACCTCAAAAAGACGGGGCAAAGGCTCTTCATTTTTATTGGGGAAAAGCAAGGGTTTCTACCAATCCCTTATAAACCACTTGAAAACCTTGCTTTTTCCCCTCCAGTTGACGGCGCTTCCCGGGGAAGGCCGCTTTCAGTTTTAGGGCAAAATACTCGAAATCTCGGTAGCCATAACCAAGACGCTTTATGACTTTAGCTGTATTGTTAGCCCCTTCCAACATATTCGTTCCATACCTGACATCGCATGCGTTGATAATGCCTTCAGCCCGCTTGCGGAGCATCTTTCCGAACCTTTTAATTGCCTCAAACTCGTGTTCTTGGGCAATCGCAGAGCATAGGTCACAGACTTCCTGCAATAGTCCTCTAGCATGCTCCTTGGTATCGGCTCGCCACACCGCTCGAAGCATTTCCGCTAGCGGATATAAATCGGCAAACAGTTGATTGTGCTCTCGCAGCTCAAACAACCGGTCTCTGGCACTGGGTTTGAGGTTGCCCTGGTTGCTAACAAGTAGCCATTGCGCATTACTCAGAACCTTAATGTTGGTGTTGAACCGGGTAAGTACATCGGGAGTGCGCTCTGTTTTCTTCAAACCTCGCAACTCTTGCCGCAACTTGTTCAGGCTAAAACGCTTGGCTTCTACGAGAGTGTCCCTGGTGAAGATTTGAATCACATGAAAGAGGTCGTAAGCCAGTTGACAGCCGGGCAGGTAGTTTTTAACCATCTTGGGGAAACCGGCATTCATATCCACAGAAACCGACTCAATGGGGTCTTTCTCGTGCTTGAGCTTAAGTTCTTTAAAAACCGGGCTGATAGCGTCTTGAGACTTTCCCTTGACAACCCGTACGATGGACTTGTCGTCTAAGTCCATAAAGACGGTGGCGTATTGGTGCCCTTTATGAATGCTGATTTCATCGATAGCCAAGTGCTTTAGCTTCGATATGTCAGGGTTATCAAAATGGGTTTTTAGAACCTCTTTGTCCAGCTCTTTAACAAAATTCCAAGACACGCCCGTAATCTCCGAGATGTCCGAATTGGTTATTCGGTGGCCCAGCAATACTTGAACCCAAGCCGCTAACCGCTTGGAGATTCGGTGCTCCGGATAGATCCAGTCAGGTTGCGGCTCTGAACGGCGGCAACCACAGTTGCAACGCAAACGTCGAACCGGAAGAATGAGCTCAATGCGTCCACCAACGGTTATGTCCCAGTCAACGATGGTTATCTTGCGAACGTCGTGAAATCGTGTACACGGTAGGCCGCATTTGGGGCAAATGACCCACGTTTGCAGTGGCAGGAGTTCAAAAGTCAAAACCCCCAATTCGTTAGGGTAAAAGTTGGCCAAAGTGTAACCGGGAAATCGAGCATTGAAATAACGTTCGCAGGCGTTGATGGAAGTCGGTAAACTATTGGTCATGGCATCATTTCCTGTTTTTATGATTTAGACACTCATTAATTTAACAGGGTGATGCCATCTTTGTATACCGCTTCTTTGCGGTACCGTTTCTACTTCTTAATTACCTTTTTCATTGTCTACTAGGGAGAAAAATCGCCTATCGGGTTTACCCTAGATCTTCCCAAGAAAAAATGAAGAACCGGGGCAAAGTTAATAACCAATTGTTTTTGCTTATATTTTCTAGATTTCAAGCTTTACTGAAGGCTTGCCTGAGATTAATTGACTTTTCTACCTTTTGTGTCAAAAGTCAATAACCCTTTTGTTATTGGTTGACACGTCCTCAAACCAAAAAACAAAAGAATATTAACCAGATTGCAAAATAGTTAACAATCTGTTATAATTCGGCTATGAAAGCAAAAGATGCACGCCGCCATAGTCCTGAAAAACTCGAAGTCCTTCGTGAACGTGGTTTTGCCATGCGTCGCGAAGGCTATCGGGTCGTTGAAATCGCCAAAGCCCTCGGTGTTGTTCGAGGGACCGTTTACAAATGGTTCCGAAATGCTGAAGCCAGCACAGAAGAGCAAGCCACTGTTGGGGGCCGTCGCGGCCGTCCGCAGGGGGTTGGAGCCAAGTTGACACCGGCGCAGGAAGCAGAGATTCGCCGCTACGTTGTAAGCAAAAATCCCAAACAATTGAAGTTTGACTTTGCGCTATGGACAAGACGGGCTGTTAGAGCTCTGATCAAGAGGCTCTACCGGATTGACTTGTCCTTATCAAGAGTAGGCGTTTATTTGCATCGCTGGGGGCTGAGCGTACAACGCCCAAGTCGGCACGCTATCGAGCAAGACACAGAAAAAGTCAGACAATGGAAGCTCGAGGAATACCCCGCCATAGCCGCACGGGCCAAGGTTGAGGGAGCGATTATCTACTGGGCTGATGAAACGGCCATCAAACACGATAGTAACTGGGTAACGGGCTATTCGCCTCGAGGCTGCACTCCCACAGTGGAGTGTTACGATGGTCGATGGAAAACGGCCACCATGGTGTCAGCCATTTCCAATCAGGGGCTGCTACGTTTTAAGGTGCAGGATAAGCCGATGAACCAGGACAGTTTTGTCGAGTTTTTAGGAGATTTGATCGCTGACGAAGAAAGAAAAGTTTTTTTGATCGTCGACAACCTCAGAGTGCACAAAAGCAAAGTCGTCAAGCAATGGGCAGAAGAACACAAAGATCGAATTGAACTGTTTTTCCTACCGCCTTACAGCCCTGAAATAAACCCTGATGAGTACGTGAACCGAGCGCTTAAAACCGAACTTCGAAGCCGTGCTCCGGCACCGATTGATAAGCTGAAAGAACGCACGCATCGCTTCATGGCTAAGATGTCCAAAAGCGTTTCCAAGATCAGGAAGATTTTCGAGAATAAACACGTACGTTATGCGGCTGAGTTTTGTTAACTATTAAGCTGTCTCGTTAATAGGCCCATTGCCGTGATTGCCGGAAGCGAGCTTGGCGTGGAGTATGCAGATCTTTTAAGCGAGCGCTTGTGCTTGCCGGGCAATCCCAGCCGATCAAGCCGCAATCGCCGAGACAAATTTTTGATGACCCGCGCCCTTGAAAATGCCCGTGTGCCCGCGATCCGGGCCCAAGCGGTGGAGTCCGAAGAAGAATGCCGGGCCGTGTTGCGGGCCTGGAACCGCTACCCGATTGTTCTAAAGCCTTTGGACGGAGCGGCCTCTCAGGGCGTGCATTTTTGCGATACGGAAGAAGATGCCCTTGAAAAATTCAGGGGGATTCTTCACGCCTACAACGTATTCGGCAGTACCAACCAGTCTGTTTTGGTTCAGCAGTTTGCCCGAGGAACGGAATATATCGTCAATACGGTGAGCCGCCATGGCGAACATGTTCTTACCGACATGTGGCGCTACAGCAAAATTCCCATTGGCAATCTTGGCAATGCCTACAACTATGCCACCTTGGTTCGCCATCCGAGCGAGCATGAAAAAAAGATCATCGACTATGCGTTTTCGGTGCTAACCGCTCTCGATTTCAAATTCGGACCGTCGCACACGGAAATTATGGATACGCCGGAGGACGGGCCGCTGCTTATTGAAACGGGGGCTCGTCCAATGGGAGGCTACTTCCCGCCTGAAGTGCTTGAACGGGCCCTGGGGCATTACATTGTGGATTTGGCGCTCAGCTGAAAGCCGTCAGGAGCCCTCGCCCTCTGAGGGCGGGGAGGAATGACGGCCCCGGGTGCCCTGCGATTCAACGTAGCGCTTCAAGATATCAATGGTGACGCCGCCCGTTGTGGCGGCGAAGTAGGC
>DVNT01000044.1 GCA_018714185.1 Candidatus Aphodousia gallistercoris | reverse complement strand
TCTTTTAGGGGAGATGGAGGCGCGAAGCGGAGTCGAACCGCTCTATACGGATTTGCAATCCGCTGCATAGCCGCTTTGCTATCGCGCCATCCCAACCTCTAAAGAGATCTTGGAGCGGGAAACGAGTCTCGAACTCGCGACCTCAACCTTGGCAAGGTTGCGCTCTACCAACTGAGCTATTCCCGCGCTGAAGAATTCCGTATTTTAATGAGCAAAACGGTCTTGTCAAGCCTTATTTCAACAAAATGATGCTAAATTTCTCCCTTGTATTACTTTGCCAATCGCATGGTTTTTCTAAAGCATTGAAAAGCCGAAATAACCGGCTAAAACGATCGCAAATGAAGCAACAAAGGCGACTATGTAGAGCACGGTGAGCTTATTCATAGCTCGGGCGCGTTCCTGTGCACTTAAGTCTTTATTGACGGCAAGCTTGGAGAACTTTCCTTGGTAGCTAAAGAGCAGGGCCGTGATAAAAGCAACCGGAGCCGCCCATAAAAATGAGAGGCCGTTAGAGGCGAGCAAAGCGCCCAGGGCCAATAGTAAAAAAACAAGAATGTAATTCATGGCAAATTAGGCAAATGTATCAATGAGCAGGTTGCCGAAGGAATATACGCCGATATGAACCCAGCCAGCGGGAGCACAAATGAGGCTGGCTAGTAACACTTGCCACGATTCTTGAAAGATCGCCGGAAAGATATAAAAGTCGTATATACAAAAAGAAGCCAACGGCATAAGCACGACAAAAAGCAGGGTATAGAGGTCCTTAAAGCCCCATTGCCGTGTTTTTATGGCAGCGATGGCAGAGCTCAGTGAATGAAGCCAAGGGTTAGCACTCCAAATGGCGTATAGGCAAAAGTAGCCGATGGCTAACGAAATAGCCGTGCTGATCCAAAACAGTGTCATAAGAGAGCAGACTTGATAAAACAAACGAGGCTTTAATTCTAAGCTCAAACGGATGAAGGCACACAAAAATTGCGCAAAATAAAACCGCCGGCTTTTAAGACCGGCGGCTGCTGTGCTCATCTATACTCGAAAAATCAGCTGATGATGTACAAGAAGACCATCACCGCAATATTCACGGGCAGCGAGCGTTTAATCACTTCCAAGGGCGAGACGTTGGCGATACCGGCAATGATGATGACACCGGCGGCAATCGGAGAAGATACACGGCCCAAGGTGGCAGACACGATGGCGATATAGCCCAAGTCGGGGATCGTCATGCCGAATTCAGCAGCATGCGGCGTAACGGCTTCATTGAAGGCAAAGCCTGCCGCGTCGCCGGAACCGGTCATAATACCGAGAACCATCGGGCCGATAGCGGCACCGAGTTTGGCCACTTCAGAAGAGTGCTTGAGGTATTCGACGAAGACGTCGATCACGCCGCAGGTACGCAAACCGGCAGCGAACACGCCGGCGGCGATGATCAAGCCCAAGACGTTGCCGTAGCCGCGGCCCATACCGTCGAAGAACTTCTTGATCAGGTCGGTCGGGTTAGCACGCGTCACGATGATCGTGTAGATGAAGCCGAACAACATGGCCGTTGCCACGCTGATCTTGATGTTGGGGAACCAGAAGGCGATCACGAAGAGGATGATCACCGGCAAAAGCGGGGCCAAAGCCCAGAGAACGTTCGGGTGTTCCGGCAATTCAACGTCGGTCTTGTGCACGCCGTCGTTGGCAAAGCCCCCTTTCTTGAAGTCACCGAAAAGGAAGCACACGACCGTAAGGCAGACGATACAAAATACGGAGATCATCGTCGTACGCAAGCCCGTGTACGTTACGAATTCCATCACGTTCCATTCGGCCAATTTAGCAACGAAGATGTTGTGCGAGGAACCCGGAGACCAGAAGGAAGGAAGCGTTGAAGCGATCACGGTGGCGGCAGCCATGGCGGGACGGAAACCGGCGCGGATCATCAAGGCAACGATCGTCGGACCGATAGCGGCGCACATGCCCGAGAGAGAGGAAATAGCCAGCGAGGTAATGCCCGTGACGACCATGCAGCACGGCAAAAGCAAAAGACCCAGCTTGTTCAAGGGCTTCGTTAAGAGGGAAACCAAGTGCAGGTCGCACTTCGTCAGATTCATCACAGCGGCAAAGCCCATTGATGAGCAGATTACGATGATGAGCGAGTTATTCGTCATCGATTTGTCGAATTGCTGGAAGGCGGCCATCGGATCCAAGGAAAGGATCGTCATAATCAGGCCGGAAACCAAGAGCACCAAACGCGTTTCGTAGCGTTTGACAAGCGCCCAAACCGTGCCTACTACCACGATTAAGGCCGCCCACATAGTCCACGTCATGTCGTTCTCCTAGGGGTGGATTAATTAAAACAAAAAATAGAAATTCGAACTTTAAAGTTCGAATAAACCATTCTTGACAAAATGTCGTGGGCAATTATAGGTAAAAGGGCTTATACAAGATATGGTGTATTCCCTTACCTTCTTTAAATCTTTTGGGAAAATATGACGCTGGACAAGAAACCTTTGAAAATGTCTTAATTAAGCTATTTTCCTTATTTTTCGCGAATACAATACGGCACGTTTGTTTACCACGAATCCCGTCGGGATTTCTTTTTTCTTTGAGGTGTATCCATGCTCAAACACGAGTACTACGGCAATTTCACCGCCGAGAGCTTTGCTAAGCTTCCTGTGATTTTGCAACGCTTCTTGTCTTATACGCAATACAACACGACCTCGGACGCATCGAGCCCGACCGCGCCGTCGACGGAAGCTCAAAAAGCCTATGCCCAAATGCTCAAGGCTGAATTTGAAAGTGTCGGAGTGAAAAACGTCTACGTGACCGAACACGGTATCGTTATGGGCTTTATCGAAGCCACACCCGGTTACGAAGAATGCCCGGCCATGGGTTTGATCGCGCATATGGACACATCTCCCGAGGCTTCGGGTGAACCCGCCAAGTGGAGCGTCATCGACTATCAAGGCGGCGACATCGTCCTCAATAAGGAAAAGAATATCGTCTTGAAGTTGGACAACTTCCCCGAAGTCGGCAAGTATGCCGGCCGCCAATTGGTGGTAACGGACGGTACGACGCTTTTGGGCGCCGACGACAAGGCCGGTATCGCCATCTGCGTGGAAGCCGCCCGCTATGCGATTGAACATCCGGAAATTCCCCATGCCAAGCTTTGCTTTGCTATTACCCCTGATGAAGAAATCAGCCGCGGTACGGTCAATTTCAATATTGAAGAGTTCGGTGCCCAGTATGCCTACACCTACGACGGCGATGAAGAAGGCGGCTTTGAAACCGAAACCTTTAATGCAGCCATGGTGATGGTTCATTTCGAAGGCCTGAACGTTCACCCGGGTTCTGCCAAGGGCAAGATGGTTAATGCGCTTCGCATGGCTATGGACTTCATGTCCCGCTTGCCGGCTGAATCCGTGCCTGAAAAGACCGAGCTCTACGAAGGCTTCTTCCACCCGATGGCCATTTCAGGTGCCGTGCGCGGTGTTGATCTTCGCATGCTCATCCGCGATCACGATAACACCAAGTTTGAAGACCGCATGGAATATGTCCGCAAAGTGGTTGCCGACATGAACCAAGTTTGGGGTGATCGTGTGACGGCCGATATCAAGGTCCAATACCACAACTTGAAGAACTATTTGGATAAGCATCCCGTCGTTTGCGATATCGCTCGCGAAGCCTATCGCCGTGCCGGTGTGCAGATTCATGAAAAGCCGGTTCGCGGCGGCACCGACGGTGCCCGCTTGTCGGCACGCGGCTTGCCCACGCCGAACCTCTTTACGGGCGGCATGAACTATCACGGCGTTTACGAATGCTTGTCGGTTGACGGCTTGCAACGCGCCTTTGATGTCGCCAAACAATTGGTGGCCATGTCCGCTGAAGTGAAGACGCTCTCGAAGTAATTTCGACTTCCGGTCAATAAGGGGCTGCTTGCTTTCCCGCAGGTAGCCTCTTTTAGCTTAAAGCTACAGAAAATCGCCTAGGGATCTCGTTTTCTCTTAGAGAAAATTGCTTATGACAAGGCAATTTCTTGGCCCAATGGCCCTTGACGCTTTTTCCGAAAAAGGAAAAAATACAAACTAATCGGC
The DNA here is from genome assembly GCA_018714185.1 of Candidatus Aphodousia gallistercoris. GTDB lineage: Bacteria > Pseudomonadota > Gammaproteobacteria > Burkholderiales > Burkholderiaceae_F > Aphodousia > Aphodousia gallistercoris. The sequence continues at coordinate 11,998 of DVNT01000044.1, read as the reverse complement.
AAAACGCAATTGCGTTGTTTCGCCGAAGGACTTTTCACTACGAGATCGAGTTTAATCATGATTGCCTGCCAATCTTTGAAACATCGCCAAAGTCTCATGGGTGACTCCCATGAGGGCGCGATCTCGTCCTCAAAAATCAATGCGGTCTTATCCCGCAAGGGTTTCTTTTCAAGCTTTAGCAACGGGCAACGGCGCTGTCGTTTCCCGTTGTCCGTTATGGCTTTCAGCTACCTGTTCTAAAACGACACGAGCGGACTGATCTTCGGATCAGCGGGCTTTGCAGGGATCGAAGTATCCGTTTTCTGGGATTAGTGTCTCCGCAGCAAGCCAAAGAAAGTTAAAGCATTGGAAATTAGCCATGAAATCTCCCTTAACTATTTCGGAAAAATTGCACTCCTGCCGCGCTTCTCAGGCCGGACAGCCAGGGGTGTCGCTTTCTGTTTCTTCTCAATCTGGAAAGGATATTCAAATGAGTCAAGAGAAAAAGCCTGAAGAAAAGGTCACTATCGGCTGTTACATTTCCCTATTTTTAGCCGCGCTGTTTTTCTCGGGGTTATGTGCCGGAGTTAACCACTGGTGGGGTATTTTCGACTATTCCACTTTAATGGGTAAGGCCGGGCGCGTTGTGACCGGCGTCATGGAAACCACTGATGGTTTGGTCACGACCACTTCGTCGTTTCGCGGTGCCGGCGGTACGGGCGCTTTAGACGGCTTCCTCTTCGGTTTCTCTTCGATCGTGCCGGGCGTTTTACTCATCATGGGCATGATCAATGTCTTTGAGCATTACGGTGCCTTGCGGGCCGCCCGCCAACTGATGACTCCGATCATGCGCTTTATTATCGGCGTGAGGGGGTCGGCCGCCTTGGCGTTAATCGCTTGCCTGCAATCGACCGACGGCGGTGCTGCCATGACCCGTCAGTTGAAGGATGAAGGGGAATTGACGGAAACGGAAGTCAACAACTTCGCAGCTTTCCAAATGGTTGCGAGCGCCCCGATTACCAACTTCGTGACCACCGGAGCGGCCTTTTACGCTTTGGTCGGTGCCGATGGCCGGCCGGCCATGACGGTGAGCATCGGCTTGTGCTTGGTGGTGTTGCTTGCCGCCAAAGTGCTCGGCGCTAACGTTATGCGAGTGATTCAAATTAGAGCCGCTAAGAAAGCCTCAGCACCGAGCCAAGCGTCCGTGCAAGTGCCCGTGTTAATCAAAGACTAAATATTGAAAGGAATATGTCATGAGTGCAACGACAGTCAACAAACCGATGATTACAGACATTTTCGTTCAAGGCGCTCAGCGCGGCTGGGGCATTGCCACGCGCTCGATTCTGCCCTACATGGTTATGGCCTTCGTGTTGATTCAGGCCTTCAAGGTTTCAGGTTTATTGGAATATATCGGCATTTTGTTTGAGCCGGTGATGAATCTATTCGGCTTGCCGGGCGAGTCCGCTATGATTTTGATGGCAGGTTGGATGTCAATCGGCGGCGGCGTGGGCGTAGGCGTTGCCTTGTTTGAGCAGGGTATCGTCAACGGTTTGGATCTTTCGGTGATTGCCCCGGCCATCTTCATCATGGGCGGCCAGCTGGGCTATATGGGGCGCTGCCTGGGTACGATCGGCATTCAAGGCAAGATGCTCTTTACGATCATGGCAATTCCGCCCGTGATTGCTTTGATCTCTCTTGTCGTCATGCGCGCCATCGTCTCGGGCATGGGGCTGTAGCAATCTAAGCTTTTTGCCCAAAACCGGTTCGAACTTACTTCGGTTCGAGCCGGTTTTTTCTGGACATTGCCGAAGTGATGCGAGTAGGATAAGCGAATCACTCTCACTTTCAACAAAAAATGACGATTTTTATCATTATTGCCGTTGCCATGGCGATCGCCTTGGTGCTTCTCAGGTTGCGCCGCCCGATCGGCGTGGCCATCATGGTGGCCGGTCTTTTTATTTGGGCCATGACGGGTCCCCAAATCAGTGAACTCACACAGGCGCTCGTGCAGATGGCGAGCCTGCCGAGAAACTACGACTTGGTTATTGCGCTTTACTTGGTGATTTGCCTGGAAATCGAGCTTCGCAAAAGCGGTTGTTTGGCCGGTATGGTGCAGGCGCTTTACCGAATGTTTTCCGGTCCGAAATTTACGCTGGCCGTGATGCCCGCGTTTCTCGGGCTGCTTCCCTCAATCGGCGGGGCGCGTTTTTCGGCTCCGATTGTGGAAGAAGCCAGCAAGGGCATGTCCGTAACCCAGGAAAACAAGGCGGCTATCAATTTTTGGTTCAGGCACATCTTTGAATTTTCCAGCCCGATTATCCCGGGCATGATTTTGGCCTGCGGCATCGCCGGCGTGAAAGTGGGCGACCTGATTATTCATTTGGGATGGTTGACCGTGCTCGCCTTTATTCTCGGATGGATTTTCATGATTCGGCCCGTGAAGGTGGATGCGGTCGAGCGTACGCTCGAGTCCAGTGAAGAAATGCATCGCCATAATGTGGATTTTATTTTGTCGCTTGCACCGGTGATCGCTAACGTGATTCTCATGGTGGCTTTCAACTTGAACGCTTCCGTGGCAATGGGCATTGTCGTGGTCGCTATGATCGGCGTGTTGATGGCTTTTAACCGCCACGTAAGCATCAAGGAAGTCTTCGTCGGCGCGTTAGACTACAAGATGTTTGCCAACATTTTGTGCATTCTGCTCTTTATCCAAATTTTGGATACGACCGGCCTTTTGTCTCAAATTGTGAGCGCCTTCGAAAGTTCCGTTTTGCCCGTGCCGGTTATCATCGGTTGTATTGCCTTTATTGTCGGAGTGCTTACCGGCATCTCCCAGGGGCACGTGGCCATTGTCATGCCGATAGTGGCGGCGCTTTCGATGGGTGACCTGGACTTGGTCGGCGTGGCGATGGTGTTTGGCGTAGCCGGTCAGATGATTACGCCGACGCATGTGTGCCTGACAATTACCGTGGATTACTTCAAGAGCGACTTTTTTAAGACGCTAAAGCCCGTGGTGATGGCCGAAGCGTTGCTGCTTGTTGCCTTTATTGCCGTGAGCTATTTGACTTGGGGGAAGGCTTTGTTCTGAAATAAAACAAAACCCCGATAGGTATATTCGAATCGCTTTCGATCGATAAAAAAGAGCTTGCCGAAAGAATTTTTTCTTGTGGGCAAGCTCTTTTTTAGCCTATGAAGGGCTGTTAATCAATACGATGGGCGTTGTGTAAATTCAAATCAGCCATGATCGTTGCGGAGATTTCTTCAATGGAGCGGCTCGTGGAATTAAGCCACTTGATGCCTTCGCGGCGCATTAAGTTTTCAGCCGCTTCGACCTCTTGGCGGCAGTTTTCCAGCGATGCATAGTGGCTGCCGGGACGACGTTCATTACGGATTTGCGAGAGCCGTTCCGGGGAAATCGATAAGCCGAAGAGCTTTTCGCGCTTGTCGTGCAGAACTTCAGGCAGTTCGCCGCGCTCGAAATCTTCGGGAATGAGCGGGTAGTTGGCCGCCTTTACGCCGAATTGCATCGCCAGGAACAAGCTCGTCGGGGTTTTGCCCGAACGGCTAACACCGACCAAAATCACATCGGCTTCGTTTAAGCCTTTATTGGTTTGGCCGTCATCGTGTGCGAGCGTGTAATTGATGGCTTCAATGCGGCGATTGTATTTCTCTTCGTCCTTAATGACGTGACTGCGTCCCATGGAGTGGGCGGACTTCAAACCGGTTTCCTGCTCGATTTCCTTGATGAACGAGCGGAAAAACTCGATGCGAAAGCCCTGGCACTTCTCCGTGAACGTTTTATGAATGTTCACATCGACGAACGTGGAGAAAACCAAAGGACGGACCCCGGTTTTCATATAGACGTCGTTGATCTTTTTGGCTGCACTGGCGGCCTTCTCCGGCGTGTCGATAAAAGGCATCCGGATTTGATCGTATTGTAAGTCGGTAAATTGGGTAAGTACCGAGTGTGCAAGGGTTTCGGCCGTGATGGCCGTAGCATCGGAAACGATAAAGACCGTACGCCGTCCGCTTTTTTGGGCGGCTTGGCTATTTTGTTGAAGAGTGTTGAACATGTCCGTCCTGGAAAAAATTACCCGAATTGAATCGGTTGTCGCTACAATTCAGGTATTCTAACAATCCAAACTTTCTTTTGGGGGAAGAAAATGCCGCAAGGTCGTTATGTCTATCCGTTTAGCCAACTGCGTATGACCGACGTCGATCGCGTTGGTGGTAAGAACGCCTCTTTGGGTGAGTTACTTAGCCAACTGACGAGCGCCGGGATTCGTGTTCCTGACGGTTTCGCCACGACTGCTGAAGCTTTCCGACTCTTTTTGAGTGAAAACAATCTTGAACAACGCATTAATGATCGGTTGAAGGACCTTAACGTCGAGGACGTCAAGGCCTTGGCTCAAGCCGGTGCCGAAATTCGACAAATGATCGAACAGGCTCCCTTCCCTCAGGCGCTCGAAGCAGAAATCCGCGAATTTTACGATTGGCTAAAAGACGGTCAAGAAGAAATCAGCGTTGCCGTGCGCTCCTCGGCCACGGCCGAAGACTTGCCCGATGCCTCTTTTGCCGGTCAGCAAGAAACTTATTTGAACGTGGTCGGTATCGATCAAGTGCTTTCGCGCATGCGCGAAGTGTTTGCTTCGCTTTATAACGACCGCGCGATCAGCTACCGCGTGCACAAGGGCTTCATGCACTCTGAAGTGGCCTTGTCTGCCGGTGTGCAGCGCATGTGCCGCTCCGACAAGGGGGCTGCCGGCGTGATGTTCACGCTCGATACCGAAAGCGGTTTCGATCAAGTCGTGTTTATTACGGCTAGCTACGGTTTGGGCGAAACGGTGGTGCAAGGCGCCGTCAATCCCGATGAATTCTATGTTCATAAGCCCATGCTCGAAAAGGGTAACTTCCCGATCATCCGCCGCAACTTGGGCAGCAAGCTCATCAAGATGGAATTCGATCCGGAAGGTGCCAAGAGCGGCCGCTCCGTTCGCACGGTGGATGTGAGCGACGAAGACCGCCGTCATTTTGCCATTACCGACGATGACGTGATTGAACTGGCCAAGTTCGCTACGATCATTGAAAAGCACTACGGCCGTCCGATGGATATCGAATGGGGTAAAGACGGTATCGACGGCAAGATCTATATCTTGCAAGCCCGCCCTGAAACGGTGAAGAGCCGCCAGAACAAGGCCGATGTCCAACAACGCTTTACCTTAAAGAGCAAGGGTAAGCTTTTGGTGACCGGCCGCGCGATCGGTCAAAAGATCGGCATGGGGCCGGTGCGCATTGTGGCTGACGCAAGCGAAATGGAACGCGTGCAAAAGGGCGACGTGCTCGTCACGGATATGACTGATCCGAACTGGGAACCGGTCATGAAGCGTGCGAGCGCCATTGTCACCAACCGCGGCGGCCGTACCTGCCACGCGGCTATTATTGCTCGTGAATTGGGTATTCCCGCGGTGGTGGGTTGCGGTGATGCAACCGAACGCTTGACCGAGAACGAAGAAGTCACGGTCTCCTGCGCCGAAGGCGACACCGGTAAGATCTACGAGGGCCGCCAAGAAGTGGAAATCGAAGAAGTGCAGCGCGGTGCTTTGCCCGATATTCCCGTGAAGATCATGATGAATGTCGGCAATCCGCAGCTTGCCTTTGAATTCCAATCCATCCCGAATAAGGGTGTCGGCTTGGCCCGCTTGGAATTCATCATCAACAACAATATCGGCATCCACCCGAAGGTGGTTTTGGACTACCCGAACGTGGACGGCGAATTGCGCGATGCGGTTGAACGCTTGAGCGCCGGCTACAAGAGCCCGGTCGATTTCTTTGAGAGCAAGTTGGCCGAAGGCGTGGCAACGATCGCTGCCGCATTCTGGCCGAAGAAGGTGATCGTTCGCTTGTCCGACTTCAAGAGCAACGAATACAAGAAGTTGATCGGCGGCAATCGCTACGAACCCGATGAAGAAAACCCCATGTTGGGTTTCCGCGGTGCTTCCCGCTACATTGCCAACAGCTTTGCCGAATGCTTCCGCATGGAGTGCCGCGCCATGAAGTTTGTGCGCGACACCATGGGTTTGACCAACGTGGAATTGATGGTGCCCTTCGTTCGCACGGTTGACGAAGCCCGTCAGACGATCGAAATCATGGAACGCAACGGCTTAAAGCGCGGTGAAAACGGCTTGCGTGTGAACATGATGTGCGAAATTCCGTCTAATGCCGTGTTGGCCGATAAGTTCCTCGATTATTTCGACGGCTTCTCGATCGGCTCTAACGACATGACGCAGCTCACGTTAGGTTTGGACCGTGACTCCGGTTTGGTTGCAGCTAGCTTTGACGAACGCAATGAAGCTGTCAAGATCATGCTCTCGATGGCCATTCGCGCCTGCCGTGCCCGCGGCAAGTATGTCGGCATCTGCGGCCAAGGCCCGTCCGACCACGAAGATTTGGCTCAATGGTTAATGGATGAAGGCATTGAATCCATTTCCTTGAACCCGGATACCGTGGTGAATACGTGGCGCCGCTTGGCTACCGTCACCCGGAAATAAACTCGCTTAAGTAGACGGGCGCCTCCTTGTGCGGCGCCCAAAACCGGCGACAAGAAGGCTTCTCTTGAAACGGGAGGCCTTTTTGTTAGGCGTCATCTTAGGGAATATCCGAACGGTTATTTTCCCTTCCCATTCTTTATACTTGCATTTACCTATTATTGTGCATGATGGCCCTAGATGAAAATGCTCATCGCTGTAGTTTTTTCATTTCCTTCTAAGGTTGTCACCCCTCTTATTAGCATCCTTTCATAAGGGGTTTGGGCTCCGGGACTTTTGTCTCCGAGCCCTTTTCCATGTTGAGGGGATATTTTCGGAGATTGACCATGCAATGGTTGCAGACCCTATTAACCGACCCGAACTCCATTGCGCATATTATTGCGGTGTACGTATCGATTTGCGCCCTGGGCATGATTCTCGGCAAAATCCGCGTCTTCGGCGTCGCGTTCGGTAGCATCGTGGTTTTGTTTGTCGGCCTGGCAGCAAGCTATTTCGGTGTCAAAGTCAATATGGACGTGTTGGGGTTTGCACGCGATTTCGGTTTGATGATCTTCATCTTCTTTATCGGTTTGCAGGTCGGTCCGTCCTTTTTCTCTTCCTTTAAAAGTGTAGGCATCGTTTTAAACGGCCTAATGCTCGTGGGCTGCCTGCTCGGCATGTTGATTGCCGTCGGGCTTTTTTTCCTGTTTTCCGACTCGGTGACCATCGCCCAAATGATGGGTATTCTCTTCGGGGCCGTTACCAATACGCCTGCTTTAGGTGCCACACAAGAAGCATTGGCTGAAATGCATTACGTCGGCGAAGACATTGCCGTGGGTTATGCCTGCGCCTATCCCTTGGCCTTGATTTCCCTTATTCCCGTTTCGCTCTTTCTTCGCAAGCTTTTTAAGATTGACCTCAAAGAAGAAGACCGCCATTGGGATGACGAAGAAAAGGAGATGAGCAATGCGCCGGTGAGCTTTCACGTCTACGTGACTAATCATATTTTGGACGGACTCACGCTCAAGCAGATTCATGAGCGCATTCCGCGTCCCTTTATCTGTTCGCGCGTAATGCACAAGCGGGAAATTTCCAGTGCTTCGGGCAGTGTGGCAGTGCACGTAGGCGATACGTTGCGCATAGTGGCAACACCGGACAATAAGATGGATATCGTGCGGGCTCTCGGCAAAGAAGACGAACGCATTGACTTGGCGACGGAGCCTTCGCCGCTTGTGAGCCGTCGTTTGGTCGTTACCCGACAGGAGCTGACCGGTTCGACCATCGGGGATCTGGAGCTTAACTTTCAGGATGGCGTGAATGTGGCTCGCGTATATCGCGCCGGCATGCAGCTTTTCCCGTACAACAACTTGCATATCCAAGTGGGTGACGTTTTGCAGTGCGTCGGCCCTGTCACTGCAATCAAGCGCTTATCCGAACACCTCGGCAACCGCACGAAAGAGCTGGAGCAGCCGAACTGGATTGCGATTTTTATCGGCATGCTGGTGGGCGTTTTTTTCGGTTCGATCCCGTTGGCCATTCCCGGCATGCCCACGCCGCTTAAACTCGGCTTGGCCGGCGGTCCGCTGATTGTGGCCATTATCCTCGGCCGGTACGGGGCTTTCTTTCACTTGGCAACGTATACAACGAATTCGGCCAACCTCATGCTTCGCGAGATGGGCTTGGCGCTGTTTTTAGCCAGCGTCGGCTTGACGGCCGGGGAGAACTTCGTGGCCGCTCTCATGAACGGGCACGGTTTTTACTACATGCTCATGGGCTTAGCGATTACCTATTTGCCCCAAATTATCATGGGGATTGTGGCTCGACGCTACTTCAAGCTCAATTTCCACGCCATCATGGGGTTGCTGGCGGGGATCGGTACCAATACGCCGATCCTTTCCTATGCGGCAACACTTTCGGAAAGGCCTTCGTGCGTGGTGGCGTATTCCACCGTTTACCCTCTGGCCATGTTCGTGAGGATTTTAAGCGGACAGGTGATTTTGGTGCTGCTGTGGTCGTACGTACCGGTGGCGTAAACCACTTTTTCGGCTGACCGCCGCCCATTTTCGGCGGCGGTTGGGCTCAGAAAAAATTAGTTTCTTATTTTCTTGAAAAGTTCATTTATTTTCACTTAGAAATCCATATACTTACACATTCCGGTTTTGTCTTTTCATTCACCATTTTTTCCTTTAGGGCAGCGCAGTGGAACACGGAATCGCTTTGATTGCCACCTTGGCTTGGGGGCTCGGCCTGGCCTTGGTTTTGGGCTATGTCGCCAGTCGTTTGAGAATGCCGGCCTTGGTCGGCTATTTGCTCGCCGGTATCTGTATTGCACCGACCACTCCCGGTTTTGTGGGCGATGTGAGTTTGGCCTCGCAACTGTCGGAAATCGGTGTGGTGCTTTTGATGTTCGGCGTGGGACTGCATTTCTCACTGCATGACTTGTTGCGAGTAAAAAATATCGCCGTGCCCGGTGCGGTTGCGCAAATGGCAGTGGCTACCTTACTCGGTAGCGGCGTTGCCCATCTCTGGGGCTGGGATCTGGGTTCCTCGATCATTTTGGGCTTATGCCTGTCGTGCGCTTCAACGGTTGTGCTGCTCAAGGGCTTGGAAGCGCACGGCTCGCTTGAAACCGGCGAGGGTCAGGTTGCTGTCGGCTGGTTGGTCGTTGAAGACATTGTGACGGTGCTGCTATTGGTGCTGCTGCCGAGTTTGGCCAGCGTTTTAAATCCCGAAGTCTCCGGTAACGGAGATCAGAGCCTGACGGCCGCCATGTTGGAAACGGGCATGCTTATCGTGGGCTTTGTGGTGTGCATGGTTATTTTCGGGCGCCGCGTCTTGCCTTGGGCGTTGATGCAGGCTGCCAAAACCGGCTCGCGTGAAATTTTTACCCTCTCGGTAATCGCCATTGCGATCGGCGTAGCCTATGCTTCGGCTGAAATTTTCAAAGTTTCCTTTGCCTTGGGAGCCTTCTTTGCGGGCATGATGATGCGTGAAAGCGAATACGCGCACCAGGCCGCCCAGGATACGTTGCCCTTGCAGGACGCTTTCTCGGTGATCTTTTTCTTGGGCGTCGGCATGCTTTTTGATCCGACGATTCTTGTGAAGGAGCCTTTGAAGGTGCTCTGCGTTGTGTTCATCATTATGTTCGGCAAGAACATTGTGGCTACGGCGTTGGTCAAGATTTTGGGCTACTCCTGGCGCTATGCTTTGACGGTCGGGGCGGCGCTTTCGCAGGTTGGGGAATTCTCCTTTATCTTGGCAGCGTTGGGCAAGTCGCTGGGGCTGTTGCCTGATGAAGGCATGACGCTGATTTTGGCCGGTGCCATTATTTCGATTGCGTTAAACCCGTTGCTGTTTCGTGCGGTTGATCCGCTTGTCAATCGCATTAGCCCGGAAAAGCCATTGCCGGATCCGGTGGTGCTTTCGCCGACCACTTCCAACCAAAAGGTCAAAGGTCCGGTCATTATTATCGGCGCCGGAGCCATGGGGCGCGATATTTACGATGCCTTTGAAGACAAAGGCATTCCGTCTTTTGTGATTGAAAAGAACGTCAACTTGGTCACCGATGATGAATTAAAGCGTAACTTTGTCTTAGGCGACGCGACCCAGCATGAGGTGCTCGACCGTGCTTGGGTTGAAAAGGCCGAGCTCGTGATCTTGACTATTGGCGATGCGATCCAAGAGCGAAAGATCATCGAAGAGGTACGCAAGATTAACGAAGAAGTTCGGATTATCGCCTTAACGAGCAAAGACGGCGATCGGGAATTCTTTAAGGATGCCTCCGGTGCGGTCATGAGCAACATCATGTGCTTGGATTTACGCAAAGAGATGGCGAAAAATCTTCTTTTTTACAGTGTGGGTTACTATCGGCGTAAGACGGCTTCATCGGATTAGCCGAAAGAACTTGCCTGTCGGTTTTATTGGCGCTCAAAAGAGTCTAAACTAATACTCAAAAGATATGAGGAGCCGTTTATGACTCTGAGCGCCACTGTTTTATGGTTAATTGCGGCTGTCGTACTCGGTATCATCGAGTTGATGGCTTCGACGTTTTATCTGTTGGTGTTAGCTGCCGCCGCCTTGGTTGCCTCCGGGTGCGCTTTTTTCGACATTGCCTTGGAGTGGCAGGTTGTGGCTTTCGCAGCAATTTCTATTGCCGGCAGCCTCTGGGTTCGCCGCCTTCGTTCTCTAGCCCTCGATACCGACCAACAAGCCCGTTCGTTGCAGCACCTTGACGAAGGCCAGCTCGTCCGAGTTGACCGTTGGTCTGAAGGCGCCCGCACCTTGGTGCAATACCGGGGGGCGCAGTGGGAAGCGCGGGCAAAAAATTCCGATCAGTTGCAAACCGGACTGCATCGCATCGTTTCGGTTCAAGGCAACGTGCTTATTTTGGAAAAAGCCTCTAACGGCTAAGGGAGATTGGTTATGAGCGGATTTATGACCTTCACTTTGGTACTGGCGGTGCTGGCTATCGTTTTTGCCGTGCAAGCGATTAAAGTAGTGCCTCAGCAAAATGCTTGGATTGTTGAGCGCCTTGGCAAATTCCATGCCGTTCTTTCTCCGGGACTCAACGTGGTGATTCCTTTTATTGATCGTGTCGCCTACAAGCACTCGCTGAAGGAAATTCCATTGGATACGCCGAGCCAAGTTTGCATTACGAAGGATAATACCCAGCTCTCGGTCGACGGCGTGCTCTTTTTCCAAGTCACCGACCCTAAGCGGGCTAGTTACGGCACAAGTAACTACATCATCGCCATTACGCAATTGGCGCAAACCACGCTTCGTAGCGTCATCGGCAAGATGGAGCTGGATAAAACCTTTGAAGAGCGCGATTTGATTAACCAGTCGGTCGTGAGCGCCATTGATGAGGCAGCCCTAAACTGGGGCGTGAAGGTGCTACGCTACGAAATTAAAGACTTGACGCCGCCGGCTGTTATTTTGCAGGCCATGCAGCAACAGATTACGGCCGAACGCGAAAAGCGCGCGGTGGTAGCAGCTTCAGAAGGCCGCAAGCAAGAGCAAATCAATTTAGCGACCGGTGCTAAAGAGGCGGCGATTGCCGAATCCGAAGGTGAAAAGCAGGCGGCCATCAATAAGGCCGAAGGCGAGGCCGCGGCAACGCTTGCGATTGCCAAAGCCACGGCTGAAGCGATTCGTCAGATTGCCGAGGCAAGCCAAGCTCCGGGCGGTATGGATGCCGTGAACTTGAAAGTTGCCGAGCGCTACGTGGATGCCTTCTCCAATGTGGCAAAAGAAACCAATACGGTTTTGTTGCCGGCCAATATGGGCGATATGGGTAGCATGATTGCTTCGGCCATGACGATTTTACGCAAGACCGATCCGAAAGCGCTTGAGCAAACTCGGGCCGGCAATTTAGTCAAGGAGATCACCTCCAAGGTGCAGTCTTCTTAGCTCAGCTGAAAGCCGTCAGGAGCCCTCGCCCTCTGAGGGCGGGGAGGAATGACGGCCCCGGGTGCCCTGCGATTCAACGTAGCGCT
>DVNT01000043.1 GCA_018714185.1 Candidatus Aphodousia gallistercoris | reverse complement strand
CCTTCGCGACGCATGGCAAAACCACGTTCACGAAGGACTTCGAGTTTTTCAGGACTATGGCGGCGTGCATCTTTTGCTTTCATAGCCGAATTATAACAGATTGTTAACTATTTTGCAATCTGGTTAATAGGCACAGCTGATATCGCTGTCAGTTCGATTTCTGTTGAAACAGCCGACAGTGAGCTTAGTGTCGCAGGCGATGCCTACTTTAGCAGCGGCATAGGAGGCTCTGGGACAGTCATTATTGGCAAAACGGCAAACATGGTTGCAGAATATCTGGAAATCCGCTCCAAATTTATGAGTGAGAACATGGTCGTAAACGGCATGACAGCCCTCTACAACGACACCTCGGTAACCAATGAGCTTGAAGTACAAAATAACGGAACGCTCATTGTCGAAACCGGCAACCTTGCCAGCGGCGAAAATGATGCGCTGAATCATCTGATTATTAATGACAGCGGCAAGGTTCAGATGAGATCCGGAAGCAGCGGCACTGTCATTGATCAGGTAACGATGAATACGAATGAAAACGCCTATCTGCAGAGCTATGGAGCACTGACCGTTAACAGTATGAGCATTACCGGTGATGCCGTCGTTAGCACATGGGCCAATGGTGAGGATTCCTCTCTGGCACTAGGTGATGTAAGTGTTACTAAAGATAGCACCATTGTATTGCAAAATCGCGGTACTTTTGATGGTGTCAATTCGACAGCCAGCATTAAGAACCTGAACTTAGAAAACGGGGCTAATTTCAAGAATGTCGGAGGCACTCGTCAAGTTGACGGTGAAGATAAAGCTACGCCAGCTTTCGACGGGCTCTCAATCCAATCGGTAGACGGCGTCAATGCTGAGATTCAAAGTGAAGGGAGTATGACGATCGGGACATTAGCCGGTAGCGGAAATACTATTCGCATCAACACCGTCGAAAAGGGCGTAGTTATTGAAAGTAATCAATCGGACAACCTCATCTATGAGACAAGCGGCATCGATGCAGATACGCTGGGTACAAGCGGAGCCTTCGAAAAAGTGGCTGAAATGGTGAAGGATTCTGAAAATACTTTTACGACCAAAGTCGGCGACGGTTTAGTGAATGGAGGCGGTACGGCAACGTTTGATGAAAGCGGAAACATGGTTTTTTCTTCTACGGGTGAAAGCATGACCATGAGCGCCCTGAAACAGTTCAATGCGGCCACGCTTGCCAACTGGCGTTACGAAACGAATCATCTCAGCCAGAGACTTGGTGAAGTCCGAGACCATCTCGAAGCCGCCGGCGCTTGGGCACGCATTTATGGCGCAGACAGCAAGGTGACCGATACCGTAACAACGGAAGTCAAGATGAACACTATTCAGGTAGGTGCTGACGCTACTGTCGGTAACAACTGGATCGTGGGCGGAGCCTTCAGCTATACCAACATGGATGGCGACATTTCGAACGGCTCTGCTGACGGCAATACTTATTCGTTAGCTGCCTATGCAAGCGGTTTCTTTGATTGCGGCGGTTATGTTGATGTAGTAGGACGCATCGGACGTCTGTCAACTGACATCGAGACCTATACCTCTTCGGGCAGACTCTTTGACGGCTCCTATGACAATACGGCTTTGGCCCTTTCTGTCGAAACGGGCTATCACTGGAGCGTCACTCCCACATTCTATGTTGAGCCGCAAGCAGAACTGGCCTATGGTTATGTCTTCGGCGATGACTTCTCTACTTCGAGTAAAGTCAAAGTTGAGCAGGACGATTTCCAAACACTTGTCGGACGTCTTGGTGCACGTGTTGGAGCCAGTTTCCCCAAAGAAACCGGAAGTGTCTACCTACATGCCTCTTTGAATCATGAATTCCTCGGAGACAATGACTTCTCAGCGGCATATGACGGTTACGACAAGACATACTTTAGCAATGAGCTTGACGGCACCTGGGTAAGTTATGGCCTTGGGTTCCAGATTAACGCTTCAGATGCGCTTTATCTGTACGGCAACCTTGAGCGCGCCAACGGCGACGATTATCAGGACGACTATCGTTACAGCATTGGCGCAAGATATGTCTTCTGATAATTTAACGGCTAACTAAAACAACGCTCGGTGCATGACCAAAGGGATTTTTGTTCTGCATCGAGCGTTTTGATCTTGATCGTCCATTAAGCCGTACGGGCTTATACCTTGACTATGTTTGCTAGTGCTTTCACACCTACAACCGATAACCCAATAACAAAGTAAAAGCCCTAAATACGGGAAGTCCCGCTATTTCGGCGAGGACTTTCTAAAAAATCGGGCTACAAATTTCACGCTTCTTCTTTTTCTTCAGAAGGCGTCACGGTTCTTCAACCCTAACGGGCTTAGGCCCCGGCTCCAAAACCGCCATACTTTCAACGTGCGCCGTGTGCGGGAACATGTTCATGACGCCGGCTGCCCGGATGTGCCAGCCGCCTTCGTGATGCAAAATGGCACAATCCCGAGCCAATGTAGCCGGATTGCAGGAAACGTAAACCAAGCGGGCCGGACGCTTATCCGTTGCCGCCAGCGTTCTAGCCACTTCAAGCGCCCCTTCGCGCGGCGGATCGATTAAGACACGATCAATACCGCCCATCTTCTCCCAAAGCTGATCCCAATCATCGGTACTCCAGGTAAAGAGGTTGCGGGCCACAAATTCCGTTTTGTCCGCCAAGTAATTATCCGCAGCACCGGCTTTAGCGCGTTCGACCAACTGGTCACTTCCTTCGATACCCACCACCTTTTGGGCGCGCACGGCCAAAGGCAGCGTAAAGTTACCCAAACCGCAGAAAAAGTCTGCTACGTGATGATCCGGATGCACGTCCAAGAGATGAATCGCTCGCGAGACCATGGTCTCATTTAAGCGATGGTTCACTTGGGTAAAGTCCGTGGGCTTAAAGACAATGTGAACGCCGAATTCCGGCAGTTCGAGCTTTAAGGCCGTCAGATCGGCCGGATGCATCGGGTAACACGAGTCCGGTCCTTTGGGCTGCAGCCAAATGCAAACCCCATACTCCAGCGAGAAGGCTTCCAGTTTTGCCGAATCCGCCTCGGTTAACGGCTCCAAAATACGAAATACCAAGGCGATCACGCCGTTGCCGCCCATGGCCACTTCAATTTGCGGCACGCGCTGGCGAATTGACAAACTTTCCACCAAATGGCGCAAAGGCACCAAGAGGTCGCTCACGCGCCGGGGCAGAATTTTGCACTCGGTCATGTCGGCCACGTAGCTTGACGAGCGCTCATGAAAGCCCACCAGTACGCCGCCTTTTTTCTCCACATCGCGCACGGTCAAGCGGGCACGGTGCCGGTAACCCCAGAAGGGACCGAAAATCGGCGCCAAGATCATTTCGGGCTTGACCTTGCCGATATGCCAAAGAGCGTCAAGCATCACGCGCTGCTTGATGGCCACCTGGGCATTAGGATCCAAGTGCTGCATGGCGCACCCCCCGCAGCAGCCGGGCTGCAAGCCGAAATGCTTGCACGCAGGCTTAACGCGCATCGAAGACTCCTTGAGAATCTCCACAGCGCGTCCGCACTCGTAACTATTTTTGTTGCGGTAGCGTTCATAGACCACCGTTTCTCCGGGCAAGGCGCCTTCCACAAATACGGCCTTGCCTTCACGGTGAGCCACGCCTCGGCCGTCCTGGTCGAGCGACTCAATGTCAACGGTGAATTTTTCTAAAACTTTCGGGGCTCTTGCCATCTTGAATCATCCCTAAAAAGACAGAAAAAGCACGCGGTAAAGCCGGACATCAATAAGGCTTGCCGCGTGCGATGCGAGATTGCTATGAATACCTTGGGGCCACTATTGCGGCAGGTATTCGAGCGGATTGACAGGCTTGTCGTTGTAGCGTACTTCAAAAAGCAGGTTCACCGTACGGCTGTCGGAGTTGCCCATCTTGGCAATGACTTGACCGTTGGTGACATTGTCGCCGCGCTTGACAAGCAATTCGCTATTGTGGCCGTAAACCGTCACAGCGCCCGGTCCGTGCGTGATAATGATGAGCTTACCGTAGCCACTCACATTTTCACCGGTATAGATCACGCGGCCGGCCGCGGCAGCACGAACTTCCGAGCCCATCTGCCCGCCGATTTCAATGCCCTTGCTGTCGGCATCGGAAAATTGCGTCAAAATCGGGCCGCGAGCCACAGGCCATGATAGCCGTGTGTTGCCGAGCACCTTTTGAGCGCCAGCCGCCGGCACGGCAGTCGTCGAATCCACGATGGAAACGCTCGTGCCGTCACCGCCTTGGATGACAGCGGTGTTACTGCCCGTTTGCATCGCCGGGTCGCCCACGATCACAGCCTGCTGATCGCTGCCGGTGACCGCATCCACGGCCAAAGACTGTACGGGCGAGGTGCGGGCCGCCGTCAAATTCAACACCGTCCCCACGGAAACCTGGGTCGGATCGGTAATGCCGTTGGCGCGAGCCAATTCCGTCGGGTCGCACCCGTGATTAACGGCAATACGATAAAGCGTATCTCCGGGCTGCACAACATACGTTTCACCGGTAGTCGATACCGGCGTGCTCGGCGTAAAGGAGGAACCGCCCGAACGATCGACAATCGGGGCTCCCACGTCCTGCAAGGCGCAGCCGGCCAAGACAGCCGCTGCCGCCACAGCACTCACCAAAAGACGAATCTTCATAAAAACCTCACCACAAAAACCAACAGGTTAATTGTACCGACTTATTGGTTCAACCACGAAGCCACCGAACTCACCGCCGAATAGTTCGTCAAATCCACTTGAAGCGGCGTCACCGAAACGGCATTGGACTTCACGGCCCAGAAATCGGTTCCTTCGCCGCAGTCCATGGGTTGACCGGCCGCGCCAATCCAATAAATCGGAAAGCCCCTCGGGCTCACCTCCCGAATGACGCTTTCGGCATGATGGCGCCGGCCTAAGCGCGTGGCCACGATGCCTTGCAATGCCTCATAAGGCAAATTAGGAATGTTGACGTTTAAAAGGCGCGCGGGTTGGCGTTCGTCCTTTTGCTGCAAGAATTTCTCGACAATGAGTTCAGCCACTTTGACAGCGGAATCCAAATGGGCCCAGCCGCGCTCGATTTGCGAAAAGGCAATCGAGTCAATGCCGAAAAAGTAGCCTTCAATGGCCGCGGCCACCGTACCGGAATACATGGTATCTTCGCCCATGTTTTGGCCGCAGTTAATGCCCGAAAGAAGCAAGTCGGGCTTTTCATCCAAAAGCCCGGTTAAAGCCAAATGCACCGAGTCGCTCGGCGTACCGTTCACGGCAAAAACGCGCTCTTCGATTTCTTGTACCAAAAGCGGACGCGTCAGCGTAAGCGAATTGCTCGAACCGCTTTGGTTAAATTCGGGCGCTACCACCGTAACTTCGCCAAAGCGCTTCATGGCTCGGGCAAGCGCCCGGATACCGGCCGCAGAATAGCCGTCATCGTTAGAAATTAAAATTCTCATATCTTAGGGAAAAAAGCAGTAAAACCAACAGAAAAAACACCGAAAATGATGCAAACCTCAAAAAATTCGTAGCCGCATAAACAGAATCTATCATCCAAAGAATCCATGCGTCTATGACCTTCAAGAGCAATGCAAGTCAAACGTCCCCCAAAAAGCCGTCGCAATCGAAAAAGAGGCCGTTTTTCTCCTTCTACGGCTTCAAACAGCCGACCGGAACGACCAGGATGCCGTCATCTCGACGGTAGGCAAAGTCGCCCGATGGTGTCAGAATCATCAGAAATGACGGCGAATGCATGGCATTCGTGTCAATTTTATCTGCCAAAGTCGTCAACGTCTTGGCGCCGTCTTCTATGCCTTTCGCGCTTCCAAGCTTGATTTCAATGAGGCCGTAGCGGCCATCGCGACGATGCAACACAGCGTCGCATTCTAACTCGTTCTTGTCACGAAAGTGATAGACCGAAGCATCTAATGCTTCAGCGTAAACGCGAAGATCTCGCATGCAAAACGTCTCAAAAATAAAGCCGAATGTTTCCGGATTGAAAAGCAAATCCCGCGGGCCTGTGGCCTTCAATAAGCACTGCACCGATACACGCCAACTTTTTTCAAAAGCGAGTCAACAATTCTCGGTTTGTAGTTCAACATATTGATAAATTTAGGAAAACGAATCTCCAATTTCCACTGCAAAAGACAAACTTCCGTATTTGGCTAAAAGTTATAACCGTATTTGGCCAAATTTCATAACCGAATTTGGCTAAAAATTACAACGGGATTTGGCGAACACATCCTTCAGGGTTCGGTCATGACGGCATGTCGGTACGGATCTCAAAGGTACCGCATTCAATATTTTGGGTATCTCAGTTTTCTGCTTGAAAGTCATTAAGCAAAAGCTAGAGGCGTTTTTTGGAAAAAGAACGGATTGCATTAAAAAAGTTGATAGTAGCCCGCCAAAATAACCGCATATCGGGCCGTCTTCCCGGCCGCAAGGATCAATAGGCTCTTCACCCAGCCGATGCGAAGCCAGCCACCCGCAACAGCCAAAGCGTCGCCCACGACCGGCACCCAAGAAAAAAAGAGCGCCCACGCCCCGTACTTTCTGCACCAGGCAACGGCGCGCCCTTGGACCTTGTTAGGGAAAAGCCGGCCGATGCCGTAGCTTGTCATCGCGCCCAACGTGTTGCCCAGGCTTGCAACCGCCAAGGCCCGCACCCCCTCTTCGGGATAGGCGTGCACGAGCGCCACGAGAAGCACTTCGCTTCCGCCCGGCATGATCGTGGCCGAAATAAAAGCCGACGCAAAAAGCGCCCACAATCCTTCGGCCGGCGTTAGAAAATCCATGGACTATTCGTCTTCCAGGATTCCCTTGATATCGATCGGATCCCCCATGGTATAGAAATGACCGCCCGCAACATAGTGCAGCGTGCTCATCTGCTTCGGGGCATCCTCAAAGTGCCAATGTCCTTCGGAGAAGACGCGCTTATCGGCCCATGCGGCAACGCATTCACCAATAAACAGATCATAGGTGCTTTCGTTATGCGCTTCGGGAATGATCTTAAAGACCATCCAGGCGGCGCACCCTTCAACCATCGGCATGGCATACCCCGGCATCGTAAAGAGCTTCGCGCCGCTCGCCTCTACCTTATCGGGCTTATCGTACTTACTGACCGAACCCAAATTGAGCGTTTCGCGCACAATTTGGGCCGTAGGCAGCATCATGGCGAAGTAGCCGCTTTTTTCCATCAAGGGACGCGTAAAGTGCGTACTGTCAATGACCACCGTTGCCTTGGCCGGCACCAAGTCCAAAGCACAAGCCCAGGCCGCGGGCATAATATCGCTCACCCCCTCGTGCTCGGCAGAAACCAATACCGTTGCCCCGATGTTCAAAAGCCGGTAAACCTTCTCAAGGGGCACTTCAACCATATAATTTTCAGACATAACTTCTCCTTGCAGTCTTGCGCAATACTTCTATTCTAGGGTTAAAGTGCACTTTACAGTCAAGACCTAGAATTCAAAGGTATAGAGCAGATCGAGCGCTTGATCCACACCGGAAGCCGCTTCAATGTAAAGCCGCGGGATGATTTGATAGCGCAGCGTAATCGTAGCCAACGAATCGAATAGGCTGACGCCGTACTTCACCTTAAGGCCCGGCAACAAATAGGCGCTCACCGCCACCGACGAATCTTCCCCAACCCCTTCGGTTTCCACGCCGAGGCCCGTAATGCCGATACTCTCGCCGATTGCGCCGATGATCTTATTGCCTTGGGTCAGCCCCAAATTTAAAAGAGCCGAAGTCAGCATGGAGCTATCGGAATCATCATCGGGATCAAGCCCCTCGCCGCGCATCAAGTAGCTTAACGCCTCCGTCTGCGACAGAGCCGGATCGGAAAAGATTTCGATTCGGGGAAAATTGGCCGAGCCGGTAACGCGCACGCCGGCTTTAACACCGTCGGCCGTGCTATCGGGATTGCGGATCGCCTCGATATTAAGGAGAGGATTGCTCGCGGAACCCGCAAAAATGAATTCGCCCTTTTGCACCACCAAGTCTTGCCCGTAGGCTTTAAATTGTCCCTCCGGCACGGTAATCTGGCCGTTAAGCCCCAACTGGTCGTTGTACTGCGTCACGTTAAGCCGACCTTGCAAATCGGCATTCAAGCCGAAAGCACTCACGTGAACATTGTCCCCGATATCAATGTAGAGATCGCTTTCCAGGGCAAAACCGGCGGTACCGGTGCTGCGGTTTTTGCGCTGCGGCCGATCTAACCGCACCGTGTCCTCGGACACGTCAACAGCCGAAGGCGGCAGCTCCCTCACCACAATCATTGCCCAGGGAACGCCCACCGAGCCGTCTAATACCAGCTTCCCGGGCACAAAGCGACACGTCACGTCGCTCACTAAGTCAGCCTGTACCATGGGCGGCACCGAAATGCGCAGCTTGTCGGTCTTTGCGTTAATCCAAGCCGAAATATTTTCAATGTCGCTCCACTGTGCGCCGCCCGTCATTTGAAGCGCCCCCTGAGGCGTATTAAGACTTGCCTGCAGTACGCTATAGGAGCCGCTAAACTGCAGCTCAAGGCGGCTATCCTGCATTTCAAAAGGCAGCCGGGTGCTGTTGACCCGGACGCCGGACAGGATCATCGAGCCCGTGAGCGCGGGCTTGATGAGCGTACCGGCAAAGTGCAGGTCCGTATCCCAGTAACCGTGCACTTGCTCACCCTCTTCCAGCAAAGGATTTAAAACCGAGAGCGCTATATGATCAACTTTGAGGTTGCCCGATAAACGCCGCTCGCCCAAGGGATCGGCTACGGCCGTGCTGACTGCCAAAGAGCCGTTTTGCGGCAAACGAACCGATGCCTTGGCCGTTAATTCGCGGCTATCAAAATTCACGTCCAAGCCGATTTTTTCAAAAGCGATCGACAAGTCTTTTGCCATCGAACGGTATTCGGCCCGAAAGTCTGAGCTGGCTAGTGATAGAGCTCCCCGGGGGACGCCGGCAAAACCTTCAGGCACCGTGACGCTAGCGGCGCCGGTCACACGCCCCGCAAGGCGCGTTCTCGGCCCAAGGAAGCGGTTGACGGCGGCAACATCAAAGCGCTGCAAGCCGAGCTTCACGGTAAAGGCCTTCCTATCGAAAATGCCGACGGTAAAAGGTTCGGAAACGCTCAGTTGCGCGGCTTCGTGCGTTAAAGCGCCGCCCGCCACATTAAAGCTCTCCGTATTGTGGTCGTACGTGATATGCATGGGCTCGGTAAGCTTGACCGGCCCAAAGGGATTATTTAAAACCCAATCGGTGAGGGTGCCCTCCCAATGCATGGCCTCTCGGTCAATGCTGGCCTTCAAAGTTGCCGAAGTATTCCAGTCGGGACCTTCGGCTTTTAAAAGCGCCTGATGCTCGGCATCGGTTCCCTTGACCGTGAAATCCACCGAGCGAATCGTTTGGCCGCCGGCTTGAATATTTTTAATGAGAAGTCGCGAGTCGCCTGCAATCTGCCGGCCCCTGGCAGAGACTTCGGCAAACCACACGGCGCTTTGCACGGACTGCTCGCCCATCGCAAAATCGGTTAAATTCAAGTGTCCTTGCAAAATCGGACTAAAGAGGCTGCCCTGAAGGTGTGCGGCTCCCGTGAGCTCGCCTTTCATGTTCGGCAAAAAGCGCGCAAAGTCAAAAGAGGCAATATCTGCTTTAAGGTCAAAGCGCGGCACGCGCCGCCCCAAATCAAGAGAGCCTTCGGCATGCACGCGGTTATCGGCCAAGGCCAAATCCGTGGGATCAATCGTGAGTTCCCCTTGGGTTGTCAAGCGAAAAGCGCTTGTTAAAGTAAGCGCCGAGTCGTTCCATTCGCCTTGAATCGAAAGCCCCTCAACGCTAGCTCCGTCCTGCGTCCAAGCCGCCCGCGCGCTCATTTTCTCAAGGCGCGCTTTAAGCGCATCGTACTGAAAAACGGCGTTAACAAGTTGCACATCGGGCAGCGAAAGCGTCACCGGCAACACGGGCAGCGTCAAGCCTTGACGGGGCTTTTTGGGCGTATCTTCTGCCGCCGGCAAAAGTTCGGATTGCACCTGAACGGAGAGGTCGGAAACGACCAAGCGGTCGACTTTGATTTCCAAACCTAGCAAGGCGCCGGCGTCAACAGCCATCTGCACATCGCCCTTTAGCTTTACGCCCGGCATCGAGTAGCTTAGGCCGGAGAGCTTCATGTCAAAAAGCCGTCCGTTAACATCAGCCACTTGAAGTTGCGGCACAAAAGAGCGGGCCGCACGCACGAGGCTCTTTAGGCCGCTTTCCGTACAGGTAAGCCAAGCCGCAGCGACCACCGCTGCCGCTAAAGGCACAGCGACTGCCAATGCTATCTTATGCGACGTTCTCATAGCTCCGGCCCCAATCCGATGTAAAACTGCCAACCGTGCTCATTGGGGTCGCCCACAGGACGGGCAATATCCAACCGCACGGCCCCCAATGGAGACTCCCAGCGAATGCCGACGCCAACACCTTTTTTAATATCGATGTCACTGATATTGTTCATGGCGTCGCCCGCATCAAAAAAGACGGCTCCCCACCATCTGCCGGTCACGCGATATTGATACTCGATGCTTGCGGTAATGAGCTTTTCAGCGCCGGTTAAATTGCCTTCGCTGTCCTTAGGCGAAATCGACTCGTAGTCGTAGCCGCGAACGCTTCGGTCGCCGCCCGCAAAGAACCTTAAGTCGGGCGGCACCTTTTCAAAGTCATCGGTTTGCATCCAACCCAAGCGGGATCGCCAAATAAAGCGGTGCCTGAAGGCTGCCGAACGAATGAGCACGTGTTGGGCTTCGGCCACGATAAAGTCAACGTCCGATCCCCAATATTCGCTTGACCAATTCACCGTGTAGCGCTGCGAATCGCCCCAGTGGGCCATCATCCCGCCGCGGCTGCGGGTTCTCGAAAAGCTCACGCCCGGATAGATCAGCATCGTATCGTGGCTTTCCAGGCCCTGATCAAAGCTATCGAGCGAGAACCTTAAATTCACGGCCTTTTTCCAACCTTCTTCCCGATCCCAGTTTCTCGATAGCAGCATCGTCATCGAGTTGGATTTCGTATCGTTTAAGTCTTCACGCTTAAAGCCGCCTTGCACCAAGTAGTACTCTTCGAGCGCATTGCGCTCGAGCGGAATCTTATAGGTCAAGTCGGCGAGCTGCTCATAGGCCGAAAGTTCGGTAGACACTTCAAGCGAGTGGCCGGAGTCGTTTAACCACGGCTTTGTCCAACTGACCTTGCCCTGCGGCCCGACGTCCGTGGAGTAGCCTAAGCCCGTTTGCACGATGTTGCTGCTTTTGGGTGCCACTTCGGCTCTTACGGGGATGCGGTGTTCGGGATCTTTTTTGCCGTCGGAAACCATCGGGGAAACCACGACGCTACCGAACCAGCCGGTTTGCGTGAGCCGCCGGTTAAGCTCCGAGACATAGCTTGCCCGGTACGGTTCCCCTTCTTCAAAGGGAACGAGATTTTGCAAAATCTCCGGCCGGATCTGGCTGCCGACAAATTGCACGTCGGCCATTTTGTAGCGGGGGCCCGAATCGTAATCAAGCCACCAATACGCTTCGTTTTTTTCGGCATCCACGCCTAACTCTTTGCGCGTAAACTTGCCGTCAAAGTAGCCGCGGCCTAAGGCCAAGTTTTCTACCGAAGTTTTAAAGTCTTCGTACTCGCCGTGATTTAACTGCCTACCCTCTTTAGGCAGGCGGCGCTTTAGAAAATTAAAAGCTCGGTCTTCGCGGGCTTCGCCCGCTAACGCTAGCTGCGCCTCTCTAATATGAACGGGGTCGCCCAACTCGATATCCGCCACCAGCGTGGCCTTTTGGGGATCACGGTCAGCGGCTTCTTCCCAGCGAAAGCGCATATGAAAGCGGTAGTAGCCCAGGGCCTGGATGCCGCGGCGTGCGGCTTGGGCAATGCCGGCGCGATAGGCTTGACGCACCTGAGCAGTTGAACTATCCCGAATGGGGGAAATGAGGGCTTCAACGTTTTCTTTTACAGCGACATTATCACACTCCACGCGCACGCCGAAAGCCCACGCAGACACCGGACAAAGCGAGAGCGCGAGCAAACTGCAAGCGAAGGATCGGAAAAAATGCGGCACCGTCAAAAGCCTCCTGAGCCTAAATTTTAATCAAAAGGCTCGAACGTGAGTTCTCGGCTCGTAGGGATTTTGGGTAAGCAGATAACAAAAAAGCAACCCGCCGGCTGCCTTTTGTTCGATGGCGTCTCCACGGGGATTCGAACCCCGGTACCGACCGTGAAAGGGTCGTGTCCTAGGCCACTAGACGATGGAGACCTTTCCAATTGTGGTGGAGGTAAGCGGATTCGAACCGCTGACCCCTTGCATGCCATGCAAGTGCTCTACCAACTGAGCTATACCCCCGAGAGAGCTTCGCATTGTATAGACACTTTTTTGAAAATGCAAGAGCTTTTTTAAAAAAATCTCCCTTCGGTTGAAAGGCTCGTTTCGACTCCTGTCACCGCAAATTCAAAATACCGACATATCGCTGACAAAACAAGTCCTTAGACTAGCGAGCGAGAACACAAAAAAAAGGAGAAACAAAATATGTTTGAACCAGATAACACGTACTTGGAAGGAGCCGCTGTCTTGGTGCTGCTTCTTTTTTTCGGACTTTTATTCGTGCAAAGCGTTCTTGCACAGCGCTCGATTGCCAAGGCCGGCAGGCAGGCCTCTGAAAGCTTGGTCGATCCCATCTTGAAGCAAAAACAAAAAGAAGGCGCCGATGTGCGCTCAAACCGCTCTGCTGCTCAAACCATTGCAGCCAAACCGTCCAAAAAGCGCACCCGGCGCCCTGCCGAAACAGCGCCCCTTTGTGCCGGCTAAAAAACCGTCCGCCAAGGAGGCGTCATTCTCGGGCTAAATCACAAACCGTTCAATCGGTTCCTTCGGATCGACCACAATCGCATCGAGTCCGAGCGACTTGATGGCTTCTTCGCCGTAACGCGTGCAAATCACCGAGCCCTTCGCACCGTAGACCTTGCCGTCCTTAAAGACCGTCTTGCCGCGCACAAACGTGGCCACGGGCTTTTGCGTATCCAAGTCATAGATGGTGATATCGGCGTCGGCACCGACACTCAAGTGGCCCTTATTCTTTAAGCGCAGCATGCGTGCCGGATTCAAAGAGGTCTTCGCCGCGTATTCGGGCAGCGTCAAAATGCCGAGCTTCACCAAGGAAAGACCCTGCGAGAGCAGCACGTTGCGCGGGATGCAGCCGCCGTCGGTAGACAAGGCATCCACCACGAAGCTGCCGTCCGGGCGTTTGGCTTCAGCCAGCCAAATGCGCGGCAAAGGCGGGTTCACGTTAAAGGAGCCGCCCACGTCGGTGTTGTTCTTTTTCCAAAGGGCCAAGCCTTCTTCGCCCGTTACCAAGTCAGAATAACCGCCCGCATCATAGACCGCCCACACTTTCTTAGCTTTAAAGGCCGCCTCAATGCCCGCCTTGTCGGTTGTAAAGCCGAAGCGGCGCAGGCAGTTGCCCGTGACTTTTGACTGCACTTCGCCGTTTTCATAGCAGGTCAAGCGCGTGCCGTTGCGCGGCGAGATGTAGCTTTCGCAGTGCACGTTGGGGTTGGCGAGCAGCAAGTCAATCGCTTCCTTGGTTTCTTCCACTTCCGGACGGATGGCGCCGCGGCAATACGCGTTAATGTGCGCCAAATGCAGGAAGTTGCCTTTGCTAAGCTCGACGGCTTCGCGCATGCCTTCGATGTTGGAGCCGTGTTCGCTCGTGCCGGCGTGCCAGGCAATGTAGGCGCCGTGCTCAAGCGCGGTCTTAATCAGAAGCGAAGACACCGCGGGCTTTAAGGGGTAGTGACCGCCCAAGAGCTTCACGCCCAAAGCGCCGCCCTTCATGGACGCGTCGATAAGCTCATCCATTTCCGCCTTGCTCGGCTCATTGGTCTTAAACGTAAAGGGAGGCGAGGCAAACTGCAAAATGGCGCAGTTAATGCCGCTGCCGTACGTCGGGATGTTCTTAAGAACATTATCCAACGGGCCGGCCATATCCAGGCAGGTGGTCACGCCTGCCATCGCAAGCATCTTAAAGCCGAAGGGCGAGCCCCACATTTCTCCCAAGTGCACGTGGCTGTCGATGATGCCGGGCTGCAAAATTTTGCCCGTATAATCCTCCACCACGCGAGCTGAGCCGGCGGGCAAATCCACGCCCACTTCGGCAATGCAGCCGTTTTCGATGGCGACGTCTCTGACGCCGTCAATGTGGTTTAGCGGATCAACGACCGTCGCCCCTTTTAAAAGCAGGTCCCACATATTTTTCTCCTTAATCAGGCATTCGATAACAAATAAAGTCCTTTTAAAAAAGAACCTGACTTTTTGAGTTTATTCCTTTTTGAGTCCAAAAAAACAGCTTTTTTTCTTTCCCGTGCGCTCTCTGCCCGGAAACGATCCTTTTCCTTTTTGTTATCAAACCGTTATCAGGGCCCACTCAAATGTCTTTTCGGACAGCATTTTTCCACCCCCTTTACTGGATTTTTCAGGCATACTGTTTTGGTTAAGAAAAGCGGCGCGGGACCCGCAGCTTTTGTCCCTTTTAAGGCCCAAGGCCTGCCGCTTTACCGGTTTTGATGTTTTTTCTTTTTTCCTTTTTGTTTTTTGGAGTTTTTTATGAAGTCGGATATTGAAATTGCCCAAGCGGCAAAATTGATCCCCATTGACGAGCTCGCGCACAGCGCCGGCCTCTCCGACGAGGAGTTCGAGCCCTACGGGCGCGACAAAGCCAAGGTTCAGCTCAACCCCGCCCGCAAGCCCCACGGCAAACTTATTTTGGTGACGGCCACCTCAGGCATGCCCGCCGGCTCAGGCAAAACCACCACTTCGATTGCCTTAACGCAGGGCCTCAAAAAGCTTGGCGAAAAGGCGGTCGTTGCGTTGCGCGAACCCTCTCTCGGCCCGTGCTTCGGCATGAAGGGCGGCGCTGCCGGCGGCGGCTACTCGCAGGTACTTCCGATGGAATCGATTAACCTGCACTTTACGGGCGACTTTCACGCGATCACCGCCGCCAACAACCTGATTGCCGCCATGATTGACAACGCCCGCCATCAACGCCAGGTCGATCTCAAAACGGTCATTTGGCGTCGCGTCTTAGACGTCAATGACCGGATGCTTCGCAACATCATCACCGGCTTGGGCGGCCCGGCCAACGGCATCCCGACCGAAACGGGCTTTGACATTACGGTCGCCAGCGAACTCATGGCCGTTTTGTGCTTGGCTAACGACTTGGATGACTTGCGCGAGCGCGTTAACCGCTTGGTGCTCGGCATCAAGCGCGACGGCTCGGCCTACACCTGCCGCGAATTGGGTGCCACCGGCGCCGTCATGGCCTTGCTTTTGGAAGCCATGAAACCGAACCTCGTGCAAACGCTTGAAGGCAACCTCGCCTTCGTGCACGGCGGCCCCTTTGCCAACATCGCGCACGGCTGCAATTCCGTTGTTGCCACGAAGGCGGCCATGACCTTGGGCGACTGGGCCATTACCGAAGCGGGCTTCGGCAGCGACTTGGGCGCTGAAAAATTCATGAACATCAAGTGCCGCGCCGCCGGCTTGACGCCTTCGGCCGTGGTGCTCGTGACCTCAACGAAGGCCTTAAAGTGGCACGGCCTGGTGCCGCTTGCCGACATCGGCAAGCCCAATGTCGAAGCCCTGAAAAAAGGCTTGTGCAACTTGGATGCCCATATCGATAATCTCAAGCACTTCGGACCGGAAATCGTGGTGAGCTTAAACCACTTCGCTACCGATACCGATGAAGAAATCGAAATCATTCGCCAACACTGCCAAGAACGCGGCGTGCGCTTTGCCGTCTGCGACGGCTTTGTCAAGGGCGGCGAAGGCGCCATTGAATTGGCCCGAGCCGTGATGCAAGCCGCCGAAGGCGAACCCAAGCCCCTGCACTATACGTACGAGGCCGATGACGATGTGGTCACGAAGATTGAAAAGCTCGCGGTCAACGTCTACGGTGCCAAGGATGTGAAGCTTTCGCCGGCTGCCGTCAAGGACTTAAAGCAAATCCAAGAGCTCGGCTTTGACAAGCTGCCCGTGTGCGTGGCCAAGACTCCGTATTCGCTTTCGCATGAACCAACGCTGCTTGGTGCGCCGAAGGGCTTTACGCTGCCTGTGGACCGTTTGATCCTGAACGCCGGCGCGGGCTTTGTCGTTGCCACGACGGGCTCGATCATGCGCATGCCCGGCCTGCCGAAATCGCCGGCCGCCCTGCGCATTGATGTCGTCGACGGCAAGATTGTGGGCCTGTCATAGGCCCCGAAAAGACTTCAACCGGGGGAGAACTGCGGTTCTCCCTTTTTTGCTAAACTTTCGGCGTTTTTTGTTTTTATTTTGGCTCGCGTTTCATGTTCCAAACTCTTGACGTTATCGATCCGAAAGCGGCGCCCCGAACGCTTAACTTTCCGTATCACTATCGTCCCCACCCGTGGGTTGTGGCGGCCGCACGCCATATCCGTGCCCACTTGGACAGAACCGCAGAGCTGCAACCCGGACGATTGGTCGCCGTGCTCGTTGCTCGCACCGAAAACGGCCGCATCGGGTACTTCTGCGGCTGCGACCAATTCGATGCCAATGACGACTTCTTTGAAAAGTCGTTCTGGCAACAGCTGCCGGCTCCGCGCTTAAGTCACCTGGAAACCGGCTACATCGACAAGGCTGAGAACGCCAAAAGCCAAGCCGAGCTTGCCTACCTCAACTTTAAGGAACAGGCCCGGCTAAGAAAAAGCCAGCGCCACGCCCAACGCCAATCCGGGCGCTACGACTACCAGCGCCTGGTTCAAAATAGCCAGCGCGACTCGGGCGAACTCGATCGGCTAAAGCGCCGCTACCAAGAGGCGCTCGAGAATGTGGAAAAAGCCCATGCCCGCTTTCAGCATGAGGCAGCCGAAGCCGTGGCCGCGGACTGGAAAACCCGGCTGACAGCAATCGTCTTGCGTAACGCCTGGGGGCACAAGGCCAGTCTGTACGATCTGCTTTACGAGCACTACGGACAAAATGAAGAACTATTAAAAGCCGTTTTGCGCACTTCGCTTCCGGCGCTTATTGCCAAAGCTTTCCAGGAAAACAAGCGCCCCTTGGCGATGGGCACCTTCTGGTGGGGCCCCGTGCCTTCGCACGATGCCCGCCTGCCAAATACGTTTTACGCTTTCTCGAAAGAGCGCCACGAAGTGCTGCTGCGCTTTTTGCTCGAAGGGCTCTCCTTTGAGCCCAACCGTTTAGCGGCCGATTCTTTTAAGGATTGGCCCTTGGATATCGTCTACGAAGACGAGGACCTCGTTGCCGTCAATAAGCCCGCCGGCATGCTCTCGGTTCCGGGCAAGCAGCCCATTGCCAACGTCTACGAGAAAGTCCTTGCCCGCTATCCGCAAGCCACCGGCCCCATGCTTTTGCACCGGCTTGATATGGCCACTTCCGGCCTTTTGCTCTTTGCTAAAAACAAGGCGGCCCACTTGGCCCTGCAAAACGACTTTGCCCAAGGCTTGGTTCAAAAATGCTACATCGCGCTGCTTGAAAATCCCTTAAAGGCCGAGCGCGGGCAGGTGCAGCTGCCCCTGTGCTTGAACCCTTACGAGCGCCCCCGCCAAATGGTCGATTTCACGTACGGCAAATACGCCTTGACCCGCTATGAAGTGATCGGGCAGACCCGCGGCAAAACGCGCGTGGCTTTCTACCCGGTGACGGGCCGCACGCACCAGCTGAGGCTTCATGCCGCTCATGCCTTGGGGCTTAACTCCCCGATTGTGGGCGACGAGTTTTACGGTAAGCCTTCGGACCGGCTTTACCTGCACGCCCAATCCATCACCTTTACGCACCCCAAAACGCACCAAACGGTCACGATTGAGGCGCCGGTTCCTTTTTAAAAGGGGCACGGCATGTTCGAGCTCTTTCTCTACCACGTTAGCCTGTGCTTACCGCTTTTCCTGTTGGTCTTAATGGGCTGGGTGTTAGCGCGAATAAAAATGTTTTCGGCTGAGGCCGTCAGGCACCTCTCGGACTTTGTGTTCCGATTTTTAATGCCGGTGATGCTTTTTGACCTGCTAAGCGACCTCTCGGCCATGCCGCCCGTGGACTGGCGCGTTGTCATTGCCTTCTTTAGCTCCTGCTTTATCGTGCACCTCTTGGGGCGCGGCGTCGGTCGTGCCTTCGGGCTTGACAATACCGGCAAAACGCTTTTCGGCATGGCCGCGATTTTCGGCAACAACGTGCAGCTGGGCGTGCCGATTATGCAAGTGAGTTTGGGCGAAGCGGCCATGCCCACCATCAGTATTTTGATTATTTTCAGCGTGCTTTTACTCTGGACGGCCGCCATTGCCTGCGTGGAATTCGGCAAAGGCGAAGGCCCGGTCAATACACGCAAAATCCTTCTTTCGATGACAAGAGTCGTTAAAAATCCCATCGTGCTCGGCATTCTCCTAGGGGGTGCCTTCGGACTCACGGGCTGGCACTTGCCCGACTTCGCCGATCGCACGCTCGGCCTGGTTTCGCAAGCAACCACCCCCATGGCGCTCACCGTGGTCGGCATGGGGCTCGCCCAGCACCGCTTTGCCGCAGGCTTACCCAAGGGCTTGAGCATTTCCCTATTAAAGCTCGTTGCCCAACCGCTTATCGTCTTTGCCCTTTGCCGCGTAATGGGCTTAAGCGAAATCGTCACGCAAGCGGCCGTGCTCACGGCAGCGCTTCCCGTTGCCATCAATATCTACATGATGGCAGTGGACTTTCGCTCCAAAGAAGGCGCCGCCAGCAACGCCATCTTTGTTTCGACCATTTTATCGGCCGTCACGATTCCGATTGTTCTCACGCTGTTGGGCGTCACCGGCTTACAGAGTTAACAGATCGGGAATTACCCGCATTGGAAAAAGCCTCCTCTCGCCTGACAATGATCAGATATTGAAGGAGGACATATTATGCAATCCATTCGCTTTAAGCTCGGCGCCTGTGCGGCGGCACTCGTGATGGCAGGCGCAGCCTGCGCAGCGCCTAACTATACGGTCGAACCGAAAGTAACATCTTTAAAAGCCGTCCCCACCAAGATCATGGTGGTCGGCAACTCCTATTCCTACTACAACTGCGGCGTTTTCGATTACCTCTGGGGGTTTGCGGCCGATCAAAAAGTCGACTTGCAAACGGCTCAAGCCACGATTGCCGGCGCTGACCTTGACTGGCACCACGTCGAGTCTTTGATTAACCCGCCGGGCAAGAGCTGGAGCTTTATCTTCAAAAAGGACAATGAAGGACGATTATTTGATGCCGTGCTCTTGCAGCCCAACAGCATGTCGCCCATCGATCCCCGCATGGTGGATAACTTCAAGGAGTGGGCCGGCAAGCACATCCAAACCATTCGCAAAGCCGGCGCCGAACCCGCTTTGGTCATGACGTGGGCGCGCAAAGGCAAGCCCGAAATGACGCAGCCTTTAGCTGACTCGGTCATCTCCGTGGGCAACGCCAACAATACGCTCGTGATTCCGGTGGGGCTAGCCTTTGCCAAAGCATTGGAAAAAGACCCGAAGGTCAACTTGATCATGCCCGACATGTCGCACCCGACTGCTGCGGGCTCCTACCTTGAAAGCGCCGTTATCTATTCGGCTTTGCTCAAACGCCCGATTGAAAAGAGCCAGTATCGCGGCGGTTGCGAAAAGCCCTTGGACGACAAGACCGCCCAGTTCCTTTTAGATGTGGCTTGGGAAACGGTCAAAGACTTCTATCACTGGTAAAACACGGCAATGCTTGCCGCTAAAGGCCTTTTGGGAAAAAGACTCCCGAAAGGCCTTTTTTCTAAGCCAATGCCGTTAAGCATGCTCTAGCGGTTAAGCGGCAACTCCACGCCACCCTCTTTAGCCTTCGGGCGACGATAAGTCCAAACGTACCAATAAAGCGGAATCGTGAGGGCAACCACCAGTGCGTTGAGTGCAAAAATACCCGCGTAACCCAAGGGCGCAACCAAAAAGCCCGACAAATAAGGCGCCAAACCGATGCCCAGGTCAAAGAAAATAAAAAACGTGCTTGTCGCTTGGGCAAAGCGCTCGCGCGGCACCAAGGAAATACCCGAGACTTGGGCCACGGACTGGAAGTTGCCGAACCCCAATCCCACGAGGATGCCGGCAGCCAGCACGGCCATGCTTCCGGCGTGCCAAGCCAAACACAAAAGGCCCGCAATCATCAGGATTAAACACGGATAAATCAAAATCGCCGGACCGTGGGCATCATAAATTTTTCCCGTAATCGGCCGCGTCAAAAGACTCGCTAATGCATAAAGCAGGAAAAAGCTCGAAGCGGCTGCCACAACGTCGTAGGTCTTGGCATAGTCGGCCAAAAGAGCCTGCACGTTGCCCCAGGTAAGGCACACCACGCCCACAAAAAGGCTAAAAGGAATCAACCGGCGGTCGATAAAATCATCAAGCGTAATGCGCTTTTTCGGCTGGCTGCGGTCAATCGCAGGCGTCACATCAATCACGAACCACAATAGCGCCAAGCTTACGGCCGAGAGCGCCGAGGCAATGCTAAAGATTCCGTTGTAGCCTAAGCGATCCAACAAGGCGATGCCGATAAAGGGTCCGAAGCACAAGGCAAGCGCCGTACTCATGGAAAAGTAGGCAATGCCGCGGCCATGAAATTCCCGCGGTACGATCGTTGCAACGTAAGTTCCCGTTGCCGTGCCGATCACACCCATCGCAGCGCCGGAAATAAAGCGCACGAGAAACATTTGCCAAAGGGCATGAGCAAAAAAGTAGGCAACGTTCATCAAAAGGAAAAAGAGCACGCCAATGCTGAGGATGCGCCGGTAACCCACCGTGCGGATAATGCTGCCAGTGAAAAAGCGTCCCACGAGGCACCCGATTACGACAATGCCGGTGGCCAGTCCCGCCGTGGCTTGGCTAGCCCCGAAGCCGTCGGCCACATAGCGCGTACAGATGACGAAAATCGCATAGTAGCCAATCATGCCGAACATGTTGATAAGCGAAATGGCAATAAACGTGCGCGAAAAAATTGCGCGCAACGCACTCACAGGAGATTCAGAAGACATGGCATCATTTGAGAACGATTTTGAAGCGAGTAATACTACTCTTCAAAAAAGACTTTGGATAAACAACGGCCCGAAATCCGCTAAAGGACCGGGCCGTCGGCAAGAGGCACTCTGATTGCGCGCCTTAGTGCGCCTTTTCAGAAAACTGGATCCGATACAAATTGGCGTACACGCCGTTGCGTTCCAAAAGCTCGCGGTGATTGCCGATTTCGACGATGCGGCCGTTTTTCATCACCACGATGCGGTCGGCCCCCTCAATCGTGGAGAGGCGGTGTGCCACCACAAAGCTTGTGCGGCCGACCATGAGCTTGTCGAGCGAAGCTTGAATATATTTTTCGCTTTCCGTATCGAGCGCGCTCGTGGCTTCGTCCAGAAGCAAAATCGGCGCGTTCTTGAGCAACGCCCGTGCAATGGAGATGCGCTGGCGCTGACCGCCCGAGAGCTTGGCACCGGCTTCCCCCACCCGAGTATTGAATCCATCGGGTAGCGATTCGATAAAGGGAAGCAAATACGCCGCTTCGGCCGCTTTGCGGATATCCTCTTCGGTCACCTTGTCGCGCACGCCGTAGGCAATATTGTTGCCGATCGTGTCATCAAACAAAATCACGTCTTGGCTCACGAGCGAGATTTGCTTACGCAGGCTCTCCAGCGTCAAGTCTTTTTGGCTGATGCCGTCAAACAAAATGTCGCCCGAAGTCATCGTCCAAAACCTCGGAATCAAATTAATGAGCGTTGTCTTGCCTGAGCCCGAAGAGCCCACCAAGGCAATCATTTCGCCGGGCTTGACGTCTAACGTAAAGTCTTCAACCGCGGGCTTATCCGAACCCTCGTAGGTGTGCGAGACGTGCTTAAAGCTAACCGCCCCGGTGGCACGCTCCAACTGTTTCGTGCCCTTATCCTCTTCGCTCGGTTCGTCAATGAGCTTGAAGATGCTTTCGCTAGCGGCCGACATCTGCGCAATCGAGCCGTTTAAGGCCGAAAGGTGCCGAATCGGCGGCATCATCAAAAGCATGGCCGAGAGGTAGGTAGTAAATTCGCCCATCGTGAGCGCCCCGGTTTGTGCTTGGATCAAGGCAAAGACCACCACAACGGATACGCCCATCATCGTCACCAATTGCGTAAGCGGAGTGCCCGCCGAGGCCACGGCTTGGCGGTGGATCAAGATCTTTTTAAGCCGCTCATTGATCGCATTAAAGCGCGACCTCTCGTACTCGTAGCCGTTGTAGATCTTCACGACGCGCTGGCCTTCATACGCTTCCTGAATAGCCACGGTCATTTCGCCCAAGGCGTTTTGCTGGCCGGTCGTTAATTTTTTCATGCGCCGGCTCACCCACTTCAATACCATCGCCAATAGCGGAGCCACCACAAGCGTCACAAGCGTTAAAAGCCAATTGTGATAAATCAAGATGCACGCCAAAGCCACAATCTGCAGCGAGTCGCGCACGATGGTCGTTAAGATTTCCGCGGCCGAGCCCAACGCATTGGAGGCTTCGTTAACAAACTTTGAAACCACCCGTCCCGACATGTAGTGCTGGTAGGTCTGCGAAGACCACGTGATCACGCGGGAAAACATCAGGTTGCGAACTTTCACCAACACGCTTTGGCTTACCTTTTGCAATAAGTACGACGAAAGAAAATGCGTACCGCCATGCAAAATGGAAATGCCGATCAAACCCAAAGGCGTGAGCCACACAATAATGGGATTGTGTTCATAAAAACCCATGTCGGTGAGCTTACCCAACAAGATGGCAATTAACGACGAGGTGCCCGCCCCCAGGATCATGCAGCAGACCGCACCGGCAATGTACTTCTTGTAGGGCGGCAGGTACGAAAGCAACCGTCTGACATACGGGTCGTTGAGTACGGGGAGTCGATTTAATAAACTCATGAAGCCAAAACTCTCTCAGAAAAAGGGTTAACGTCCTCGGGGAGCGCTCGTGCGGCCCACGCGCTTGTTGGCCCGGCGCTTGCTTTCGGCAAGGCCTTCGTAGCCTTTGTCGTAGACATCCTTGCGGGAGGCAAACTTGCGGCCGCCTTTGTTAGCCCCCATGCCGGCCTTGGCCTTGCCCGTGCGAAGGGGCGCCTGCGACGTCTGGGCTGCTTGCGGCACAACGCCAGCGCGCTCGCGCCCGGCTTTTAGGTCCTCAATCCAGCCCTTAACCCAGTCGCTGCCCAAAAGCATCTTGGCGCCTCGCGGCAAGTCTTTCGGCAACAACACGGCCCCGAAACGCACGCGAATCAAGCGCGAGACCGTCAGTCCCACCGCCTCAAACGTACGTCGCACTTCACGATTGCGTCCCTCGGCCAATGTCACCCGATACCAGTGATTGGAAGAAACCCCGCCGATATCCTCCACGCGGGAAAAAGACGCGATGCCGTCTTCGAGCTTGACCCCCTTTAAAAGCTTCTCTTTAGCCTCTTCGGTCAATTCCCCCTGCACCCGCACGGCGTACTCGCGCTCAATGCGGTAGCGCGGATGCATGAGCAGATTGGCTAATTGGCCGCTATCGGTAAAAAGCAAAACCCCTTCGGTGTTAAAGTCAAGCCGTCCGACCGCAATCCAACGGCCGCCGGCCAAGCGCGGCAAATGGTCAAACACCGTGGGCCGCCCCTGGGGATCATCGGCCGAGACAATTTCGCCGGCGGGCTTATGGTAGAGCAACACCTGGGGCACGTCATCGGTTTTCACCGCCCGTTTAACGAGCCGTCCCTTGACGCGAATCGAGTCGTTGGCATGGACGCGATCGCCCACCTTGGCCACGTCACCGTTGACAGTGACTACGCCCGTGGCAATGAGCGCCTCCATGTCGCGGCGCGAGCCCAAGCCCGCCTCGGCGAGCACTTTTTGCAACTTTTCCGTCACGGACACGTCAATGCCGGCAGCAGCTGGCGCCGGTGCCGCCTCGGTGCGCACAGGCAGCGTTTTTTTCTTAGCCGGTGCGCGAAAAGGCGTACGCTTTTGCAGTTTATTAAACGGCTTATTCGGACTTTGGCGATTCGTTGTCTTCACCCTCGGAGTCCTCCATAAAAGGCAGCAATTGTGCCATATTTTCCAGTTTCTCCCGCTCGGCATCCATTGCCGCCAAATACGGCGAATGTTTCGGCCGGGAGGCTTCCAAATCCTTTTGCCCCTCAAAAAGCTCGAACGCTTCGGCTTGCGGCTCCGTCTCCGGACCGATAGCCGGCAAGTCTTGCAGGGAATTTAACCCAAGATCCAAAAGAAATTGACGCGTCGTTGCAAAAAGCTCGGGGTGCCCCACGGTTTCTCGCCGCCCGATCACCTCGATCCAGTTGCGGTCAATGAGCGTTTTAATCGCATTGGCATTGACCGAAACGCCGCGGATTTTTTCAATATCGCCCCGGGTCACGGGCTGACGGTAGGCAATCACGGCCAAAGTTTCCATGACCGTACGGGTATATTTCGGCGCCTCTTCCGGATGCAGCTTTCGCAAAATATCGCGCATGGCCGGGACCGACTGGAAGCGCCAAAGCCCCTCGCCCACCTCGCGCAGCTCCAAAGCCCGGCCGTTCCAATCGGCCTGAAGCTGCAAAAGCATCAGCCGAATCTCGGCCTTGGTATAGCGCTTATCCAAGCAGTCCCTGAGATTGGCTAGCGACAGCGGAACCTCGCTTGTTAAAAGCGCCCCCTCAAGAATCCACTTCGGTTCATCATTGAGCGTTTTCACGGCTGCAAATCCCCATCGACGTAATACCACTGTCCGTTTTCCCGGACAAAGCGGCTTCGTTCGCACTGCTTGAAAGCCCGGCCGTTATACTTTCCGCGGGCCTCAAAGCGCACGAAAGCCTCATCGCCTGACTCGGACGATTCGAATACCGTCAAGCCCAGCCACCGCACGGGCTCCTCGAGCTCAAGCGAGGCCGGGCGCGTGCTCGGATGCCAAGTCTTTAACAGATACGATACGTCTTTTTTCACAAACGCGCTGTAGCGGCTTCGCATCAAGCGCTCGGCATCGGGAGCGGCCTCGCCCGCATGAAATCGCCCGCAACAGTCCCCGTAGCTTAAACCGCTACCGCAAGGACACATTACGGGCTCTTTCTTTTTCTTCATTCGGCTAAAAACTATTTGTTTTCGCGTTCGACACGGGCATGACGGCGACGTTCAATTTCCGTGAGGTAACGCTTTCTCAAGCGAATGGTATGCGGCGTAATTTCCACCAATTCATCGTCGTTGATGAATTCCACGGCGCTTTCGAGCGTGAGCTGGATCGGCGGGACCAAGCGGATGGCTTCGTCCGTGCCGGAGG
Source organism: Candidatus Aphodousia gallistercoris (assembly GCA_018714185.1). GTDB lineage: Bacteria > Pseudomonadota > Gammaproteobacteria > Burkholderiales > Burkholderiaceae_F > Aphodousia > Aphodousia gallistercoris. Next base: position 12,329 of record DVNT01000043.1, on the reverse strand, counting down.
CGCGCACGTTCGTCAAGTTCTTGCCTCGAATCGGGTTCACGACGATATCGTTGTCACGCGAGTGAACGCCGATAATCATGCCTTCATAGAGCTTGTCGCCGGGCTTGACAAACATGCGGCCGCGATCTTGCAGCTTCCACAAGGCGTAGGCTACGGCTTCGCCGTTATCCTGGCTAATGAGCACACCGTTGCGGCGTTCGCCCACATCGCCTTCTTTCAACGGACCGTAGTCGTCAAAGACGTGGCTCATGATGCCCGTGCCGCGGCACATCGTCATGAATTCGCTTTGGAAACCGATCAAGCCGCGGGCCGGAATGCGGTATTCCAAGCGCACGCGCCCCTTGCCGTCGGGCTGCATGTCTTGCAAGTCGCCCTTGCGGCGTCCCAACTCTTCCATCACAGCCCCTTGGTGGTCTTCTTCGACATCGACCGTGAGCACTTCATAGGGCTCCATCTTCACGCCGTTGACTTCTTTCATCAATACGCGCGGACGGGATACGGCCAATTCAAAGCCTTCACGGCGCATGTTTTCAATCAAAATCGTCAAGTGCAATTCGCCGCGTCCGCACACTTCAAAAACCGTCTCGTCGCCGGTGAGGTTCATGCGCATGGCCACATTGGACTTTAATTCGCGCTCAAGACGTTCGCGGATTTGGCGGCTCGTCACGTACTTGCCTTCACGGCCGGCCAGGGGGCTCGTGTTGACTTGGAAGTTCATCGAAAGGGTCGGTTCGTCCACTTTCAACAGCGGCAGCGCCTCCGGATGTTCCGGATCGGTAATCGTCGTGCCGATCGAAAGCTCTTCAATGCCGTTAACGAGCACGATGTCGCCGGCCTCGGCGCTATCGACAAGCGTGCGATCCAAGCCGTGGAACATTTGCAACTGGTTCACTTTAGCCTTTTTCGGCGTATCGTCCGGGCCGTTCATAATCACGACGTCCTGTCCGGCATGGATGCGGCCGCGGTGCACACGGCCGATACCGATCTTGCCCACGTAGCTCGAGTAGTCCAGAGAGCAGATTTGCAGCATCAAAGGACCGTCCGGATCATCATCGCGCACGGGCACTTTTTCGATGACCGTATCGAAAATCGCGCGCATGTTGCCGATCTTCTTGAGCTCTTCAAAGTCATCGGTAAAACCGGCCACGCCGGCAATAGCCGAGCAGTAAATCACCGGAAAGTCGAGCTGGTCTTCGGTCGCGCCAAGCTTATCGAAGAGGTCGAACGTTTGGTTAAGCACCCAGTCAGGACGGGCGCCCGGGCGGTCAATCTTATTAATCACTACGATCGGCTTTAAGCCCAAGGCCAAAGCCTTGCGGGTCACAAAGCGCGTTTGCGGCATCGGCCCTTCCACGGCATCGACCAAGAGCAGCACACCGTCGACCATTGACAACACGCGTTCAACTTCACCGCCGAAGTCGGCATGCCCCGGGGTATCGATAATATTGATGTGCGTGCCTTCGTATTCGACAGCACAGTTTTTTGCCAAAATCGTAATCCCGCGTTCACGTTCCAAGTCGCCGCTGTCCATGACGCGTTCTTGAACTTCCTGGTTGGCACGGAAGGTGCCCGCTGCGCGCAAAAGCTTGTCCACCAACGTCGTCTTGCCGTGGTCGACGTGCGCAATAATCGCAATGTTGCGAATAGCACGAGTACTAGTCATTTTTCGTCTCAATATCTTTCATGTTGGCAATTAATCGTTCGGGTGCGAGCACTCCGCGTTCATTAATGCGTGCCGTACCCACCATCTTTTTGTCCGGTCCGTAGACGCGGACGCGCTCGGCCGCCTCCAAGCCCAACGCCAAGCGTTGGCCGTTGCGAAGCCGCGCGCAATCATTTTCGGATAAATAAACCGCCGGAAGCGTCTGCAAGAGAGCGTCAAGCGGCAACAAGCACGCCAGCCGCTCCTCGGGCGCCATCGCCTCAAGCGCCTGCAGCGTCACGCTGTTATCAAGCGCCAGGCTGCCCACGCGGGTTCGCCTCAGCCCGGTCAAATGAGCCCCGCAGCCGAGCGCTTTGCCGATATCCTCGGCAAGCACCCGAATGTAGGTTCCCTTCGAGCACGTCACCTCCAGGGTGAGCTTATCCTCGCTAAAGCCCAAGCACTGCAGCTTTTCGATGCGAACGACTCGCGGCTCAAGCTCAATCGTTACCCCGTCCCGGGCTAAATCATAAAGCGTCTTGCCGTCGCGCTTGAGCGCAGAAAACATCGGCGGGACTTGGCGAATTTCGCCTCGAAATTGCTCGAGTACCCGCTCGATATCGGCCTCATCGACCTCTACGGGGCAAGTCTGCACGAATTCGCCTTCCAAGTCGCCGGTCGTTGTCGTCTGCCCGAGCTTTACCTCGGCAATATACGTCTTATCGGCATGCAGCAAATCGGCAGAGTATTTCGTCGCCTCCCCGAAGGTCAAGGCGAGCAAGCCGCTTGCCAACGGGTCAAGCGTGCCCGTATGGCCGGCCTTTTGCGCATTCAATAAGCGCCTTGCCTTTTGCAAGGCCGCATTGGACGTTTCGCCGTAGGCCTTATCGAGCAGCAAAACGCCGTCAATCCGATTTCCCTTGCGACGCATCACTTGCCCTGCGTAACCTTCATCGCTTTCGCGATCAACTGATCCATTTCGAAGCCGTGGGCAACCGAGCGGTCATGCTCGAAGTGCAGCGTCGGCACGGTGTGAATCTGCAAGAGTTTAAACAAGTGGTTGCGCAACATGCCGGCGGCCGCATTTAAGCCCTCACGGGCTTGTTCGGCATCGGCCCCGATGACCGTAAAGTACACTTTCGCATGGGCGTAATCGGGCGTAATTTCGCAACCGGTGAGCGTCACCAACCCCACGCGAGGATCTCTCACCTCCTGGGGAATCAGACGCGCGAGATCGCGTTGAATCTGATCGGCTACGCGTTGGGCGCGGCCGGGCTTTGCAGCTCTCATTCGTTTATTCCTTTCTGTTACTGGGCAAGGGCGGGCGCTGCCCGCCCTGCCGATTAAATCGTACGGGCGACCTCGGTCACTTCAAAGATTTCGAGCTGATCGCCCACTTTGATGTCATCGTAGCCCTTGAGCGACAAACCGCACTCCAAGCCGGCCTTGACTTCGCGCACATCGTCCTTGAAGTGGCGCAAAGAATTCAACTCGCCCGTCCAAATAACCACATTGTCTCGCAACAAGCGGGCAGAGGCCGTACGGCGCACCACACCTTCGAGCACCTTGCAGCCGGCGATGATGCCGACCTTGGGCACGCGGATGCACTGGCGAATTTCCACCAAGCCGAGCGTGGTTTCGCGCTTTTCCGGCGTGAGCAAGCCGCTCATAGCCGCCTTCACATCGTCCACGGCATCGTAAATGATGTTGTAGTAGCGGATATCCACGCCCTCGTGCTCGGCAAGCTTGCGCGCAGGCGCATCGGCACGAACATTAAAGCCGATGATCACCGCCTGCGAGGCCAAAGCCAAGTTGACGTCGGTTTCGGTAATGCCGCCCACGGCTGCATGCACCACTTGAACCCGCACCTCATCGGTCGAAAGCTTCGTCAAAGCATGCACGATAGCCTCGGTCGAGCCTTGCACGTCGGCCTTCACAATCAAGGCAAGCGACTTCACGTCGCCGTTGCCGGCATCGGCAAAGATATTTTCCAGCTTGGCCGCCTGGCGCTTGGCCAGTTTCACATCACGGTACTTGCCTTGGCGGAACAGGGCGATTTCACGGGCCTTGCGTTCATCGGGCAGGACCATGATTTCGTCGCCGGCCTGCGGCACGCCCGACAAGCCTTGAATTTCCACCGGAATGGAAGGGCCGGCTTCCTGGACGTTTTTGCCGTTTTCATTGGTCATGGCGCGCACGCGACCGAATTCGGCCCCGACGAGCACGATATCGCCGCGATGCAACGTACCGGACTGCACCAAAATGGAGGCCACCGGGCCGCGTCCCTTGTCCAGGCGAGACTCAATGACCAAACCGCGGGCAAGCCCTTCACGGGGTGCCTTCAATTCCAGCATTTCTGCTTGCAGCAAAACGTTTTCAAGCAAGTCGTCAACGCCTTGGCCCGTCTTGGCCGAGACCGGGATAAAAGGCACATCGCCGCCCCAGTCTTCAGGCATCACGCCGTTTTGAACCAATTCCTGCTTCACGCGCTCCGGATTGGCTTCCGGCTTATCGATCTTGTTAATCGCCACCACCATCGGAACACCGGCGGCCTTGGCGTGAGCGATAGCTTCCTTCGTTTGCGGCATCACGCCGTCGTCGGCAGCCACCACCAAAATCACGATATCGGTCGCTTGAGCACCGCGGGCACGCATTGCCGTAAAGGCCTCATGCCCCGGCGTATCCAAGAAGGTCACGATTCCCCGAGGGGTCTTGACGTGGTAAGCACCAATGTGCTGGGTAATGCCGCCCGCTTCACCGGCGGCCACCTTGGCGCGGCGAATGTAGTCAAGTAAGCTCGTCTTACCGTGGTCCACGTGGCCCATAATCGTGACCACCGGAGGACGCGGCAGAGCCGGCGCCGTATTCTTTTGCATCATGTCGCCCAAAATGGCTTCCGGGTCATCGGCCTTGGCGGCGATGGCCTTGTGACCCATTTCTTCGACAATGATCATGGCCGTGTCTTGATCCAACATTTGGTTGATCGTAACCATTTGGCCCATCTTCATGAGCGTCTTGATCACTTCGGTGGCCTTAACGGCCATCTTGTGTGCCAAATCGGCCACGCTGATCGTTTCAGGCACGCTCACCTCGCGCACCACCGGTTCAACGGGAGCCTGTTGGGGCTTGGCAGCCGGCTGCTCATGGCGGCGATTATTGCGGTTTTTACGATTGCCGCGCCATTCATCAGCGCCGCCTTCCTCGTCGATCACACGGGCATTGCCCTTGTTGCCGCGCATCTTGGCGCTATCTTCCCATTTGCTCGAGCCGCCGTGGTTGGCACTCGCGTGCTTGCCGCCGCCTTTTTTCTTCGAATTGCGGCTATCGTCATCGTGGTCTTGCGAGGCGTTGCGATCGTTTTTGCGCTTATCCACCGCTTTCTTCGGCTCCGGCTTTTTCGTCTCGGGCTTGGCCTTCATGACACCGGGCTTCGGATTGCTCATCATCTCGCGAATGGCGCGGGCCTCTTCCTCGGCACGCTTGCGGGCCTCTTCGCGGCGCCGGCGCTCTTCCTCGGTCATCTTCGGCGCTTCGGTGCGGCGGACATTGTCCGGGCGGCGCACAAAGCCGTTTTGACCGGCAGGACGCTTATCCTGACGCGGCTTATTGCCTTCGGGACGGCGATTGTCGTTCTTTTTGGGGGCGCGATCATCGGCTTTTTTCTTGGAAGCCTCGTTTTGAGCCTGCTGGGCCTTGCGACGGGCTTCTTCCTGAGCCTTTTCCTGTGCCGCTTTTTCTTGAGCGGCCTTTTCCTGGGCTGCCTTTTCTTGGGCAGCTTTTTCCTGAGCTAAGCGCTCTTGCTCGGCCTTTTCCCTAGCCAAGCGCTCCTGCTCCTCGCGGGCTTGCTTTTCTGCCGCTTCCTTTTCAGCCTGCATCTTCTGGCGGGCTTCTTCCAACGCACGGGCCCTTTCGGCTGCTATTGCCTGTTCTCGAGCCACCGTTGCCGGATTCTTGACGAGAACGCGCTTGCGGCGTACTTCCACCTTTACGGTATGTTGACCGTCGGCTTGCTTGACCGTCGTCGTCTCCTTGCGGGTCAAGGTGATTTTCTTGGCCTTGGCCTGACGGTCTTGGCGCAAGAATTCAACCAACCGGGACTTGTCGGCCGCCGTTACAGTGTCGCTTTCGGAATTTTTCTCAATACCGGCTGCGCGCAATTGCGTGAGCAATTCCTGAGCCGTTACTTTCATTTCTTTGGCTAACTCCATTACTGTCGAACTTGCCATATTCTCTCCTTTCGTCCTTCGAAAACCTGCTATCTGCTTTTTCCGAAAGTCGTATTACTTGTTGAACCAGTGTTCGCGGGCTGCCATGATCAGCTTGGAGGCCCGATCACTATCAATGCCGCTCATCTCCACCAGTTCATCGACGGCTAATTCGGCCAGGTCATCACGAGTCTTTACCCCGTGAGCCACCAGCACGTTAACCAAATCATTATCCATACCTTCGAGGCTCACCATTTCCGGTTCAGCCTGGCGAAGGTTTTCCTCACGTTCCAAATCTTGCATCAAGCACTTGTTGCGGGCGCGTTCGCGCAACTCCTTGACCGTATCCGCGTCAAAGGCTTCGATTTCCAACAGCTCGGACTCGGGCACATAGGCCACTTCTTCGATCGAGGAGAAGCCGTTTTCAATCAACACATTGGCCACTTCTTCGCTCACCTCGAGCTTTTGGACGAATTCGGCACGAATCTTGCTCGTTTCCTCGTCGCGCTTGGCATTGGCCTCTTCATCGGTCATGATGTCAATCTTCCAACCGGTCAGCTCGGAAGCCAAACGGACGTTTTGACCGGCCCGGCCGATCGCAATGGCCAAATTGTCTTCGTCAACCACCACTTCCATCGTATGGGTGTCTTCCAACATCACCACGCCGGAGACCTTGGCGGGCTCCAACGCGCTCACCACAAACTGGGCCGGCTCGTCATCCCAAACGACGATATCCACGCGTTCGCCGCCCAACTCATTGGAGACAGCATTCACGCGCGTGCCACGCACGCCGATGCAGGTGCCCACCGGATCCAAACGAGCGTCCTTCGCTTGAACAGCAATCTTGGCACGGCTGCCCGGATCGCGGGCCGCGCTCTTAATTTCCAACAAGCCTTCATCAATTTCGGGCACTTGCAAGGCAAACAATTCCTTGATGAATTCCGGACTCGTACGCGACAGGAACACTTGCTGGCCCTTGCTTGCACGGTCGACACGGGCTACATAGGCGCGAACGCGGTCGCCCGGACGGAACGACTCCTTGGGCAGCATTTCGCTGCGTGGCAAGCGGGCTTCCACTTTGCCGATTTCCACAATGGCATCGCCCTTGTCCATGCGCTTGACCAGGCCGGAAACCACCTTTTCATCGCGGGCGAGGAATTCAACGAGCATCTGTTCGCGCTCGGCATCGCGCAAACGCTGCAAAATCACTTGCTTGGCATCTTGAGCAAAACGCCGACCGGAGCTATTGATATTGGCCACTTCGTGGCGAATATAGTCGCCCACCTTCAAATCAGGATATTCGTCATGAATATCGGAGTACATTTCCTGCCGATCGGGTTCTTGCAAGCCTTGATCATCGGCCACGATGAGCCAGCGGCGCCAAGCCTTGTAGTCGCCGGTGTCGCGGTCGACGTGCACTTCCACATCGGCATCTTCGCCGGCAAAGTTGGCCTTTTTCACAGCCGAAGCCAAAGCCGTTTCCAAAACGCCGAAGACTACCTCGCGCGGTACATTCTTTTCTTGCGCAAGCACTTCAACCATTTCAAGCATTTCGCGATTCATGATTAATTCCCTTTGAAGTTTAATTCTGCAACCAAGTGAGCCCGATCCACTTGATCGAGAGTAAAGCTCACCGCTACGGGTTCGACCGTGACCGGCTTCTTGCCGCGCTTTAGTGCAATGCGTTCGCGCGCAGCCTGAGCCGGCGTCTTGGCCGGTTTTTCGTCTGTAAATAAAAAGTCGATTTCCGCCTGCGCACCCTCGCCCCGAACGCCTTGGATGCGCCCGTCGAGTTTGCGACGACCGGCCTCGGGAAAGCCCTCAGCCATCAGCGGCGCAAAGAGTTCAACATGGGCGAGCGAGCCGACGAAACGCTGCCAATCTGCCAAGCGCTTCAACGGGCGCTCCACCCCCGGAGAGGATACCTCCAGGCGTTCATAATCCACGTTCTCGACGGTAAAAAGATAAGTCAGTTGATTGCTCACTCGTTCACAATCATCCACCCCGACTCCGTCTTCGCTGTCAATCGTAACGCGGAGCATGCCCCTCGGCAGCCACTCCAGCTCCACGAATTCGTAGCCCATGCCGGTGACGGTATTTTCAACCAACGTTGCTAAATCAATCTTGGATTCAGTCATTTATTCAATATCTTAGCTGAACTCTTTGTTCAAAAATTTCCAAAAAAAATGGACCGCTTGGTCCATCAATCCCCTCCGGTGCCGCCCATAAGCCGCTCTCGAAGGTTTATACGGCAGCGCAAGCGTTACCGTATCCGACAGTCAAAAAACGAATAAAGGCACTTACCAGTGCCTTTATTGTTTTTATATGGCTTTGCATTATACGATTTTTTTGAAAGTTCGCAAGAAAAAAAGCTTTAAAATCATTGGACAACCGCTTTTTGGGCCCCTTGTTCAAGCCGCGGTCCCCTAACTCGGGCGCTACACCGCAACGAAAAAAGCCTACAGCAGACAAACCGTAGGCCTTGGACAAAAAAAATGGCGGAAGGGGAGGGATTCGAACCCTCGATACGAACGAGCCGTATACCGGATTTCGAGTCCGGCGCATTCGACCTCTCTGCCACCCTTCCGCGACATAGACGTGTCATTTTATCAGAATAGTGCCAAAATTTCTCCCCTCTTTTTTCGAAGTAAGGAAAATGCTTTGATATAGCATGATTTTTTTGTTGCCGAGGTACAACAAAAATCTTAACAATCCTTGAAAAAATCAAGGGAAAATACCCAAAGATAGAAAAAAGATTTGAGATTACTCAAATTCTTTTCTAGTTTTTGAATAACATTCATCAATGGGTGCTATCTTGATAGCTAAGAATACTCATTTCTTTTAGGAGTGTACTGAAATGGATCTTAAAGAAATTCTCGAACGCAATAAAAAAGCTCACCATCGCCTCGGCCTTATCACCAAAGAGCTTTTTGATACGCTCAAAGACGGTCACCACACCAGCCTGCGCGCTGCCCAAGTCAACGAAATGATCAGTGCTTCTTTTGAAATGTTGAAAGAGTCCGACGTTATGATCTCTTACGTCAACGACGAAATCAAGCCTGAAGAAAAGGAAGAAAAGGAAGAAAAGAAGCCCACCAAGAAGGCGGCTGCTAAGAAGCCTGCAGCTAAAAAAGTTGCCAAAAAAGATGAAGTCGAATTAGAAGTCGACGTCGAAGAAGATAAGCCTGCCAAGAAGGCTCCGGCAAAGAAGGCTGCTGCCAAGAAGGCTGAACCGGCTGAAGCTGCCGAAAAGCCTGCCGCCAAGAAAAGCGTTGCCAAAAAGGCTACGACCAAGAAGGTAGCGGAAAAGGAAGAAAAGAAGACCACGGCAAAGAAGCCGGCAGCAAAGAAAGCTCCCGCTAAAAAGGCCGCTAAGAAGTAATTCTGTTTTCCTTTAAATTTAACGGCGAGTATCACTTCTGCAGTACTCGCCGTTTTCTTTATCAAACCCGGCCGAAGCCGGGTTTTGTTTTGCATTTGATTAGCCGCGGAAGTCGCCCAAAGGTTGATCTTCCGGACGAAGCACTTCAACGCCGCCCATGTACGGACGTAACACTTCCGGCACCGTCACGCTGCCGTCCGCGTTTTGGTAGTTTTCAAGCACGGCCACGAGCGTACGGCCGACGGCCAAGCCGGAGCCGTTGAGCGTGTGAACGTACTGGATCTTGCCGTCCTTGTCCTTGACGCGAGCGCCCATGCGGCGAGCCTGGAATGCTTCGCAATTCGAACAGGAAGAAATTTCGCGGTACATGTTCTGCGCAGGCAGCCACACTTCCAAGTCAAAGGTCTTGGCAGCGCCAAAGCCCATGTCGCCCGTGCAAAGCGTAATAACGCGGTACGGCAGGCCGAGCTTTTGCAAAATGCCTTCGGCATTGGCCACCATTTCGTCCAAGTGCTTGTAGCTTTCTTCCGGACGAACAATGCGAACCATTTCCACCTTGTCGAACTGATGCTGGCGGATCATGCCGCGCGTGTCGCGACCGTAGGAACCGGCTTCCGAGCGGAAGCACGGCGTATGAGCCGTAATCTTGATCGGCAGCTGGTCGGCACGCAAGAGCTTGCCGCTAACCATGTTGGTCAAGGACACTTCAGCGGTCGGGATCAAGTACATCTTTTCCCCGTCGCCTTCCTGTCCGCCCTTTTTCGCAGCAAAAAGGTCTTCTTCAAACTTCGGCAATTGACCCGTGCCGCGCATCGTTTCAGCCGTCACCACATAGGGGGTGTAGCATTCGACGTAGCCGTTTTCACGGGTGTGCGTATCCAACATGAATTGCGCCAAAGCGCGGTGCAAGCGAGCGACCTGGCCGCGCATAAAGCAAAAGCGCGAGCCCGACTCTTTGGCTGCGGTTTCAAAGTCCATGCCCAAAGGAGCTCCGATATCGACATGATCCTTGATGGGGAAATCAAATTGGCGCGGCGTGCCCCAACGACGGACCTCCGGATTGTCGCGCTCATCGCGTCCCACGGGGACCGACTCATGCGGCAGGTTGGGCACGCTCATCATGAGCTCTTCCAAGTCGTGGCGGATATCGGCAAGCTTGTTTTGCAATTCGGAAAGCTTTTCGGGAATTGCCGCCGCTTCGGCCATTAGCTCGGCCGCATCGCCGCCCGCTTTCTTGGCCGCACCGATTTGCTTGGACAAGGTATTTCTCAGCGCTTGCAATTCTTCCGTTTGCTTTTGAACCGTCTTGCGGTCATTTTCGAGCGCATTGAATTCCTTCACGGGAAACTGGTAAGAACGAGTAGCCAAGCGGGCAACCACGTCATCGAGCTGCTTACGCAACAAATTAATATCGAGCATTATGAAAACTTCCTAATTAGAGCGGTAATCCGCCGCAAAAAATGTGTCGAGTGCATATTTTGGCCTCTTCAGGGCCTTATTGCAAGAAAGTCCTACATCAAAGCCCCAAAGGTGCAAGTTTATTTATTTTAAATGCCGGTCCTTCTTTCTGCCTACACCCTTTGCCCAAGCTTCGCGATTTAATTGATCAAGCTGCTCGAGCTTCTGACCGATTTTGATTTCCAAACCTCGGGGCCGGGGTTCATACCAATGCATCGCTTCGAGCCCCTCGGGCATGTAAATCTCTCCGGCGGCGAAAGCCCCGGGCTCATCATGAGCATACCGGTACCCATGCGAATAGCCCAGTTCGCTCATAAGCTTTGTGGGCGCATTGCGCAAGTATAGCGGCACGGGGCGCGTCTGATCTTTTTTAACAAAGCTTTTAACGGCGTTATACGCCGTCTCGATCGAATTGCTCTTCGGAGCAATCGCCAAATAAACCACCGCGTTGGCTATGGCAAGCTCCCCTTCGGGCGAGCCCAAGCGCTCATAGGCTTGGGCGGCATTTAAAGCAATTTCCAAAGCCCGGGGATCGGCAAGACCGATATCTTCGGTTGCCATGCGTATGACGCGACGGCAGATATATAGCGGGTCACACCCGCCGACAATCATGCGCGTCATCCAATATAAAGCGGCATTAGGATCGGACCCTCTGACCGATTTATGCAGAGCAGAAATTAAATCGTAGAAATTCTCACCGCCTTTATCAAAACGCCGTAAAGTGCTCGGCAAACTACGCCGCAAGAGCTTATCATCGACTTCTTCAATTTTCTGGTCTAGGGCAAGGTGGCAGGCAAGCTCCACCGCATTCAGAAAACGCCTGGCGTCGCCGTCGGCCAAATTAACCAAGATGTCGCGCGCCTTGTCCGTAAACCGTAAGCCGGGCGCTTCAAGCGCAATCGCACGCTCGAGGAGAATATCGAAATCTTCCGGCTTTAAGCTTTCCAGAACATACACTGCAGCCCTGGAAAGCAGCGCGCTGTTGACTTCAAAACTGGGATTTTCCGTGGTGGCGCCGATAAAAATGAAAAGACCGCTTTCAACGTGAGGCAAGAAGGCGTCCTGCTGGGACTTGGAAAAACGGTGGACTTCATCGACAAAGACAATCGTGGGCTCGCCGGTTGCATTCATGTGCCGTTGAGCCGCGTCCACGGCCTCACGAATTTCTTTCACGCCGCTCAGCACGGCCGAAATGGCAATAAAGGGCAAATGAAATGCCTTTGCCATTAACCGCGCCAACGTTGTTTTACCGGTACCGGGAGGCCCCCACAAAATCATCGAGTGCGGCCGGGCTTCATCAAAGGCCACGCGAAGGGGTTGACCGGGAGCAAGCAGATGCCTTTGTCCGACGACCTCATCGAGCCTTTGCGGACGAAGTCGCTCGGCAAGCGGCTGCATCTGAGGATGAGCCGTTGCCCGGCGAGGCTTGCCGGTAGGCTCTTTCACCGGTTCATTATCCCATAGGGTATCAAATAGATCTTCTGTCATGCCGCTAGCTTAGCACAGACTCGGTATGAAAAAAGCCCCGAAATCCGAAGATCTCGAGGCTTTTGAATGGGGAGCCAGGCAATGTCCTACTTTCACTGGAAATACAACCAACTATCATCGGCGCTAAGGCGTTTCACTGTCCTGTTCGGAATGG
>DVNT01000042.1 GCA_018714185.1 Candidatus Aphodousia gallistercoris | reverse complement strand
CCTTCGCGACGCATGGCAAAACCACGTTCACGAAGGACTTCGAGTTTTTCAGGACTATGGCGGCGTGCATCTTTTGCTTTCATAGCCGAATTATAACAGATTGTTAACTATTTTGCAATCTGGTTAATAGGTATTAACGGAATATCGAGTAGGGGGAGTTGTTTGCTCGCCCCTCTCACACCGCATTACAGGCGTGCCGTTCGGCACCTGGCGGTTCCTAACTTACCTGGGGAACCCACAGACGGGCGGTCCCCAACCACATCCAGCCGAGATTCTTCAGTACGCCGTTTTTCAGCGACGTTGTCAGAATCCACGACCCAGCCGTTCGCCAATAAGACTTCGATGAGTTACCCCATTCATAGGCCTTTGATGGCGTCACTCCGAGTTTCACCAGGGCTCTCACCCTTGTTTTCGGCGGCTCTTCCGATCTCGCCGTAATCTCCTCATGTTAAACGTTGTTAGGTTTGGCCCTTCGCCCACTACTCCATGGACTACTACGGCCTCTGCTGACTTCTGCGCCCTTCGTTGTTACTACGAACTCTTCGTTCGCGGGGCAGATCTCCTCAAGTAAGTACGCTGTCCTCCCTCCATGTAGGCGCCTCATTTACCCCACCAGTTTCCGGATAGGTATTGGACTTTGTGTTCTTCTGCACACTTATCCACTGGCTTGGCCTTGTATAAGGTTTCTGTTCGTCGCCTCGGAGGTTTGCCGCCGACTTCCTTCACCCTACACCTCGCGGTGCACGGCTTGTCTTAAGCTAGGTCTTGGCCCTATCAGCCCGACCACAGGACTTTCACCTGCTAGATTAGCGCACATGTCGCGCCCACAACAAAAACTCCCGCTAGATGATAAAAATCCAACGGGAGTTGCGGCAGAAATAATTTCAAAACACCTAAAACGAAAAAAGGAACCCATGCGGATTCCCTTTTTTGTTACTTCAACAAAGATTTAACCGAAGGACAACTTGCTTTTGTCTCCCACCGCAACGTATGCACATTGGCTGTGGGGTTAAAGGCGTTGCCGGCGAAGGCTAAATACAACGATGGCCTTCGATGCCGTCTTTATCTCAGTTCGACTTATTCACCCTTGACGTCGATGACTTTCTTGCCACGATAGAAGCCGTTCGGGCTGATGTGGTGGCGAAGATGCACTTCACCGGTCTTCGGTTCGATGGCCGTAGCCGGGTTCGTCAAAAAGTCATGAGCACGGTGGTTGCCGCGCTTGTTGGTCGATTTTTTATTTTGTTGGACTGCCATAGCAATACCCCACGATTGAAAACGCAAAATTATACCCTAGATATACGCATTTTAGCAACACGAACATCTAGAGCTTGGAAAAAGTTTGGCGATTATACCAGTTTCAGTTATTTTTTTGCATCAAATCTCGAAGATTTGCGAAAGGTTTGGGCTTTGCGGTCATTTTCTGTTCAAATTCAGGGTTGGATTGCACATGCGGCGCTTCGCAATCGTCGTGTTGAGGAAAATTCGGCAAGGACAAAATCACCTCTTCCTGAACCCAATGGGCTACATTCATCCGGTCGCTGCCGACCACCACTTCCCAATCCTCATCTTCAATCGGCAAGCGATTGGCTTCTTCTTCGGACTTTACAAATAAAAACGGAACGTCACGGTCAATAGGCACTTCCACGGGCTTGGTGCAGCGCACGCAATTCATGTGCAGCATCCCCTGAATTTTCAAACGAGCTCCCGGCAAGCCCTTGTCCCCTTCGATGCCTTCAATTTCCACGCTAAGCGTATCGCTATCGTCCGGATCTGAAAGAAACGCCTTAAGCTCGGGCATGTCGCCGAGCTTTACTTGGGTTTGAATTTTTTGCCGATCCCGGGCTATTGTGAAAATATCGACAAGAGCGTAATTTTGGGTAGACTTCGACATCAGAGAATTCTCCGCAATATTTAAACATCCGATATGTTACCGAAATTAATTCTAGGATCCAGCTCCCCTTACCGCAAAGAGCTGCTCGAAAGGTTGGGCATCCCTTTTGATTGCCTCTCGCCCGATATCGACGAAACTGCCCGAGCCGGGGAAACGCCTGAGGCTTTGTGTCGCCGGCTGGCCAAATCCAAAGCGCAAGCCGTGCAAGCGCTCCGTCCGGGCTGCGTTGTCATCGGCAGCGACCAAGTGGCCGTTCTGGGCGATGCCATCCTTGGTAAACCCCATACGCGCGAGCGCTCGATTGCGCAGCTTCAAGCCATGCAAGGCAAGTGCATTTACTTTCTGACGGCCCTTTGCATTCTAGATGCCAAGGGGCAGGCCTACGAAGCCATGGTGCCTACCGAAGTGCATATGAAGCCCTTAAAAACCGAGACCATCGAAGCATACGTTGACCGCGAACAACCTTTTAATTGCGCGGGTTCAGCCAAAATCGAAAAATTAGGCATTGCGCTCATGGACAAAGTGCACTCGGACGATCCGACGGCCTTGATCGGTTTGCCGCTCATTGAAACCGAGAAATTGTTAGCCAAGGCCGGCGTGCCGGTGCTGCCGGGACTGTAATTATGCAAGGGACTTTATACCTGCTGCCCAACCGGATTGCCGAAACGCCGGTCGAAGAAACCATTCCGCCCAAAACATTGGCGGTATTGAGAAATACCCGCTATTTCTTGGCTGAAAATGCCAAGACGGTACGGGCTTTCCTAAAAGCTGCCGGACATCCTGTCCCGATTTCGGAGCTATCGGTCGTGGAAATCGGCCACGAGCCCGATGCAACGAAGATTAAAGAGTGGCTTACTCCGCTCGAAGCAGGCCATGACGTAGCCATCGTGAGCGAATCAGGCTGCCCGGGCATTGCCGACCCCGGTGCCAATATCGTGGCCTACGCTCAAGAGGCAGACTTTACGGTGCGCCCCTTGGTGGGCCCCTCCTCCATTTTGCTAGCTTTGATGGCAAGCGGCCTTGACGGCCAACATTTTCGTTTCCTCGGCTACTTGCCGATTAAGGAACCGCAAAGAAGCGAAGCGTTAAAAAATGCCGAACGACAAAGCGCTAAGGGTGAAACGCAAATTTTTATTGAAACCCCTTATCGCAATAATGCCTTCTTGCAGTTTTTATCCGAGACGCTGCAGCCTACCACCCGCATTACGGTTGCCTCCGATATTACGGGTGAACAGGAGTTTGTGAAAACCAAAACCGCCGCTCAATGGAAAAAGGCCGATGTCGGGTTGGCCAAGGTGCCTACGATCTTTGCTATCTTAGCCCGGAGCGTTGCCCCCGGCCCGGATCATAAAACAGGCGCCAAGCGAACCGATGGAAAACATCGGCCGAAACGCCCCTTTAAAACCGGCGATTTTTGGCGTCGAGCCTAAGTCTTGAACCCGGCAGACAAAATTAACCATACTTTCGTATATGTCTTTTGCCTGCCCGGCACCGCTAAAATACCCTCGACAATCAAGGAGGAGTTACGGTGCACATGCCATCTTACCGATACCGCGATATCCGAGAAACGCTTGAGGCCACCGGCATGCGGGGCCAAAACATAACGTTTCTCGATGATTATTCACCCGCGCAGATTGAATCGCTTTTTGACGCAGCGGAAATGATTGAACCTTTTATGCGCACCGGGCTTCATTTGCTCGACGGCAAGGTCCTTTACTCCCTCTTTTTCCAACCCTCGACCCGCACCCGCGCAAGCCATGAGGCTGCCATGCTGCGCATGGGCGGAGGCGTCATCACCGAAAGCGATCCGCTACACCAGTCGTCAGCGGCCAAAAATGAATCTTTAAGTGATACTTTAGAAGTCATCAGCCAATATGCCGATGCCATCGTCATGCGCCACCCGGATGCCAAAGTTGCTTTAGGAGCGCTTGAGCATGTCGCAGGACACACCTGCCCGGTCATCTCCGGCGGCTACGGCAACATCACCCATCCGACTCAGGGACTTTTGGATGCCTACACCTGCCGTAGGGTATTCGGGCAACTCTCGGAAATAACGGTTGCCATTGCCTCGCCAGACCTTTCCCGAGCCCGCTCAGGCCACTCCTTTGCTCTGGCACTGGCGCTAATGGGAGCCAAGATCATCTATACAGGAAGGCGGAAATTCAAGACGCCCGATTTGATTTTGGAAAAACTTAAGGCGCTTCATGCCGACGTTGAAGAGTACTTCGATCTCACGGACCAAGAAAATGAAACGCTTTATATGGATAAAGGCGTTGACGTCATTTATCTGCCGGGTTGCTCCGTTACGCTTAATGACCCGCATCGGGCAGACTTTGAAGAAGCGATGCAAAACTACTATGTTTCCTTGGAGATGCTTACGCGAATCAAGGAAAGGACCGGAAAGACGGTCGGCGTACACCACTCGCTGCCGCGCAATCCGGGCGAATTTGATTTTCGGATTGACCGGACCGATCACCAACTCTACTTTCGGGCTATCGGCTATTCCGTCGCCGTTCGGATGGCGTTGTTAGCCGCCGTTATCGGCATTGATTAAGGCCAATACGGGCCGTTTCCCAAAAAGAGGCGGCCCGCACGGGATTTATTGTCTGTCTGCTTCAAGCCAGAAGCTCGTCAACGCCTAAGGCTGAGGCCAATTGAGGCACGTTGTCCACAACGGGCACCTTCCATTTCTTGAGCTCTTCTTTTGGAAATGCACCGTAGCTCACGGCCACGGCCGCGCACCCGGCATTTTTCGCAAGCCATAAATCGTGTTCGGTGTCGCCCACCATCACCATCTGGGAGATGTCAACCCCCGTCATCTCGCTGATCATCTGTAGCATTAAGGGGTTGGGCTTGCCGGCACTTTCATCGGCCGTCACCGTTGCTTCAAAAAGATCGGCTACGCCCGTTTGGGCGAAAACCCGGTCAAGTCCCGCACGTCTTTTGCCCGTGGCAACAGCCAGACGCAGGCCGGCCGCTTTCATCTTGCGCAGCAAATCCTCAAGCCCCGGAAAAATGCCGATATCGCGCTCTTTTGCCAAATAGTAGGAACGGTAAGCCTTTTCAAAAAGGTCATAGTGTTCAAAGGCAAAGTCCGGTTCCAATGTCAAAATAGCCTTTCGCCAATCCAAGCCGATAACGCTGCGCGCGGCCTGCATGCCGGGATTTTTGTAACCCATGGCTTCAAAGGCGTGGCAAATCCCGGCCGCAATCGGCTCGGTGGTATCCATTACCGTTCCGTCCCAATCGAAAACAAACAAATCATACTTTGGCACTAATAACATAATTAATCCTTTCGGGCTTTAAGGCAGGCAATCAAATCGGCGCACTCGGCAGGCAACGGCGCCGTGATCTCCATAGCGGCCCCGGTAACCGGATGCTTAAACGACAGATGATGCGCGTGCAAGAACATGCGCTTAAACGGCACGCCGAGGCTTCCCTTGGCAATTGCCTTATTCGCTTCAAAATCACCGTACTTTTCATCGCCGACCAAGGGGTGTCCGCAATATTGCGCATGAACGCGAATCTGGTGGGTTCGCCCCGTTTTCAAATCAACGTTCAGATAGCTCACCGAACCGAAGCGCTCAATGAGCTGGAAAATCGTGTGGCTCGGCAAACCGTGCTCGGGATCAACACAGACGCGCCGCTCGCCCGACGCCGTCACGTACTTATGCAACGGTGCTTTGACATGCTGCCTGTCATTGACCCAATCGCCTAAAACTAGAGTGCGATACGATTTATGCACCTCGCCTTCTCGCATCATCTCATGCAAGCGCACGAGGGCCTTTCGGGTTTTTGCCAGAATCATGACGCCGCTTGTTTCGCGATCGAGCCGATGCGCCAATTCCAAATAGGGTTGATTCGGACGCGCTGCACGCACGCGTTCGATCAAGCCGAAGCTAACCCCGGAACCGCCGTGTGCGGCAAGCCCCGCCGGCTTATCAACGACTAAAAGATGCTCATCTTCATACAAAATGGGCAAATCATCGGCAGAAATAGGACGCGCGACTTCCTTTTTCGGCTTATCGGTGACCCGAATGGGAGGCACGCGCAATTCATCGCCTAAAGTCAAACGCGTATCAACGCTCGCACGCTTTTTGTTGATGCGCACTTCGCCCGCACGGACTATGCGGTAAAGGTGGCTTTTCGGCACCCCCTTTGCAATGCGAAACAAAAAATTATCCAAACGCTGCCCATCGGCATCAGGGCCGATTTTGACCCAAACGACGGCATCGGAGCGGGCCTGGGCCCGGGCCGAATCAATAAATGCCGGAGTGTTCCCTAAAGTAGACATAAACCCTATATAATGTGGAGCGAGTCGGCTTAGGCAAAGACCTTTGGGGTTTCTGCCTGCGACGGTGAATCAACATGTGCATTGTAGCCATGTTTTGATTGAAAAGAATATGGCCGAGCGAAGCCGAATGTTTCGTCGGTTTAAACGCAAAAGCGCTGCCTATTTGCCTCGGGTATAGCATCGACCGAATTGTCATGCCGTGACATCCGAGGATTCCGCCGGACGGAATCAGCAGCAAACGGAATGGGTCGAACAGCTTTCCGCAGGATCTTGACAAGTTGGATCATCTATCGCTTGTGGGATCGGAAGCGTTCGTAATACGATCTGCCGTTGAACGGAAATCCGTGGTCGGGCAAATCCCACATAGGAGTCTTGTTCGTTTTAACAAGTTCCAGATTTGCTCAATTTGTTGATAGTTGTGAAATAGAACCCGTGTGAGGGATTGAGCTCATAGATGCAAGCCGGTGACGGCTTGAATTCGTTCGTTTCGGTGCTCTCCCTACCGCTTGGCCTTAAGCCGCGACACACGTCTAGACAATTCGAGGAAGCCGAAGCCGTTTTGACGGGCGCTTATTTTGTAGGCGGCCGCTCTTTTCATATGCGGCTAGGCTTCTTGATCAGAGGCCGGTCCGAAAAGGCCCGTCTCGTTAGACCTTGATTTCTCGTTGACAGCGGCACGCCAGAATGAGGCGACCTGCGACAGTGGTCGCCCGCCGGAGTGTTCAATGAAACGCATGTTATTTAACGCCACGCACGCCGAAGAGACGCGCGTCGGCATTGTCGACGGCCAAAAGCTTATCGATATTGATATCGAAACGGCCGGGCGCGAACAGAAAAAATCCAATATTTACAAAGGGATTATTACCCGCATCGAACCGAGCTTGGAAGCTTGTTTCGTCAATTACGGCGAAGAACGGCACGGTTTTCTGCCTTTTAAGGAAGTTTCCCGCCAATACTTCAAGGAAGGCGTAGACGTACGTACGGCCACGATCCGCGACGCTTTGGTTGAAGGCCAAGAGCTGATCGTACAAGTCGAAAAAGAAGAACGCGGCAACAAGGGGGCTGCCCTCACCACGTTTATTTCACTTGCAGGCCGCTACCTTGTTTTGATGCCTAACAATCCTCGCGGCGGCGGTGTCTCCCGCCGCATCGAAGGCGAAGAGCGGCAAGAATTGCGAGAAACGATGGACCGCTTGCGCCTGCCTTCCGGCATGAGCCTGATTGCTCGCACCGCCGGCATCGGCCGCACGGTCGATGAGTTGCAGTGGGACTTAAACTACTTGTTGAAGTTGTGGGAAGCCATTTCCGAAGCGGCCACCCCTCAGTACGAGCTCACCTATCAGAAGGACGGCCGCAGCGTCACCAAGTACGTTACCGAATCGGTCGGTCCCAAGGGCGAACCCTTAAAGCGTGCGAACCCTGCACCGTTCCTCATCGTTGAGGAAAGCAATCTCGTTATCCGCGCCATTCGCGACTATTTCCACCCGGAAATCGGCGAAATTTTGGTCGATACCGACGAAATCTATGATCAGGCCCGCCAGTTTATGGCTCATGTCATGCCTGACATGGTTAACCGCGTCAAACGCTATCGCGAAGACACGCCGCTGTTCTCCCGCTTTCAGATCGAGCACCAGATTGAATCGGCCTACTCGCGCACCGTTCCTCTTCCCTCGGGCGGCGCCATTGTGATTGACCACACGGAAGCATTGGTTGCCGTTGATGTGAACTCGGCCCGGGCAACGCGCGGAGCAGACATCGAGGAAACAGCCTTCCGCACCAACTGTGAAGCTGCCGATGAAGTGGCCCGCCAGATGCGCTTGCGCGACTTAGGCGGCCTTATCGTTATCGACTTCATCGATATGAACGACCCGAAGAATCAGCGCACGGTCGAGCAGCGCCTCAAAGATGCCCTCAAGTATGACCGCGCCCGCGTACAGATGGCCAAAATCAGCCGTTTCGGTTTGATGGAATTGTCCCGCCAGCGCTTGCGCCCGGCTTTGGCTGAAGGCAACCATATTACTTGCCCGCGCTGCAACGGCGTCGGCGTCATCCGCGACACGGAAAGCTGCGCTTTGCAAATTTTGAGAATTCTCGAGGAAGAAGCCATGAAGGAAGGAACCGGTGCCGTCCACGCCCAGGTTCCGGTAGACGTTGCAAGCTTCCTGCTCAATGAAAAGCGCCGCGACATCTCCAAGATCGAAGCTCGCCATCGCTTGCCGATCGTTTTGATTCCGAACAAATTCTTGGAAACCCCTCACTACCATATCGAGCGCTTGCGCTACGACGACGAACGCTTGGACGATGAAGTCGCGAGCTACAAGCGGGCTGAGGACATTAAGCCCGATGACATCATGGAAGATCCTTATCGGGTGAAAAAGGCTGAAGAAAAACCCGCTGCCAAGCGCCAAGAACCGGTGATCCGCAATTTCATGCCCGAAGACCAAGCGCCGGAGCACAATGAAGCGGACCGTCTCTTAAATCAAAAAGCCGAAAAGAAAGCGGCCCGCGAAGAGGCTGCCAAGCGTGCACAAAAGGCTAACGAACCCGGCTTGATCACGCGTTTAATTAATTTCCTCTTCGGCAAGAAGGAAGAACCCAAAGCCGCAGAGCCTTCGCAAGAAGAAAAGAAGTCTCGCACGGAACGCCGTTCGCGCCGCAACAGCCGCGATCGCCGTGAAAAAGAGCCCTCGGCCCGTCGTCCCCGCAAAGAACGCAGCGTTCGCGAAGCAGCTAAAGAAGAGCCTAAAGCCGAACAAAGCGCCGCACCGGCTGCAGCTCAATCCGCGCCGGCAGAAAAAGAAACGGCAAAAGAAGCTCCGGCCGCAGCCACGCGTCGTCGTTCACGCCGCCGCACCAGCAAATCGGAAACGGTTGATCTGCTGCCCGCCCCCGAAGACAAAGTAGCGCTTCCGAAGCCGCCTCAGGCTGCCCAAGAGGCTGCCCCGGTTGAAGCGCCGGTTGCGGAAAAAGTTGCAGAACAAAAGTCCGACGATGATTTTAATTTTGCTACCGACGAATTGCCGCAAGCAAAAGCGCCTGCCCAAGAAACTCCGCTCGAGCCGGCACAGGCTCCGGCTGAACCCGTGCGCCGTCCCCGTCGTCGCCGCCGCACGAGCGAAGACGCAATGGAACGTCGTCAAAACGCCGTGCCGCCTGAAGTCGAAGCCGAGGAAATGAGCCGTGCACCGGTAATTTTGCCCGAAGAACTGCTCTCTGAATCTGTGCGTACGGCTCCGCTTGAGGAACCCGTGCAAGCCGATGAAGCGTCGGATAAGCCGCAAGAACAAGAGCCCGTAACCCATCACGTGAATGTGGAAAGCAGCATTGCCAATCCGCAGCGGGAAGTTCCGGCTCGCCGGCCTCGTGCAGTCGAAAATGGCGCCGAACCGCAAGAACCGGCCCAGCAAACCGCTCCGGTTTCTGAAGCCGAACCGACTAAGGCCGAAACCACGGATGCCGAGCAAGCGGTAACGGCAGAGCAAGAGCCTGCTGCAGAAACGGCTCAAGAGCAAAATGCTATGGCTCGCCTGACCGATGGCTTAGATGAAGCCTTGGCCCGTGAAGGACTTGAAGTCGTTCACACTCGCCCCGAACTCATCCATCCGGTCGATTACAGCCCGGTTATTTATCCGGGGCGGCCTCGCAAGGTCCTTCCGCCTTTAGATGACACGCCGCTTATTCAAGTTCATACGAAAAAAGAATAATCAGGCTTTCTAGGCAAAGGCATCTGATTGAAAAAGTCAGGTGCCTTTTTTTGTGGCTTATTTTCGAGAAGCTTAAGGGTTATAACCTACTTCTCAAATGACATTTGTATCCTTGCCCTCTAAACTCAGTAGACATTAACGAATCGGATTTTGCTGTTTTATGTTTGATTTCAATCCCATTGCCATTACTTTTTGCGGCTACCTGCTGCTAATGGTCGCCGTCGGCTTCATTGCTTGGCACTACACGAGAGACTTTACCGACTACGTCTTAGGCGGTCGAAGCCTAGGCGGCTTGGTCACCGCGCTGTCGGTCGGAGCAAGCGACATGAGCGGCTGGCTCTTAATGGGATTGCCGGGCGCCGTATTCCTTTCGGGAATTTCCGAGAGTTGGCTAGCGATCGGCCTATGCATCGGCTCTTATATTAATTGGTCGATTGTTGCCTCCCGGCTACGTCTTTATACCGAGCGCTGCCATAATGCGCTCACGCTCCCCGACTACTTAAGCCGCCGCTTTGAAGACGACAAACGCATCCTGAGCATTATCTGCGCCGTTGTCATCCTCATCTTTTTCACCATTTATTCGGCCAGCGGCGTCGTCGCCGGTGCCCGTCTTTTCGAGTCCACTTTCGATATCGAGTATTCGACTGCCCTGTGGATCGGAGCAGCCGCGACCATTTTATACGTGTTTATCGGAGGCTTTCTTGCAGTCAGCTGGACCGATACCATTCAGGCAGCGCTCATGTGCGTGGCGCTGGTGGCGACTCCTTTGGTGGTCATGAACGAACTCGGCGGCTTCGGGACCACGATTGACAAAGTGGCGAGCATCGACCTTTCGATGCTGGACATGTTTAAGGGGCAAACCGCCGTGGGCATTGCTTCGCTTCTGGCTTGGGGCCTCGGCTACTTCGGCCAGCCGCACCTTCTTGTGCGCTTTATGGCAGCCCGCTCGATCAAAGTGATTCCGAGCGCTCGCCGCACTTCCATTATTTGGATGGTGTTTTGCTTAGCGGGCGCCGTGAGCGTAGGCTTTTTCGGCTGCGCCTACTTTGCCGAACATACTCAAGCCGGAGCGGCCGTTGTTGCCAATCCCGAGCTGGTCTTCATCGTGCTCTCGCAGGTTCTTTTTAACCCCTGGATTGCCGGGATTTTAATGTCAGCCATTTTAGCTGCGGTCATGAGCACCTTGTCATGCCAGTTGCTCGTCTGCTCGTCTACACTCACGGAAGACTTCTACCGTACGTTTATTCGGCCGAAAGCTTCCACTCGCGAGCTCATTTGGTTTGGCCGTGCGATGGTCTTGGCCGTATCGCTGGTTGCCATTTTCATTGCCATGGATCCCAACAGCAAAGTCCTCGGACTCGTGAGCTACGCTTGGGCCGGATTCGGCGCCTCGTTCGGCCCGGTAATTATTATGAGCCTCTGGAGTAAGCGCATGACGAAAACCGGTGCCTTAGCCGGCATGATCAGCGGGGCTGTTACCGTGATCGTTTGGAACACTTTCGGTTGGTTCGGTCTTTACGAAATCATTCCGGGCTTTATTGTTTCCACCTTATGCATCGTGATTTTTTCCCGGCTGGGGCCCCGCCCCTCGGAAGCGATGCTCAAAAGCTTTAAGGAAGTCCAATCCGCTGTTAAACACGGTTCCGACCTGCAAAGCGCAAATAGCTAAGGTTTCTCGGCGACGGCTGTGCTACACTGCACAGCCGAAATGAGATCGGATCACCCGGAAAGACACATGGCAAAAAGCGAACAACAGTTATCAAGGTTAATTAAAAACATCAAAAAATTAGAGAAGGTCAAAACCGTCGCAGAGAAAGCTTCATGTGAGGGCACTATCATCTCGCAAATTGAGAGGGCCTTTGAAGAACTCGATTTTGATTTTCCCAGCCAAATTATGCAGCGTCTCTACGATGACGGCTTTGACGAGCAGCTGCTTAACGACGTTTCCCTGTATTTTGATTGCTGCAGCTCCTTTTATACGGGAGAAAAAACCGAGAGCTACGCCCTTATTGTTTTCCCCATCCTCACTTCGAGCGCTTACGGCTTGCCGAGCGGAAGGCTTCCCGACGAGGTGCTGCAAACTTTTTATAAAGATCTCCGAAAGATCCTGCCCTCGCACTACGGCGTGCGCGTTAACTCCGACATTCTCAGTTCGGAGAACTTTTCCCTGACGCCCTACCAAATGCAAAAGCGCCTGATAGCCTGGACGAAAAAAAGTCGCGAAGGCATCTGCACCTTTTTGCCGAGCGAAGAACCCGCTGAAATTTCCGAAAACCTGATTGCCGATATCAGGGTGATTGCCGTCATTGTCAGCTGCCCCCGAAACGAGAGCTTTCAGGGTATCAGCGCGTTGACGCCCTCCCGACGCAAATTCAGTCGAATGATTGCTTCGAATTTGCGCCGTACGCTTTCCAAGCACTATATTGCGACACGTTTTGAATTCGGTTTTTGCCTTTCGCTCGCCTTTAAGCGCTACCTTACCAAAGTTTGCCAAGACGATCCGATTTTAGAGACGTTTTTCTTGCCCCCGGTACTGACTTTGACAGAAGCCGGCAAAGCCTTCATGCATTTTTGCCTCAAAGAGGCCCTCGCCAATGTCCGGCAGCTTTTTAATTTGGACATAAAAGACTTGCAGTTGGCTATTGCACCTTTTTATGAGTCACCATCCGTGGGTTGCCTCAGCTTAATGGAATTTCGCTTGGGCATCAGTAAAAAAGGCGACGACAGCCATGTCATCC
>DVNT01000041.1 GCA_018714185.1 Candidatus Aphodousia gallistercoris | reverse complement strand
GGAACCAAACGATGCGCTTTATCATTATCCCGCAAGCTTTCAAGCGCATTATTCCGCCGCTTGGCAATGAGTTCATTGCCATGTTGAAGGACTCTTCCTTGGTGTCGGTTATCGGCTTTGAAGAATTGACCCGCCAAGGTCAGTTGATTATTGCCAGCACCTACGGTGCCATGGAAATTTGGACGGCTGTTGCTTTGATTTACCTCGCAATGACGTTGCCGATTACCCGTTTAGTGGCCTATTTGGAAAAGAGATATAAAGCCAATGATCGAAATTAAACACTTGAAAAAAGCCTTCGGCGAGCACGTGGTGCTGCCCGACGTGAACATGGAAATTAAGGACCAGGAAGTGGTCGTGATCATCGGGCCGTCCGGTTCGGGCAAGAGTACGCTGTTGCGCAGCATTACGCACTTGGAACAACCTACCTCGGGCAAGATTCTCATCGATGGCGAGGAAATCGACGATAAGACCAATATCGATCGCATTCGTGCCGAAGTCGGCATGGTGTTCCAGCACTTTAACCTCTTTGAAAACATGACCGTGCTGCAAAATCTCACCTTGGCACCGATTCAGGTGCGCAAGATGACGCAGCAGCAGGCCGAGGAAATCGCTTTTCGCTTGTTGGATAAGGTGGGCTTGAGAAACAAGGCCGACCAATACCCCTCGCAGCTTTCCGGCGGTCAAAAGCAGCGCGTAGCCATTGCCCGAGCTTTGGCCATGCGCCCCAAGGCCATGCTTTTTGACGAACCGACCTCGGCGTTGGATCCGGAAATGGTCAAGGAAGTGTTGGACGTGATGAAGCAGCTCGCCCGTGAAGGCATGACCATGGTGGTGGTCACCCACGAAATGGGTTTTGCCCGTGAGGTGGGCGATCGGGTGATCTTTATGGACGGCGGCAGCGTGGTCGAAGAGGGTACGCCTGACCAGATCTTTAACCATCCGCAGCACAACCGCACGAAGTCTTTCCTCTCGAAGGTTCTGTAGTTTGAACTTTTCTTTCTGGGCGGCATCGGAATCTTCCGGTGCCGTTTCTGCAAAAAAGGCAAGAATTTTCGATTTCTTACGAATTTTCTTGCCATTTTCTATTCTGATTAGGCAAAAAATGCCTAAAATCGATTCAAGGGTTTTCGACGAAGGTGGGCTTATGGGAACCGATGTTTCTTATCTTGAGTTGATTAATGAGCGTTTGAAGTCTCTTCTGCTAAAGCATTTGCCTCGGGCGGGTATGCTCAAAGTGCCCGGCATCGATTCGCTCACGTTGATTCGGCGCGAGGAAGAAAATAACGAAGGACAGAGTCTTCTGGTGCCGAGTTTGGGGTTTGTCGTTCAAGGACAAAAGCGGACATTTATCGGCGGCAAAGAGTATGCCTACGGGAAGTACCACTGCGTGGCTGTCGGGGTCGATGTCCCTACCTCTTTTTGTGCGGTCAGGGCCACGCATGCCGAACCGTTTCTCGTTGTGTCGCTTGCGCTTGACCGATTCCTGCTCTCGGAGCTGATTGCGCAGATGCCGGCGGTGGAATCCTCCGACAATTCGGACTCGGCCTTTAATGTCGGCTTGGTTGATGAGGAGGTGCTCGGGGCCGTGATGCGGCTTGTGCAGCTTCTGGAGCATCCGGAGCAGGTCCCGGTGTTGGCGCCGATGCTCATTCGTGAAATTCACTATCGGGTACTGATGACCGAGCTCGGGGTAAGCCTCAGGCGCTTTAACGCGAAAACCGGCGCGAGCTCCCAGATGTCAAAGGCCATCGCATGGCTGCGAGAAAATTACCGCCGGCCTTTGAGCGTTCCCGAGCTGGCCGATGTGGTGCACATGGGCGTTTCGACCTTTCATCGGCATTTCAAGGAAGTCACCAACATGACGCCGTTGCAATTTCACAAGCAGCTTCGCCTGCACGAGGCCAAGCGCTTGATGATTGCCGAGCAGCTCGATGCCACTTCGGCTTGCTATGCGGTGGGCTACGAAAGCCCGAGCCAATTTAACCGCGAATACAAGCGCCAGTTCGGCGAACCGCCTTACCGCGATATTAAGCGTCGCAAGGACCGCGAAGTCGATGCCGAAGCGGTGCACCAAAGCAGAGAAACATTTAGTTAATTTTTTTACGAGTAGGCGCCCTCTGCCTGCCATGATCGAGCAAGGATTCGATATTTTTGTACTACGGGGGCAGGCACGCGTTCCGATAAATTAAAGACAGCAAAACAAAAAAGGAGCGTGTTATGTTGACTCGTAAGGCATTTTTAAAAGCCGTGCTCGCGGCGGCGGCCGTTGCAGGCACCCAAAGCGTTTGGGCCCAAACGGTTTCGAAAACGTTGGTACTTTATTATTCGAAGACGGGCAATACTCAAGGGCTGGCGGAACTGCTGGCTAAAGAGCTGCACGCCGATATCGCTCGCATTTTGCCGGTTGAACCCTATCCGGAAAACTATCGTGAAACCGTCAATTTGGCTCGCGAGCAGCTCAATAGCGGCGCGCGGCCGGCTATCCAAAAGACGATTCCGGACCTTTCGGCTTACAATACGATCCTTCTGGGAACGCCGAACTGGTGGAGCCATGTCAGCATGCCGGTATTCACCTTTATGGATGAGTACGATTTGTCCGGTAAGGTGATTTTGCCCTTTGTGACGCACGGGGGCGGCGGTATGTCGCATTGCGAAGAAGACATTCGTGCTAAATTCCCCAAAGCGGATGTGCGTCGCGGCTTGGCGGTCTACGGATCGTCTTACGATACGGATGAGGTCCGCGCTTGGCTAAAAGAAAATAAACTCCTCGAGTGAGAAACTTGATGGATCTCGGAAAGAGCCGCCTTCGGACGGCTTTTTCCGTGTGGTAGAAGGATTCAATGTGAGCATTCTTTCCTGGGTGTCTTTGGCACTGGTCGGCTATGTGGCCGTGAGCTTTCTGTGGTATTTGAAGGCGGGCTTGTGGGTGAAAGTCGGCCTACTGGTCTTTTTTGTGTTGATTAGCCAGAAGTTTACGTTCTACGCCCTTTTCGGCGGCCAGATGTTTAATCCCGATTTGCCGAAAAATTTGCTCGTTTTCGGCGAATCGCTTTACAACATTTTGCTCGTGCTGGTTCCCATTTTGGTTCTCAAGGATGCGGGCTTTTGGCTCATGAAGTTGGCCGCAGCCGTTAGCGGAAAGCCCTTGGGGTGGATTTTTAGTACTGACGCCGCGAAGTGGGCGATTTTGGCCTTTGCAACAGTAGGCGGCATTTACGGCACCTATGCCGCACTTAAAGTGCCCGATGTGCGCCACGTCGAAATTCGGCTTGAACGCTTGGATCCTGCTTTTGACGGCTACCGGATCGTGCAGATGGCCGACCTTCACGTCGGGCAGCTCATCCGCAGGCCTTGGCTGGAAGTCGTTGTGAACAAGGCCAACAGCTTAAAACCGGATTTGATTTTACTGACGGGCGACATGATCGAAGGCAGCGTCTCCGAGCTTTCCAAAGAGGTCAAAGCCTACGGCAAGCTCAGGGCCGAAGACGGTGTTTTCGGCGTAACGGGTAACCATGAGTACTACCACGGTCATGAAGCCTGGATCCAATACTTTGAAAACCACGGCATTGAAATGCTGGAAAACCGTCATCACGTCGTTTCCCGCGGGGATGCCAACCTTATCATTGCCGGAACGCGGGATCGATCGGCGGCCCGCTTCGGTGCTGCTGACGGCCCCAACCTGGTTGCAGCCCTTAAGGGCGCTCCTGAAGGCGCCGTGATCCTGATGGCTCATCAACCGAAAGGCGCTAAGGAGCTCCAAGGGGTGGATTTGCAGCTTTCAGGCCACACCCACGGCGGCCTATATCTCCTGCTGCAGCCGCTGATTGCCTACTTTAACGATGGCTTTGTTGACGGGCTGTACCGTGCCACTTCGCGTGCGCAAATCTATGTTTCTCCGGGTACCGGGCTTTGGACCGGAATGTCCCTGCGCTTAGGGGTCCCGTCGGAAATTACGGAAATCACGTTAAGAAGCGCTCGCTAGTGCGTCTTGCCAGCGCGCGGGGCTTCTCGCGTGAGTACAAACTTTTCTGAAAGCAGATAATCATTCTTCGAGGAAGGGGCGGACTTAATCTTTGCCCCTTCTGCCAGCAAGCCCTCAAAGCCGATATCCTATCGTGAACGCAAGAGAGCTCTATTTCAGCTGAAAGCCGTCAGGAGCCCTCGCCCTCTGAGGGCGGGGAGGAATGACGGCCCCGGGTGCCCTGCGATTCAACGTAGCGCTTCAAGATATCAATGGTGACGCCGCCCGTTGTGGCGGCGAAGTAGGC
>DVNT01000005.1 GCA_018714185.1 Candidatus Aphodousia gallistercoris | reverse complement strand
AAAGTGAATAAAAACAAAGGGGAAATAAAAGAATTTAGATGGCTTTTGATCCCGCTCAAACTGAATTAATCAAGTTGAGCGGGAGTTAGGGCTAAAATAGCGGGTGTTTGCTGCCGTATTTATTTTTGGGTTCATTCGCTGTTGACGGGTTTGAAAGCGTGCAATACGGGTAGATGAGTGTTTATGGGATTGTGGCAGCAGCATCAGAGTTTTCCTTTCGTCTTGGCCGCGTGTCGTATCTTTCAGGGCTCTCCTGCGAAGAAAGGTTTTTCGTCATGTCGGGCCATTCAGTTTTTCTTCAAGTCGGTTTTTATTGCACCCCTTTGTTTTCCAGGGTTTTAATTCATCCGCAGTCGCCCTTTGTCACCTCTCCTGACGGGAAAACGTGGTTTTCCGTTACCCATCGTTTGCTCAAAAAGGTTCCTTCGCGCACGCTGCTCACGCTGAGCGTTTTGCAGCTTGAACGCGAGCTCAATGAAACGGCTCTTGAGAATGTGAACGGTTGGATCTGCCACAGCAGCTTTGCCTTAGAAGTCAAGCAGCGGCTTGAAAAAGCGAAAGTTCGCTATGAGAACCTTAGGGATGGCGTTTTTGCCGGTGAGTTGCGCGCTGCCCTGAAAGAGCTTTTCCTTGAGGATCCGCGCTATCAAGCCCGCCTTAGCCGCTACGACGAGCTGGAGACGGCCGTTGAAGAAGTTTGTGCCCGGGCCCTTAGTCAATGCCGTTTTGACTGGGAAATGGATTTGCTCGCCAATGCCGATTGCCGTCCCATTGCCTTGCGCCTCATGCTGGAGATGAAGCAGGCGCTTTATGAGCAGCTTTGCTCGCAGGAGCCGGACTGCCCGGTGATGCCTTCCCAGCGCTACCGTCGCTTTGAAAAGATCGCGCTCAAGATGGTGCAGTTTCGCGGTCTGCAGCCCCGGTTGGATCTCGCGCTCGATCGTTTGCAAGCGTTGATTGCAGGATTGCCTGAAGACGGCTCCGCTTTATGCGGATCGCGTCTGGAGAAATTCTGGCGCGAAGTGGCCCGGCTCACGCAAGAGCTTGACGAAACCATTGAGAGCGATCTTTACGAGGACAGTTTCGAAGACGAGGACGATGAGATGCAAGACGGCGATCTTTACTGGGAAACGGACAATAACCGCATGATCGACGATCTTGCGGTAACGGAAATCCTCGATATGGAGACCGGCTATACGCCCGATCTTTTTTCGGAGGCTTCTCTTGGGGAATCGGCGGGCACAGCGGGCAGTTCCTTTGCAAAGTAGATCAAATGTTGATACCATAAAAAGCTCGTTCGGACCCGTGCGGAGTGCTTTAATGGATTTTAATGTTCGCATCATGAAGATTGACCGCCTCATATCGGAAAAGGGGGTGGTGACTTTTGATGAGCTCTTAAAAGCAACGGGGGCGGCCTCGGCTACGCTCAAGCGCGATATTAAGTACATGCGCACGCAGCTGAAAGCCCCCATCGTTTTTTCCCGCCTTCGGGGCGGCTACGTCTTTGCGAAGAACCGGGCCGATGCCAAGCGGGGCGATTTTTACGATCGCCGTGCGATGTGGTTTACGCCCGAAGAGCTTTACTGCTCGGTGCGGACGCTGGAAGATTTCAAGAAACTGGAAGAAAACCGCAAGGGGTATTTATCCAAGGACTTGGCTCAGTTGAGTGCGCGCATCCGCTCAAGCCTTTTTGTCGACGAGGCCAATAGCGAAGAGCTCCTAAAGCGGGTGGTGCTTTTTGAAGACGAGGTTAAGCCCATTCGGTGCGAGTGCTTTGAGGTGATCGGCCAAGCCTTGGTGCACCGCAAGCGTCTTAGCATCGCTTACCACTCCGAGACCAAGCATGAGGACACGCGCCGCGAGGTGAGCCCCATGAGACTGTGCCACTATAAAGGGCAGTGGTACTTGGATGCTTGGTGCCACACGCGCAATGCGCTCCGAACCTTTAACGTGGAAAACATTCTCGAAGCGGATATGATCGCGACTTCGGCCAAGATTTTTGCCATGAAAAACGTGCATGCCGAATTGGACGCTTTCTACGGCTTGTACCGTAGCGACGCCGTGCACTATGCGCGCATTCGCTTTGCCGGCAAAGCCGCTCGGATTGCTTCGCGCAAAATTTGGCATCCCGATCAGATGGAAAATTGGTTTAACGACATCTATGAGTTGACGATTCCGTGTGCCGAGGATAGCCCCGAGCTGGTGAGCGAAATTTTGCGCTACGGATGCGAGGCCAAAGTGATGGCGCCCGACTCATTAAAGCAGGCGGTTATCAAGCAGCTGCATCGCATGATCGACAATTACGAATAACGGGGGCTTCGTGACATTGCATCGTCCTTATCATTATCGGCACAAACAACCTGCGGCCCGCGATATCAAGCCGCATGTGCCCCAGTGCAAAACGCCGCAAGAAACGGCCGAGCTCACTTTTTTCTGCGGCGATCCCCACGGTTCGTTTGACCATATCCTGCGCGCCGCCAAGGAATACCGTCCCAAAGCGATGGTGATTTTGGGCGACTTGCAGCCGCCGGCGCCTTTGCATGAAGTGCTCGCCGACATTTTGCCCTTTGTGGATGTGTGGTGGATTCCCGGCAATCACGATACCGATAACGATCTTTTTTACGACCGGCTCTGGCGCAGCGAGTTGGCCGGCCACAATTTGCACGGCCGTGTGGCGGTGGTCAACGGCCTTCGCATCGCCGGCTTGGGCGGGGTATTTCGAGGCCAAATTTGGATGCCTCCGCAAGCTCCCAACTACAATTCGGCCGGCGCCTTTATTCGGCGCATTGGGCGCGGTAACATGTGGCGAGGCGGGCTGCCTCGCCGGCATCGTTCTTCGATTTTTCCCTCAACCTATGAAAACCTCTGCGCTTATCATGCCGACGTGCTCGTAACGCATGAAGCCCCGGGCTGTCACCGCAAGGGCTTTCTGGCAATCGATCGTTTGGCAAAGACCTTGCAGGTGAAGTACCTCTTTCACGGTCACCAGCATGAGGACCGGCGCTATCCGGCCTATTACGGATTTACGCCGCGCGGAGTGGGCTTTCGAGGTATCGTTAATCTCAAGGGCGACGATATTGTTCCGGCGCAAATCGATCCGAGAGAGCCGAGCGAGTACGCCTCTGAAAGGCCTGCCGGTGCCGGGGAATACCAAAGCGGGCTGACTTTCCGCCGTATCGGCTAGCCGATAGCAGCTGCAGCAATAAAAACCGGCACCCGAGGTGCCGGATAATTTTCATTGTTTTTTGCCGCTGGGGTAGGAGCGAGGATGATCCCGTCGAGGGGGCTTCATCGCCTGCTGTACGGGCGCAGCTGTCGGTGCCGTAGGCTTGGATGGCGCCTGAGCATGGTCGGTTGTATCCTGCGCCTCCTTTAAAGCCGGAAAGCGGATGGAAACGGCAGCCTTTGCTATGCGCTTGCGGCTTTTCTTAGACAGCCATGTTTTAATCATGGCCATGCCGATTGCCAAAAGAACCGGTCCCAAAATCATGCCGAGAAAGCCGAAGGCGATGACGCCGCCGAAAACGCCGAGGAACACGAGCGAAATCGGCAGGGGCGTGCCGCGGGCAATGATGAGCGGCTTGATGAAATTATCAACGCTCGCCACGGCAAGCGTTCCCCACAAAACCATGAAAACAGCCATGCCGAGATTGCCTTGCATGTAAAGCCAGATCGCTACGGGAATCCATACCATCGGAGGACCGATCGGCACCACCGAGAGGATGAATACGGCCACCGTTAAGAGCAGCGTGCCCGGCACTCCGACGATTAGAAAGCCGATGCAGGCAACGATGCCTTGGGCTGCGGCCGTGCCGACAATGCCCCAAACCACGCTGCGGGTGGTGTTAACCAATATCGAAGCGAGCTCGTCGCTGAGTCCGCCCGAGACTTTGTCGAGCAGGTCCTGGGCGCGGCTAGCCAGGGCATCCCCGTCCCGGTAAAAGAAAAAGGCGATGAAGGCAACCAGGGCCATCTGCACCAAGCCGTTGCCGAGCGTTAGGGCAATATTGAGGATTTCGCGGCTAACCGGATCGATGAGCTTGCGGATGAGTTCATTGAGCGCTTGGGGCTCAAAGGCAATGGCTATTTGGCTGTAAAGCCAAGGACCGATGACCGGGATTTGCTTGAGCCATTCGGGTGCGGTCAGGTTGCGGATGGCATCGACAATGTTGGCGATAGCCCCCGGCAGCTGTTGCGCAACGACGGCCGAGAGAAACGAAAACGGGATGATCAGGCACACCACTAAGAGCGTTACCATAATGAAGGCAGCCGGCGTCGAGTACTCTGCAAAGGAATTCTTGCAGCGCTTGAACATGGGCCAGCTGACAATGGTGATGATGCCGGCAATGGTAATGGCCGTTAAAAAAGGCTCTACGACAAAGTAGCACCCGATGGCTATGGCAAAGCCGAAAATGAGACGGATGATAATGTCGACGTGATCTCGTAGGCTGATCATAAGTTTTTGGAAAGTCATCAAAAAAGCGCCTGATAAGTCTAAACGAAAAGCAAAGAAAAAACTGCATTTATCCCGAGCTTTTCCGAAACAAAAGCGCTCTAAAATAGGAGCATTCAAAAAAAGGAGCCGAATTGTGAAAGAAATTGAAAAAGAATGTCTTCAGGCAACGCGAGAAACTCTCACGGGGAGGGAGAAAATTTTTGACGGCCATTTCTTGCATGTATGGCGCGATTCGGTTAAGACCGCTTCCGGTTTAGACCGTACCCGCGAGTATATCCGCCATCCCGGAGCGGCCGTCATTGCGGCTTTGTTCGATGACGGGACCGTTCTCTTGGAGTATCAGTGGCGCCAGCCTTGCGAGCAGGCTTTCTGGGAGCTGCCTGCCGGCAAGCTCGATGCCGACGAGCCCCCTTTGGAGTGCGCCAAGCGCGAGCTCAAGGAAGAAACGGGCTATAGCGGCGGCAACTGGCACTACCTCGGCCGAATCCATAACGCGATCGGCTACTCTAATGAAAAATTGGATCTTTTCCTTGTCCGGCAGGCCCGGGCCGGCGCTGCCCAGCCGGACGAAGGCGAGTGCCTGACGGTGCACCGCGTGCCCTTTAACGAAGCTCTGGAGATGGCGCTTGACGGTCGCATCACTGACGTGAAAACCATCATCGGCTTGCTATGGGTGGAGAAGTTCCTGCAATCGAAGATGCCGGACAAGCCGATGCCGTAGCGCTACCGCTCCGGGCCCGGCTGCTTTAGTCGATTAATTGTGCGAAGTTTCGACAAATACCCGCCAATCATCAACAAAAATGCTTTTTGAGTTGGCTCAAACTTTGCCGTACCCAATGAACATTTTTTTGCATAGACTAAGCCTGAAGTGCGGCTGCGAGCAGTCGAAAAGTTTTTCCAGAATTTAAGAGTGAGGTGCTATGTCTCAAACCATTTTGCAAAAAGTGCCGGTCGGTCAAAAGGTCGGCATCGCTTTCTCGGGCGGCTTGGATACGTCGGCTGCGTTGCGTTGGATGAAAAATAAAGGGGCTTTACCCTATGCCTATACGGCCAATTTGGGCCAACCCGATGAGGACGACTACGAAGCGATTCCGCGCCGAGCCATGAGCTACGGGGCGGAAAAAGCCCGCTTGGTTGACTGCCGCCCGCAATTGGTTGCCGAGGGTATTGCCGCCATTCAAGCCGGCGCCTTCCATATCTCCACGGCCGGCGTGACGTACTTTAACACCACGCCGATCGGCCGCGCCGTCACGGGGACGATGCTCGTGAACGCCATGCGCGAAGACGGCGTCAACATCTGGGGCGACGGCTCGACCTATAAGGGCAATGACATCGAACGCTTTTACCGTTACGGGCTGTTGGCCAACCCCCAATTGAAGATCTACAAGCCTTGGCTTGACCGCGACTTCATTAACGAGTTGGGCGGCCGCGCCGAGATGAGTGCCTTTTTGA
This sequence comes from Candidatus Aphodousia gallistercoris, assembly GCA_018714185.1. Taxonomy (GTDB): domain Bacteria; phylum Pseudomonadota; class Gammaproteobacteria; order Burkholderiales; family Burkholderiaceae_F; genus Aphodousia; species Aphodousia gallistercoris. The sequence continues at coordinate 45,138 of DVNT01000005.1, read as the reverse complement.
AATCCGAAGGCTTTGACTACCGCATGTCGGCAGAGAAAGCCTATTCGACGGACTCGAACCTTTTGGGCGCTACGCACGAAGCCAAAGATTTGGAGAGCTTGCAATCGAGCATGAAAATCGTCAAGCCCATCATGGGCGTGGCGTTCTGGGATCCGTCGGTGGCCATTGAGCCCGAAACGGTGACGGTAACCTATGAAGAAGGGGTGCCGGTGGCCCTAAACGGCAAGCACTTCGACGACTTGGTGGCCTTGATGTATGAGGCCAACGCCATCGGCGGCCGCCACGGTTTGGGCATGAGCGATCAAATCGAAAACCGCATCATCGAAGCCAAGAGCCGCGGCATTTATGAGGCCCCGGGGATGGCGCTTTTGTGGCTTGCCTACGAGCGCCTTGTCACCGGCATTCACAACGAAGACACGATCGAGCAGTACCGCATTAACGGCATCCGCTTGGGCCGGCTGCTGTACCAAGGTCGGTGGTTTGACTCTCAGGCAATCATGCTGCGCGAATCGGCCCAGCGCTGGGTTGCCCGCGCCGTCACCGGCACGGTCACGTTGGAATTGCGTCGCGGCAATGACTACACGATTTTGAACACGGAAAGCCCGAACCTGACCTATGAGCCCGAACGCTTGACGATGGAAAAGGGCGACTCGATGTTTACGGCCGAAGACCGTATCGGACAGCTCACGATGAGAAATCTTGATATCGTGGATACGCGTGCCAAGTTGGGCATCTACGCCAATAGCGGCCTGATTTCAGGCGCCTCGGCCGTTGCGATGCTAAGCGGCAAGAAAGAAGACAAATAAGCCTGGCAGCGGTTGCTGTTCATTGAGGGTGCCGGCGGTTCGTTCGTGCTGCCGGCATTTCTTGTTTTTGAGCCGAGCTAAAACAATGCTTAACCAAAAAAAGTAGGGAGTCGCGGCTAAAAACTATAAAATTTCATGATCGTGGCAGTTTTTCTCGGAGTGTTTGTGATTCCTTTCGAACTCAGCATCGGTTTGCGCTATACGCGCCAGGGACGGCGCGGCCGCAGCAAAAACGGTTTTATCTCCTTCATTTCGGTTATCAGCGTCGCCTCCATTGCCGTGGGCGTCATGGCGCTCATTGTGGTGCTATCGGTGATGAACGGCTTTCAAAAAGAAGTGCGTGACCGAATGCTCTCGGTTATTCCCCACATTGAAGTGATCAATTACGGGGGTGCACTGGCCGACTGGGAGAACACGGCATCGTTAGTGCGCGCCAATCCCCACGTGCAAGGGGTCGCGCCTTATGTGGCCGGCCAGGGTTTGGTCAGTTCGGGCTCGAATGTGAGGGGCGTCGTGCTGCGCGGCATTGATCCGGCGCTCGAGCCCGAAGTCTCCGACATCGGCGGACAAATGACCTACGGAAAACTCTCGGATTTGAAGCCGGGCGAATTCGGCATCATCCTGGGCCAGGATCTGGCCGCGCTTTTGCGGCTGCGTATCGGCGATAAAGTCAATGTCATTATTCCTCAGGGACGGGCTACGCCCGCGGGCATCGTTCCGCGCATGAGAGCATTTACCTTGACGGGTGTTTTTTCTTCAGGGCACTACGAGTATGACAGTTCCATGGCGCTTATTGACCGCGAGGACGCTCAAGCGCTTTTTCGCCTGAGCGGTCCCTCGGGCCTGCAGATCCGTGTAGACGACATGGATAAGGCTCCTCAAATCTCGTACGACATTTTGAAGACGCTGCCGCGCTCATTTGCCGTCACCGATTGGTCTCGGCAAAACCGCACTTGGTTTGCCGCCGTGCAGGTGGAAAAACGCATGATGGCCATCATTTTATTTTTGATCGTTCTTGTCGGAGCTTTCGGTCTGGTTTCAAGCATGGTCATGACCGTGACGGAAAAACAGTCCGACATTGCCATTTTGAGAACGCTCGGGGCTTCGCCCGGCTCGATTATGACGATTTTTATGGTCCAGGGGGCCGTTGTCGGCGTCGTCGGCGTAACGGTGGGGGTCTTGTTGGGGCTTTCGATTGCCTGCAACTTGGATGTGATTGTGCCGGCCATCGAGGGGCTTTTCGGCATCCAGTTCCTGCCGAAGGAGGTGTACTTTATCAGCTCCTTGCCGTCGGATCCGAGAGCCGGCGACATTATCCCGATCGCTGCCTTCTCTTTCCTTTTGTCATTGGCGGCCACGGTCTATCCGAGCTGGCGCGCCTCTCAAACCAAACCGGCGGAGGCTTTGCGCTATGAATGATAAGAAAATCGTGATTGAAGCTCGCGGCGTGAAAAAAAGTTACCGTGACGGTACAGTGGACGTGCCCGTGCTCAAAGGCATTGATCTGACGGTCTGTGAAGGCGAGCTCGTGGCGGTAGTCGGCGCTTCCGGCTCGGGCAAGAGCACGCTGCTGCATGTCTTGGGCGGCCTTGACGATATTGATGCGGGAGAAGTGACGGTGGCCGGTTTTAACGTGAACCGCTTAAGCGAGAAGGAGCGGGGAAAGCTTCGCAATCGGCGTTTGGGTTTTGTGTACCAGTTCCATCACTTGCTGCCGGAATTTACGGCACTCGAGAATGTGGCGATGCCGTTGACCATTGCGAGGGAAGATCCGCAGAAGGTGCAAGAGCGGGCTTTGGCCATGCTCGCAGCCCTCAAGCTCTCACATCGGAGCCGCCATCTGCCTTCGCAAATGTCCGGCGGGGAGCGGCAGCGCTGCGCCATTGCCCGGGCCATGGTCGCCGGCCCCGATTGCATTCTTGCCGATGAGCCGACGGGCAATTTGGACGGAGCCACGGCCGAGAGCGTGTTCAAGCTTTTTTTGTCGCTTGCACGCGAAGAAAAAGCGGCCTGCGTGATCGTCACGCACGACTTGGCGCTTGCCCGGCGCTGCGATCGCATCCTCACGCTCAAGGATGGTCTTATTGAGTGTGGCCCGGAGCCCTAAATCATGCTCATTGATACGCACTCTCATTTCGGTATTGTCCCCGTGGCTGAAAGCCTTCAAGGGGCTCTTGAGCGGTCTCGCAAGGCCGGCGTAGTCTGCGGCCTCATTACAACCGGCACGCACGAAGATTTCGAGAAAGCCCGCTTGGCGGCGCGCCGTATCGGCTGGGGCTACTGCGTGGGCATTCACCCGATCTTTGTGCATCGGGTAAGCGAGGATGCTTTGCTGAGCTTGGAGAGCTTTTTAACGGACCATATTGATGATCCCTATTTGATCGGCATCGGCGAGATCGGCCTGGATTTTTACATTGAGGATCCCGATAGGAAAAGACAAGAGTATTTTTTCAAGCGCCAGATGGCGCTTGCCGCGCGCTTTGCTCTGCCCGTGTCGATTCATGCCCGGCGTTCGCTTTATCGTGTCATTGAAGTGATGGATGAATACCGCAGTGTAAGCGGCAGCGTGCACGCTTTCCCGGGCTCGCCCGAGCAGGCGCGCGAAGTACTCAAGCGCGGCTACGGCATTGGCATCGGCGGAGCGCTCACGTATCCGGGCAGCAAGCGGCTGAGGCGTTGCGCGGCAGCCGTTGAGGCCGATGCGCTGCTGCTGGAGACCGATGCGCCCGACATGCCGCCCAGCTTTAATGCAAAGGGGCAGTCGGAGCCGGCTTACCTTGCGGCCTATCTCGAGGAGCTTTCCCGCATTCGGGGCGAGGATGCGGCCGGGCTGCAAGAGCAAATTTTCAAAAATACTCTTCGTTTCTTCCCAAGGCTTAAAGGCTGCCTGCCGCCCGGACTTGATTGCGTTCAAGCCGACTGGTGCAAATAGATGCATTTTTTAGTAGATGCCGCGGAATAGTGCATAGAGGTCGCGATTCGAGAGGAAAGCTGCACATCCAAAGCCAGGGCCATGGACAGATGGATGAGATAGCGGTCTTCAATCCCAAGCAAACGAAACCGAAGCCCCCTGTTTCCCGGAAAGCTAATCAAGCCTGGACTCTACCGATCGGCAAAAGGCCTGCTGATCAATGCCGGCCTCAATGGCGCAGCCGATATTACTCGAAAAGAACACGGGGATAAGTGCCTCAAAACCCTGCTCGAAACTCAATGGGGGCGTCTTAGCGGACACGCCCGCCGTTGCATGGAATCTGCATGCAGGTGCAGATGTTCGACAACTGCTAGAAATGGGGGCACGCTCCCATGATACTGCGTTCGACAGAGCGCGCTAGTTCATAGGAATCAAGGACTTTTTTTGTTAGAATTCGGCTTGGTCGGAGCCGCCGCAAGGCTGCTTTGATTGAATTTTATTTAGGCTGCGATCGGCGGGCCGCGGAAACGTTTCTGCGGACCGGCTTTGTCGCGGATTTTTATCTTTTTTGGGGAATATAAAAAATGGCTATTGAACGCACCCTTTCCATCATCAAGCCCGATGCCGTTGCCAAGAACGTGATCGGCCAAATCTACACGCGTTTTGAAAACGCCGGTTTGAAGATTGTTGCCGCTCAAATGCGTCAATTGTCCCAAGCTGAAGCCGAAGGCTTCTACGCCGTGCACAAGGATCGTCCCTTCTTCAAGGATTTGGTGGCTTTCATGACCTCCGGCCCGGTCATGATCCAAGTGTTGGAAGGTGAAGGCGCTATCGCCAAGAATCGTGAATTGATGGGCGCTACGGACCCGAAGAAGGCCGCCCCCGGCACGATCCGCGCCGACTTTGCCCAAAGCATTGACGCCAACGCCGTCCACGGTTCCGACGCTCCCGAAACGGCTGCCGTTGAAATCGCTTACTTCTTCCCGACCTTGGCTATTTGCGAACGCAAGTGCTGCGGTTGCTGCTGCGGTAAGTAATCGGCTCTAAAGGCTCTGTGCCGTGCCCGAGGCGGCTAGCTTTCGGGTCGGTGCAGAGTTTTCTGTTTTCAGGATGTTTTTTCGGCTTCTCATTGTTTTCAAGTTTTTCTTTATTTCTGACCGTATATGAACGAAGAATCTTCCCGTGTGAATTTGCTCGATCTCGATCGCGAGGGGTTAATTGCTTATTGCGAGAGCTTGGGCGAAAAGCGCTTTCGTGCCATCCAGCTGTTGCGTTGGATTCATCGCCATTGCGTGGGAGATTTCTCGCAAATGACGGACTTGGCGAAGGCTTTTAGAGCAAAACTTGAAGCCAATTGCGAAATCCGGGCTCCTCGCCCGATTTGGGATAAGCTCAGTGCGGACGGCACCCGAAAGTGGCTCTTTGACGTGGGCAACGGCAACGCGATTGAAACGGTTTTTATTCCGGAAGACGATCGCGGTACGCTTTGCGTTTCAACGCAAGCCGGCTGTGCCATGGGGTGCCTGTTTTGTTCGACGGGCAAGCAGGGCTTTAACCGCAACTTGCACGCTTCGGAGATTATCGGCCAGCTCTGGCACGCGGAAAAGACGCTGCGCGAGGATATGGGCATTACCGATTCGGCCGAGCGCGTGATCAGCAATGTTGTGCTCATGGGCATGGGCGAGCCGCTGCAAAATTTAGACAATGTCATCGTGGCGCTCAAGCTCATGCTCGATGACAACGGTTACGGCTTAAGCCGCCGGCGCGTGACGGTCTCGACTTGCGGACTGACGATGCAGATGGACCGATTGGCTGCGGCCGTACCTGTGGCATTGGCCGTCTCGCTTCATGCGCCGACCGATGAACTGCGCGATCAGATCATGCCGATTAACCGCAAGCATCCCTTGGCCGACTTGATGGCTGCCTGCAAGCGCTACCTCTCGCACGCGCCCCGTGACTACATTACTTTTGAGTATCTGCTCCTGGGCGGAGTCAATGACCATTTGCAAGAGGCGAAGGCTTTGGTGAAGCTTGTAAAGGGAATCTCCTGCAAGTTTAACTTGATTCCCTTTAATCCCTTCCCCGATAGCGACCTCAGAAAGCCTGATCCGGCTGACGTGAAGGCTTTTCAAGATTACCTGATAAACCAAGGCTATGTTGCGACGGTGCGAAAGACCCGGGGCGATGATATCGATGCCGCCTGCGGGCAGCTTGCCGGCAACATCAAAGATAGGACGCGCCGTGCCGAGCGGCTTATCGAGCAAAAGGCGCAGGCGACGTTTCTCAAGAAGGTGAAGTGATGCAAAAAAGCGTATACCGGCCGCGCCATGAGACGTACTGCGTGCATGTGCGCTACGGGCAAAACGACGTGACTCTCGGAGGCGCCTCTCCCATTCGGGTCCAGTCGATGACCAATACGCCGACGGCCGATGTTGAGGCAACGGTCGAGCAGGTGCTCGCCCTTGCGCAGGCCGGTAGCGAGCTTGTGCGGCTTACGGTCAATACCCCTGAAGCGGCTCGGGCCGTCGTACGGATTCGCGAAAAGCTCGATACGCTAGGCTGTACGGTGCCTCTGGTGGGAGACTTTCACTACAACGGCCACAAGCTTTTGACGGAAGTGGGTGAATGCGCCCGGGCGCTCTCGAAGTACCGGATCAATCCGGGCAATGTCGGCAAAGGCGAGCGGGGAATGGAAAATTTTGCCCGCATGATTGAAGTGGCACTTCAATATGATAAACCCGTGCGCATCGGCGTGAACGGCGGTTCCTTGGATCCGGCGATCCTTTCGCGCATGATGGACGAAAACCGCGCGCGAGCGCTTCCAGAAACGCCCGGCGAAGTGCTGAGGCATGCGCTGGTGGCCTCGGCGGTGCAAAGCGCCCAAGCGGCCCAAAGGCTCGGCATGCCGGCCGACCGCATTGTGCTTTCGGCCAAGGTCAGTGCCGTGCCCGATCTTATTGCCGTATATCGCGAGATGGCCGGTACGTGTCGCTACGCGCTGCATTTGGGCTTGACCGAAGCCGGTATCGGGACCAAAGGGGTGGTGGCGAGCTCGGTGGCTATGGGCGTGCTGCTAGCCGAAGGCATCGGCGATACGATTCGCGTGAGCATTACCCCGATGCCGGGCAAGCCCCGAACCGAGGAAGTACGAGTGGCGCAAGAAATGCTGCAAACCATGGGGCTCAGAAGCTTCATGCCGATGGTGGTTTCTTGCCCCGGGTGCGGCCGCACGAGCAGCAGCCTGTTTCAAGAACTCGCCGCTCGAACGCAACAATTTTTGCGCGATCGCAGTCCCGTGTGGCGTCAAACGAACCCGGGCTTTGAAAAAATGGCTGTTGCCGTCATGGGTTGCGTTGTGAACGGGCCGGGCGAGAGCAAGCACGCCAATATCGGCATCAGTTTACCCGGTGCCGGCGAGTCGGCGGTGGCGCCCGTCTATCAGGACGGCGTAAAAGTCTGTACGATTAAGGGCGACGCGCAGAATATTTCTGCCATGGCTCAAGAGTTTCATGCGATGATTGAAGCGTATGTTCAATCACACTATCGTCCGAAAAATTGACTTATTGAAAGAAGACAAAGATGGCAAAAGTACAAAAAATTAACGGAATCCGGGGCATGAATGACATTTTGCCCGCCGATGAAGCGATTTGGTCGGAATTCATTGATGTTTGCCGCGATGCCGTGCGCATGTACGGCTATAAGCAAATTCGTACGCCGATTTTGGAGGCAACGCCGCTTTTTAAGCGCGGCATCGGCGAAGTCACCGACATCGTTGAAAAGGAAATGTACTGCTTTACGGATTCCTTAAACGGCGAGGAACTGTCTTTGCGGCCGGAAAATACGGCCGGCGTCGTGCGTAGCGTGATTGAACATAACCTCACCTACAATGCCCCGCAGCGGCTTTGGTACTTCGGCCCGATGTTCCGCCACGAGCGTCCCCAGCGCGGCCGCTACCGTCAATTCCACCAGATGGGCGTGGAAGCCTTGGGCTTTAAGGGACCTGATGTGGATGTCGAACAAATCCTGATGGCCCGCCGCATTTTTGACGAATTGAACATTCTTCCGTTAAAGCTTGAGTTGAATTCGCTCGGCAACTTGGATGAGCGTCGCGAACACCGTCAAGCATTGATTGAATATTTTGAGGCGCACCGCGATATTTTGGATGAAGACGCCCAGCGTCGGCTCTATACCAATCCGCTGCGCATTTTGGATACGAAAAACCCGGACATGCAGGAGTTGGTCGAAGGCGCTCCGCGCTTGCTCGATTACCTGAAAAATGACAGCCTGGCGTTCTTAAACCGCCTGGAGCATCTGCTGTCGGTCAACGACATCGAGTACAAGATCAACCCGCGCCTGGTTCGCGGCTTGGACTACTACAACCACACCGTTTACGAATGGATTACCGACAAGCTCGGTGCCCAGGCTACGGTTTGCGGCGGCGGCCGCTATGACCCGCTCGTGGAAATGTTGGGCGGTCGTCCTACGCCGGGCGTAGGCTTTGCCATGGGCGTGGAGCGCGTGCTCGAAGTCATGCGCGAGTGCGGTTTCAAGGATGAAGAGCCCGATACCGAAATGTACATTTTGCACATGGGCGGCGAAACCCAGGGCTATGCGATGGTGCTCGGCGAAATTTTGCGTGACGCGGGCTACGATGTGATCGTGCATGCGGGCGATGCAAGCTTTAAGAGCCAAATGAAGAAAGCCGACCAAAGCGGCGCAACCTTTGCCTTTATTTGCGGCGAAGAAGAAGTCACGAACAGCAAGGTAACCGTGAAGCGCCTCTTCGGAGATGAAAGCGAACGTTTCATGAAGCAGGAAACGCTTGACTTGAATGAGGCGATCCAATATTTTGTCGATATCCAGAAAGAATTTCTAGACGAGGAATAAGCACATGGCTTACGACTTACAAGAACAAGAGTCCATTGACGAGTTGAAGGCGTGGTGGGACAAATGGGGTAACTTTACCTTAGGCGCCGTTACGGTGGTCTGCTTGGCCTTTGCCGGCTACAACGGCATGAAGTGGTACGACCGTCACCAAGCCCAAGAAGCGAGCAAAGCCTATGCTTCCTTGCAAACGGCCATTTCCCAGCAGGCGGAAACGACGTCCGTTTCGCATATTGTCGATGCGTTAATTGACGACGCCGGCGGCACGGTTTATGCGCCGATGGGGGCTTTGAGTGCCTCGAAGTACTTCGAAAGCAAAGGCGACAGTGCCAAGGCCCAGACGTTGCTCAATTGGGTCATTAATGAAAGCGGCCATCAGGAGTATCAGACAGTGGCTCGGGTGCGTTTGGCCGGCTTGCTCATGGATAGCAAAAAGTTCGATGAGGCGGTTGCCCTTTTAACGGCCGCCCAACCGACGGAAAAACAAATTGCCCTGGTCAATGACCGTTTGGGCGACGCTTATTTTGCCAAGGGTGATATTGAGAATGCCCGCAAGGTGTGGATGCAGGCGGTTGCCCATCCGGTGGATCCGTCGCTTATGGGATTTGTCCAGTTAAAGCTTCAAGCGTTGCCTGAAGTGGCGGCGCAAGAGCCGAAGGCTGAAGAGGCAGCCCAATAATTTCAGGCCGCAGAATCGTTGCTGCGGCCGCAAGGCACAATAAGGTCAAGGTGGCACTTTCGCGCACCTTGTCCGATTAATTACAAAGGAGACAACGCTTGTCCCCGTGCGAGCACGAGGGTTTCCGCGCTGGTATTTTATGAAAAAGACTCTCTTGGCGATGGCCTGCGCCTGCTTCTTGGCCGCTTGCAGTTCCCCGAGCTCCCAAGCTCCCACGGAATTGGAAGACTACCAATCGTTGGCTGAACCCGAAGTGGTTTGGTCCAAGAATGTCGGCGAAAGCATTACCAATTTCCTCACCCCGGCCGTGGTCGGGCAGACCACTTATGTGGCCGGCGGCGACTCCGTTTATCGCTTGGATACCGATAGCGGCAACGAAGTTTGGCGCTACGAAACCGATGCGCCCGTGGCGGCCGGCGTCGGCAGTGACGGCTACGTGGTGGCCGTCGGTACGGAAAAGGGCGAGCTTGTGGTGATCAGCGCCGAAGGCAATAAGCTCTGGTCAACGTTTCTTACGAGCGAAATGGATGCCATCCCCTTGGTCGGACACGGCTTGGTGATTGTCCGTACGGCGGATACGCGCGTGACGGCCTTTGATGCCATGACCGGTGAGCAGCGCTGGCGCTATCAACGCCAGGCTCCGTCCCTGACGGTAAAAAATGCCTCCGGCATGCTCTTTTTCGGACCGATGATCTTGGTGGGCCAAAGCAACGGCTTCGTGCTCGGGCTCTCCGCCGAAGGTCGCCCGGTGTGGCAGGCGTTGATTTCCGAAGCCCGCGGCATTACCGAAGTGGAGCGCTTGGTTGATATTCTCGGCACGCCCATGGTGGACGGCGACCTGCTTTGCGCCTCGGCTTTCCAAGGCCGGCTTGTGTGCATGGATACCCAGTCGGGACGCTTGCGCTGGACGCATGATGTCACGGCAATGACCCCGCCGGCGGCCGACGAGCGTTTTGTTTATGTCGGCAATACCGCAAGCCAGCTCTTTGCCTTTGACCGTCAACGCGGCATTCCGATTTGGAGAAACGACAAGCTTAAGTGGCGCGGCGTTCGTGCGATCATTCCCTTTGCCGGCGTAGTTGCTGTAGGCGATAGCGAAGGCTACGTCCAGTTTCTCAATCCGGAAAGCGGTGAAATTATCGGCCGGACTCGTTTGGATGGGGCCATCGTTTCGCCCGCCCAACCCTATGAACAAGGAGCCGTCTTCCAGACCGAAGAAGGGGAAGTGGCCTATATTAAGGTGCGCTAAGTATGCTGCCAGTCATTGCTTTGGTGGGACGGCCCAATGTAGGCAAGTCCACGTTGTTTAACCGGTTGACGCGCTCGCGCGATGCTCTTGTGGCGGATTTCCCCGGGCTCACGCGAGACCGCCAGTATGGCGAGGGCCGCGTCGGTCCCCGTCCGTACATCGTGGTGGACACGGGCGGCTTTGAGCCGGTCAAAAGCGAAGGCATTGTGCGGGCCATGGCGAGCCAGGCCGAGCTGGCCATCGAGGAAGCCGATGCGGTTATTTTCGTCGTGGACGCCCGTTCGGGCTTGACTCCACAGGATGAGCGCATTGCCCAGCACCTGCGCCGCTCGCACCGTCCGGTTATTCTCGCAGTCAATAAAGCCGAGGGTCTGGACATCACGCATGCGGTCGAATTTTATGAGCTGGCGATGGGCGAGCCGCATATGATTTCGGCCTCTCACGGGCACGGCGTTCACAACATGATCGAACTGGCCTTGGCGCAATGTCCGCAAGACGAGTCCGAGGAGGCTGAAGGCGGGCAAGAGGACGCTCAAGAAGGCCGCTTGCCGCGCGTGAAAGTGGCTGTTGCCGGTCGCCCCAATGCCGGCAAGAGTACTCTGATCAACGCCCTTTTAGGCGAAGACCGATTAATTGCTTATGACATGCCCGGCACGACGCGCGACTCGATTCGGGTTGACTTCGAGTACGACGGCCGCGACTATGCCTTGATTGACACGGCCGGCTTGCGCCGCAAGGGCAAGGTCTTCGAGGCGATCGAAAAGTTTTCCGTCGTGAAAACGCTTCAAGCCATTGCCGATGCCAACGTGGTGATTTTGGTTTTGGACGCCAAAGAGGGGATTGCCGAGCATGATGCGCATATTGCCGGTTATGTTCTTGAAAGCGGCCGGGCTTTGGTGGTGGCCATCAACAAGTGGGATGCCCTCGATAGCTACGAGCGCAGCCGCGTTGATGAGGAGCTTGACCACAAGCTGCATTTCTTGAACTGGGCTCGCCAAATTCATATTTCGGCGCTCAAGCGCAACGGCTTGAACCATTTGATGAAGGCCGTCTCGGATGCCCATGCCGCCGCTTTTGCGAAGCTTTCAACGCCGAAACTCACGAGGGCGCTGATTGAAGCCGTCGAACGGCAATCGCCGCCTCGGGTCAAGGGGGTGCGGCCCAAGCTGCGCTATGCGCACCAGGGCGGACAGAATCCGCCGGTGGTTGTCATTCACGGCAACAGTTTGCAGGTCGTTCCCGATAGCTACAAGCGCTACTTGGAGAGCTGGTTCAGAGAAAAATTCAACCTGGCCGGAACCCCGTTGCGCATCGAATTTAAATTAAATCGCAATCCGTACGCGGAGAAAAAGGATTAAACTAGTGAAGACTGCCGAGTGTTTCAGCAGTCTAACGAGAAGGCGTTTCGAAACGCCCGGAGATATAAAAATGACAAATAAAGGCCAACTTTTACAAGATCCGTTCTTGAACATTTTGCGCAAAGAACATATTCCCGTCTCGATCTATCTTGTCAACGGAATTAAGCTTCAAGGTCAGGTGGAGTCCTTTGACCAATATGTCGTGTTGTTGCGCAACACGGTCACCCAAATGGTTTATAAGCATGCCATCAGCACGGTGGTGCCGACCAAGCCGGTGAATATGCCTGCGGGCGGCAATGAAGGCGAATAGCCCGTGCATTTTTCCTTTTTAATTAAGAGTGTGCCGCTCGGATTGTTCCGCGGCATGCTCTTTTTTGTCTTGTCTTGTTTAGTTCATGACTGTTTTTCAAATCGATCAAGCCGAGGAGAAGTCCCCGCGCGCCTACCTCGTTTGCATTTCCACCTCGCGGGAGAGTCTGCCGGACGCTCCTCAGGAACTCACCGAATTAGCTCGAAGCGATGCCTTGGATCCGGTCGGGATGATGCTAGCCAAGCGCGACAAGCCGGATCCGGCAACCTACTTGGGCAGCGGAAAAATCGAAGAGCTGCGCGAGGAGGTCGAGCGTCTCAATATCGGCGTTGTCGTGTTTGATGTTGCCCTGTCGGCAGCCCAACAAAGAAATATCGAAAGAATTGTGAAGGTAGCCGTTCTTGACCGGACGCAGCTCATTTTGGAGATTTTCCAGCGAAGGGCCAAGAGCCGGGAGGGGAGGCTGCAGGTGGAATTGGCCCGTTTGGAGCACTTGTCAACGCGCTTGGTGCGCGGCTGGACGCACTTGGAGCGTCAGCGCGGCGGCTTGGGCAAGACGGGCGGCCCGGGCGAAAAGCAGATTGAATTGGACCGCCGTATGATCGGGGTACGCGTCAAGCAGTTAAAGGAACAGTTAAAGAAGCTTTCGCGCCAGCGCGATACACAAAGAAAAAGCCGCGGCCGCAGCGACGTGATTACCGTTTCATTGGTCGGTTACACCAATGCCGGCAAGTCAACGCTTTTTAACCGCCTGACAAAGTCAGATATCTATGCGGCAGATCAACTTTTTGCCACCCTGGATACTACGGCCCGGCGCTGCTACGTGGGCGATGGTGAAAGCGTGGTTTTAAGTGATACGGTCGGTTTTATTCGCGGCTTGCCGCACCAACTCGTTGAAGCCTTCAAGTCGACTTTGGATGAAACGGTGCACGCGGATTTGCTTTTGCACGTTGTTGATGCGGCCAGCCCTGCCAAAGATGATCAGATCGCCGAAGTGAACAAGGTGCTCGAGGAGATCAACGCCCATGAGATTCCGGTCATTATTGTCTTAAATAAGATTGACTGTACGGACCTGGAGCCGGAAATTTTGCGCGACTCCGAGGGGCAGGTCGAGGCGGTGCGCATTTCCGCTTTAACGGGCGCGGGATTGGATCTTTTGCGGGCAGCGGTTTTGGAGCGTTCGCGAGAATTAAAGGAAATGAACAAAAGCGTACCCCGAGCTCCGGAAGACTGGGAAATCGCTTAAGCTGCGTTAAGGCATAAGAAAAGGAGAACGGCGCTTGGGCTATTCTCCTTTTTGCACATCAAGCGGTGATTAGCCAGATGGCTGTCACGCCGACAATTAAGAGCGTAAGACCGATTTTTCGCACAACCTCAGGCGTGGCGCATTTCCCGATATCGCGCACGGCCTGAAGCCAGCGCTCCGGTGCCACGAAGGGGATAATTCCTTCGAGGATGCACAAAAGCGCTAAGGCTAAAATCCACTCGGTTGCACTCATTGTGCCTTCGGATCCTTCATGTACTTGAAGAAGTCCGCCGAAGGATCGATCACCATCACGTCTTGCTTATTGGCAAAGCTCGAGCGGTAGGCTTCGATGTTACGGTAAAAGCGGGCAAATTCAGGATTCTTCGAGAAAGCTTCCGCATAGGTTTTGTTGGCTTGGGCATCGCCTTCGCCGCGCACCTTTTGGGCTTGGCGGTAGGCTTCAGCTAAAATCACTTCGCGCTGACGGTCCGCATCGGCGCGGATCTTTTCGGCTTGAGCCGCGCCCGTGGAACGCTCCTCGGAGGCGACGCGCTTACGTTCGGCTTCCATGCGGCGGTAAACGGACTCGGAAATTTCCGGCGTAAAGTCAACGCGCTTGAGGCGCACGTCAACCACTTCAACGCCTACGTCGCTCACGCGCGATTGCAAACCGTTTTTAATTTCTTCCATCGCAATGTCACGCTCGCGCGAGGTAATTTCATTGACCGTGCGCTTATTCACCGTTTGGTTTAACGCATCGCGCAGCAAGGCCGAAATCCGGTCGTTGGCTGCACGCTCGTTGCCTTGGAACGAAACCCAGTACAAGCGGGGATCGGCGATGCGCCATTTGACGAACGAGTCGATCATCAAGTTTTTCTTTTCGCTCGTTTGCACCAAATCGGCCGTGGGCGCATCCAAGGTGAGAATGCGCTTGTCCAAATAAACGACGTTTTGCAACGGCGGCGGCAATTTCACATGCAAGCCCGGCTCGGACTGCACTTCTTTTAATTCGCCCAAGGCAAAAACCAAGGCGTGTTCGCGTTCGCCGACCGTGTAAAGGCACAGCTTGGAACCGACCAGAACCACGGCCAGGGCGACGACGGCAGCAGATACTTTATTCATATCTTGTTCTCCCTTTAGCGGCCGCGATAGCGCAATGAACGAAGGTCATCGGCTGCGGTCGATGCGGCCCGTGTTGTCGTTGAAGTTTGCGAAGAAGCCGGTTGCGGCGCCGCTTCGGTGCCGGCCACCGCCGAAGAAGTCAGGGCTTCTTGGGCAGCCGCTTCGCCTTGAAGCTTGTTTTGCTCCATCAACTTGTCAAAAGGTAGATAAAGCAAATTATTACCGTCACGGGTATCGACGTAGACTTTGGTTGTCGAGCGCATGACCTGCTGCATCATGTCGACGTACATACGTTCGCGCGTGACTTGGGGAGCTTTTTCGTATTCAGCCAAAATTTGTTTGAAGCGCTCGGCGTCACCGGCGGCCGACTCGATAACGCGGGCCTTGTAGCCTTCGGCTTCCAGGGCCAAGCGGGCTGCCGCGCCGTGTGCTTTCGGAATCACGGCATTGGCATAGGCTTCGCCTTCGTTGATTTGGCGCTCGCGGTCTTGCCCGGCTTTCACGGCATCGTTAAAGGCCGCTTGCACGGGTTCGGGCGGTTGGGCGTTTTGGATGGCCACGCTCATGATTTCAATGCCGGTGCGGTAGCGGTCAAGCATTTCCTGCATGATGCGCTTGACGCCTTCGGCAATTTCTTGCTTGCTTTCAAAGAGCACGCTGTCCATCTTGCGACGGCCGACAACCTCACGCATGGCCGATTCAGCCGATTGGCGCACCGATTCGTCCGGGTCGCGCGAGCGGAACAAATAATTCATGGCGCCGTCGCCGGACTTGATGCGGTACTGCACGTTAAAGCGCAAATCCACAATATTTTCATCGTCGGTGAGCATCAAGGCTTCGGCTTCGCGATTGGCGCGGCCGGCCGCACCGATAGCGACCGTGCGGACGCTGCTCACGTCAACGATTTCAGCCATTTGTACCGGCCAGGGCATATGCCAGCGAAAGCCCGGCATCGTGGTTTCGGTGTATTTGCCGAAGGTCGTGACAATGCCCGATTGGCCTTCCGGCACGATGTAAAAACCGGTGGCGCCCCACAAGCCCAAGGCGACGATCAAGGCCAAGGTCAGGCCCTTGCGGCCGGCTTTGGGGGCGTTAAAGCGCGGAGGCTGCATTTTCTTGAATGCTTCAAAAGATTTGCGAAAATCATTGCCGCCGTCGCCCGAGCGGTTGTCCGAGGGGCGGTCGTTGCGCTCTTCATAGCGCGGGCGTTCGTCTTCTTCGGGCTGGCGCCGGGCATTGCCGCCTTGGCGCGATCCGCCTAGCATGCCGCCTAAAGCGCGGTTAAATTCTTCCCATAGACGATCAAGGTCGTCTCCTCCGTTATTGCGGCGACGCGCGTCGTTGCGATCTTGGGGACGATCGGCATCGTTGTCACCCTGACGGTCTTCGGTGCGGTCATCGGCACGCTTTTCGTCTTGGCGATTTTCTTGAGACGCTTTCTTTTCGTCTTCTTCGTTTTGCGAGTTGCCTCGGCCCCATTGAGGGTCATTTAAAGACATCCACAAACTCCTACTCTCAATATTGAGAACTGTGCACACTGAAATGGTTTATTTTAACGGATCGGGACCTAATTTCCGCATGAAATGTATGCAAAAAAGCGAAATGTGACAAGAAGTTCAGTGTCAAAAGGGCTTCGGCGAGACCTTAATCATTAGAAATTACCCGAAATATCGCCTTTAAACGGGCGGTCCTAGGCAAATGTACTTATGCCTGTCGCGGTTAAATCCTTTACTATCTGTTACAGCATTCTTCTTTTTATAAGATTGCTCTTTTTTTTATTGAATCTTTCTACAACAGAGAGGATTTCCCATGTCTGATAAAGTAGATAACGCTACTGAAGAAAAAGTGGGCATCGGCGGTTATATCGCTTTGGTCTTTGCCTGCGTATTCTTCTCCGGTGTTTGCGCGAGCACGCAATGGTGGGGCATTTTCGACTTCACCACGTTGAACGGTGCTTTCGGTAAGGTGGTGACCGGTGTCGTCCAAAACGGCGACGCTTTGAAGGTGACGACCTCTTCCTTCCGCGGTGCGGCCGGCTCCGGCGCCATTGACGGTTTCATGTTCGCCTTGACCTTGGTTCCGACGGTGATGTTTGCTTTGGCCATGATCACGGTGTTGGACCACTACGGTGCCTTGCGCGCTGCCCGCAAGCTCTTGACCCCGATTCTTCGTCCTTTGATGGGCATCCCGGGTTCCTGCGGCTTGGCCTTGATTGCTTCCTTGCAATCGACCGACGGCGGTGCTGCTTTGACGCGCCAATTGAAGGATGCCGGTGAAATCACCGAACATGAATCCGACATTTTCGCTATGTTCCAATTGTCTGCTGACGCAGCCATTACGAACTTCTTCTCCTCCGGTGCCGTTCTCTTTACGTTGACGGCTGCCGACGGTTCCTTGGCCGTCCCGACCTCCATGGGCGTTTGCTTGGGCTTGATGCTCGTTTTGAAGGTCTTCGGCGCTAACGTTATTCGCTTCCTCGGCATTTTCCGCTCGAAGAAGACTGCCGCTTAATCAGGAGGAGTTGAATTATGTCTCATGAAAGCAAGAATCCGATGGTCACCGACGTTTTCGTCAAGGGTGCCGTCCAAGGTTGGGGCATTGCAACGTCTTCGACCATTCCTAACGTGTTGATGGCCTTCGTGCTCATCCGCGTGTTGCAAGTGTCCGGTTTGCTCGATATTTTGGGCTCTATCTTCGCTCCGATTATGGGCATCTTCGGTCTTCCGGGTGAAGCGGCTGCCGTGTTGATCGGCGGCTGGATGTCCATGGGCGGCGGCGTCGGCGTGGCCGTGGCTTTGTTTGATGCCGGCACGTTGAACGGTGTTCACTTGGGTATCTTGGCTCCGGCCATTTACCTGATGGGCTCTCAATTGCAATACATGGGCCGTGCTTTGGGCGTGATCGGAACGGCCGGTCGTATGATCCCCGTTTTGATGGGTGTATCCATCCTTAACGCCTTTATCGCCATGTTCATCATGCGCATCATCATCTGACGTTCTCTGTAACGATGCAATGATGTAGGAAAAGGGGGTGGCAGCGTCTGTTCACTCCCTTTTTCGTTAGAATAACCGTAGATGCTTACTGCGGTATCCCGTTTCGGCCGGGCAAGCGAAGTTTATCGGCCGAAACGATCTTTTTCCGCCGGCCCAGCGCCCCCGGAAAACCGAATCAATAGTGCGGCGCCTTTTTGGCAGCCGCCGATCAACAATGAAAGGAGTATTCCAATGGTTCAGGAATTCTTAAAGGATCTCGAACAAGTCGTTAACGTTGATGCCGGCACGGCTTGCTTGGCCGGTGTCAAGCAAGTGGCCGAAACGTTCAAGAAGCACTATGAAGATATCGGCTTTACGGCCAAGCTCGTTGACTTGGGCGATAAGGTCGGTCCCGGTCTTTTTGCCACCAATAAGCCTGAAGCCACCCATTATGACGTGATGCTCAACGCCCACTTGGATACGGTGTTCCCTGAAGGCACCGTGGCCGTGCGTCCGATGAGCATCAAGGGCGACCGTGCTTACGGTCCGGGCGTGCTCGATTGCAAGGCCGGCTGCATGACGATCTTCTATGCTTTGAAGAACCTGCCGAAGGAAACGTTGGACAAGTTGGCCATTTTGGTCGCTTGCAACCCGGACGAAGAAACCGGCTCCGTTTACTCTCATGACTGGCTCAAGGAATGCGCCGGCAAGTCCGACCGCGCTTTGATCTTTGAACCGGCCCGCGAAGGCGGCGAATTGGTCTGCGCCCGTAAGGGTTCTTCAACCTACCGCATTACCTTCCACGGCGTTTCTGCCCACGCCGGCAACAACCCCGAACGCGGTTGCGATGCGGTTTTCGCCATGGTGAAGTTCATCACGGCCGTGAAGGAACTCGCTGATTGGGATCGCGGCATTACGCTTAACTTCGGCGCTGTCAAGGGCGGTACGGTTGCCAACGTCGTGGCCGATTTTGCCCAAGCCGATTTGGACTTGCGCGTTTGGAATGACGACGACTACAACGAAATCAACGGCAAGATCATGCAGTTGGCCAAGCAAGAATGGGTCAAGGGCGTGACGCAAGAAATCACGGAACTCAACCACCACGCTGCTATGCCGTTGAGCGAAGCTACGCAAGCCATGGCCAGCCTCATTGAGGAAGCCGGCAAGCTTGAAGGCTACGATATCGCTTGGATGAAGGCGGGCGGTGCCTCCGACGGCAACACCACGGCTTCGATGGGCGTTCCCACGCTCGACGGCCTCGGCCCGGTCGGCGGCGGTATGCACTGCGACAAGGAATACTTGGAAATCAATTCGATTGAAAAGCACATCAAAGTGGCAGAGCGCTTCCTTACGTTGATCGCCGATCGCAAGTAATCGTTTGAGATCGCTCGATTAAGCTTCCCCGGCGGGTTTCGGCTCGACCGGGGATTTTTATATCGAAAAAATTCCCCCGCAGGCTCTTTAAAAAGCAATAAAACTTAGACATAATACTAAGGTTGTGGGCGGGCGCTTTATGGCGCCGGCCGTCATAGTTTTTAATGTTGAATCGGGGATTCGCAATGGCTAAGAACGTTGTTGTAGTCGGCGCCCAATGGGGTGACGAAGGTAAAGGAAAAATCGTAGACTGGTTGACCGAAATGGTTGACGGCGTGGTTCGCTTCAACGGCGGGCACAACGCCGGTCACACCTTGGTGATTAACGGCCATAAGACGGTTTTGCGCCTGATTCCGTCGGGCATTATGCACCCGACGATGACCTGCTACTTGGGTAACGGCATCGTTTTTAGTCCTGAGGCATTCTTCGGCGAAATCGAGCAATTGAAGGCTCACGGGTGCGATGCCGAGCCGCGCTTGCGCGTCTCGGGCAATGCGCCTTTGGTGATGCCCTACCACGTGGCTTTGGATCACGCACGCGAAGCGGCGGCCGGTGCCAAAAAGATCGGCACGACCGGCCGCGGCATCGGTCCGACCTATGAAGACAAGGTATCCCGCCGCGGGGTGCGCGTGGCCGACCTTTTCAATGAAAAGCTTTTTGCCGAGCGCGTGCGCGATGCCATGGAGCTGCATAATTTCGTGCTCGTGAACCATTTGCATGCCCAAGCGCTCGATGTCAATAAGGTGATTGACGACACTTTGGCTTATGCCGATCGCATCAAGCCGATGCTCACCGATGTTTCCTACACGATCAACAAGTTGATGGACGAAGGCAAGTCGTTCCTGTTTGAGGGCGCTCAAGGCTCGATGCTCGACATCGACCACGGCACGTATCCGTACGTGACGAGCTCGAACACGGTGGCCGGCGCCGTTTGCTCCGGAGCTGGTGTGGGAGCGCACCGCATTGATTACGTTTTGGGTATTACGAAGGCCTATTGCACCCGCGTGGGCGAAGGGCCCTTCCCGACCGAGCTGCATGATGAGCTCGGCCAGCACTTGCGCGACAAGGGCTTTGAGTACGGTGCCGTGACGGGCCGTCCGCGTCGCTGCGGCTGGTTTGACGGGGCGGCGATGCGCCGTGCCGTGCAAATTAACGGTTTGCGAGGCTTGGCTGTCATGAAGCTTGACGTCTTGGACGGCTTGGATACGGTGCGCTTGGGCGTGGGCTACAAGTATCACGGCGAAACCATTGACGTGATGCCGTACGGGGCCGATGCTTGCGCGCAATGCGAAGTCATCTACGAAGACTTCCCGGGCTGGAAGGAAAGTACGTTCGGCGTGACCGAATGGGATCAGTTGCCCGAATCTGCCAAGCGTTATCTCAAGCGCTTGGAAGAGGTGGCCGGCTGCCCGATCGCCGTTGTCTCGACCGGACCGGATCGCTCGCAGACCATCATGCTCAACAATCCTTTTATCTAATTTGACTTTTTGACGGAACGGGGCGGGGAACCGCCCCGTGTTTGTTATATGGCTGACTTATTCATCTCGCAAGAACAGTACGATGACATGGTGGAGAAGCTGATTCTCCAGGTCGAAGATTCCGGCTACCGGTTTGATTGCCTGTTGTGCCTTGCTCGCGGCGGTGTACGCGTCGGGGATATTTTCTCGCGCGTGCATGACAGGCCTTTGGCCATCCTTGCAACAAGCTCTTATCGCGAAGCCGCCGGCCAAGTCCAGGGCGAGTTGGATATTGCCTCCTTTATAACGACGACGGGCGGGGAGATGGCCGGGCGGATGCTTTTGGTTGACGACATGGTGGATTCCGGCAAGACGATTGTGAAAGTCATCGAACATCTCAAGCGACGCTATCCTGCCGTGACCGATATTCGCGTGGCGGTACTTTGGTGGAAAGCCCATTCGGTGATTAAGCCCGACTATTGGGTGCAGTACCTCGAAGACAACCCCTGGATCCACCAGCCTTTTGAGCGCTATGACGCCATGGGGATCGAGGCACTGAGGCGCTTGCAGCAGGAAAAAGAAGTCAAGAGTATCGGCTGATTTTTCGGTAAATTTAGGCAAAGACGCGCCGAAAGCCGTTGCTACAATTTTTCGGTAAGTTCCAAAAATCCGTTCGGAGCGTCTTATGTCTGAATATAAATGCACTCGCAATACTTTTCTTAAGGCGGTAGGCGGCCTGGTCGCCGGTGCCGCCATGAGCGCTTTGGCTGAAGCTTCCACAACGCAAGCCCAGGCGCCGGTGGTCGGCTGCAAGAAAGTCGGCTCGAACTTTACCGGCGAAAAGTCCAAAGTGTTTTTCACGCGGCATATTGATGCCGATCACTTGAAAAAACTCTACTCTCTCATCAATGACCAAATCACGGGCAAGGTGGCTATTAAGCTGCACACCGGCGAACAGCACGGCCCGAATATTTTGCCGCGCGACATGGTGAAGGCTTTCCAACAAGGTATCCCCGAGAGCGCCATTGTGGAAACCAACACGCTTTACGTGGGCGATCGCGATACGACCGAAAAGCACTTGAAGACGCTGCAAGTCAACGGCTGGACCTTCTGCCCGGTGGATATCATGGATGCCGAGGGCACGGTCATGCTGCCGGTCAAGGGCGGGCATCACTTCAAAGAAATCTCCATGGGCAAGAACATCATGAATTACGACTCCATGGTGGTGCTCACGCACTTTAAGGGCCATGCGATGGGCGGCTACGGCGGCTCGATGAAAAACATCGCCATCGGCTGCGCCGACGGCAAGATCGGCAAGCAGCAGGTGCATGGCGTGAGCGATGTGAACATGTCCTGGGACAAATGGCCGGCTAAGGAGCGGCTCATGGAAAATATGGCCGAGTCGGCCAAGGCGGTTATCGACCATTTCGGCAAGCACATTGTGTTTATTAACGTGATGCGCCGCATGTCGGTTGACTGCGACTGCGCAGGGGTGTCTGCTGCCGAGCCGACCATTCCGGATATCGGTATCGTCGCTTCGACCGATCTGCTCGCCGTTGACCAGGCAAGCGTCGACCTTGTCTACTCCCTGGGCGACAAGCTCAACCACGATTTGGTCGAACGCATTGAGTCGCGCCACGGCTTGCGCCAGCTCTCCTACATGCACGAGCTGGGCATGGGGCGCGATAACTATGAATTAGTCGATATCGACCTCTAGTGCAAAATCTCCTTTAGGGGAAAGCGCGCAGCGCTTGTCTTGCAGGGCGCCGGTTCTTTGAGCAAGCACTCCGCTCAGGATCGGCGCCTTTTTTTATCTGTGCTGTGCATTTTGTCATCGAATTGTAATATTCACGTCACATTGGTGTAATAAAAGCCGAATTCGTTGCTAAAATGAGCGAAAGTGCAACAGCCGGTAAATCAAAGGTAGTGTTGTTTTCGTCTGGACCGGCGGTTGGGCTTATGTCTTGAAAAAACTTCTTCAAGGAATCGCTCATGTCAAAAAAAGTTTCTGCTCTTTTAGCCGGTCTTTTTGTGCTGACCGCCTCGGCTAATGCCGCCGAGCTCAATGCTTACTCCATCATGCCGGAAAAGTACGCTTCGCAAATCTTTGCCGAGTTTACGAAAGATACCGGGATCAAGGTGAATTTCTTGCGCTTTTCTTCGGGCGAAGCGTTGGCCCGATTGAATGCGGAAAAGAAAAATCCCCAAGTGGACGTGATGTTGGGCGGCCCGGCCGATACGTATGCCGCTGGGGTAAAGGAGGGAATTTTTGAAGCCTACCGTCCGAAGGATTCGGATGCGATTGCGGCAAGCTACCGCGATGCCGACAACTACTGGACCGGCATCGGCCTGATTCCGCTTTGCTTCCTCACGAACACGAAGTTCCTCGAGAAAAATAAGATGCAAGCGCCGACGAAGTGGGCCGATTTGCTTGACCCGCGCTACAAGAATAATCTGCAAATGGCCGATGCCCGCACCTCCGGTACGGCAACCGAGCGCATTTACTCGCTCGTGAAAGTGATGGGCGAAGATGAAGCCTTCAAGTTCCAAAAGGCGATGAACGCGAACGTGCAGATGTACACCAAGAGCGGGGCGGGCGGCGCCATGCCGATCGCCACCGGCCAGTGCGCTGCCGGTATTTTCTATATCGTGGATGCCCTGGATATCCAGCAGCAGGGCTATCCGGTGACGATTACCTATCCGGAAGACGGCGTGAGCTTCGGCATTGAAGCCACCGGCATCATCAAGGGCGCCAAAAATAGCGAAGAAGCCAAGGCCTTCGTCGACTGGGTGACCTCGAAGAAATTTGCCGAATTTATCGTCGCCAACAAGATCAACTACGTGCCCACGCGCAATGACGTGAAAACTAGCAATCCGATTTTGGACTTGAGCAAGATCAACACGATTTCGGTGGATGTGACCTGGAAGGGTGACAAGCGTAAGGAATATACGCAACGCTGGATCAACGAAGTGATCAAGTAATCAGACAATCGTTTCGTGCACCCGTTTCGGGGAATGGACACCTTTCCCCGAACGGGCGTTTGCTATTTTCATTTCCGGTAATTTATGACTTCTGCTTCTAACAAAGACAACGCGACAAAGCTCACGGTGTTGATGCTATGGCTTTTATTGGGCGTCTTTGTTGTTTACCCGCTGTGCCGTCTGTTTGCGATGACCTTTTGGGTAGACGGTCAATTTACGTTCGAAAACCTGATGCCCTTTATCGATAACTGGTACGACAGGCGCTCGGCGGTCAACAGCATCGTCTTGGGTTGCTGTGTCGGCTTGGCCGGTACGGCTTTGGGTTTTGTCTTCGCGTTTGTGACCACGCGCATGAATCTGCCCACGTGGCTAAAGCTCGCGGTTAGCGCCATTACCATTTTGCCGCTCATCTCGCCGCCCTTTACGAGTAGCATTGCGCTCACGCTCTTGCTCGGTCCTAACGGCATGGTGCTGCAGCTTTTGGGTTTGGATAACTTCAATTTCTACGGCTTCTGGGGAACGTTCATTTCCGAAACGCTCACCTTCTTTCCCGTGGCTTTCATGACGATTTCCACGATTTTGGCCCGCATCGATCCCAATTTGGAAGATGCGGCCTATTCGTTGGGGGCCTCCAGTTCGTCGGTTTTCAGGACCGTGACGCTGCCGTTGGCCGCGCCCGGCATCGCCAACGCCTTCTTGCTCGTCTTTTCGTGCTCTCTGGCTGACTTTGCAACGCCGCAAGTCTTGGGCGGCCACTCTTTCCCGGTGCTGCCCACGCAAGCGTACTTGCAAATTACCGGCATGTATGACTTCAAGGGCGGCGCGGCTTTGTCCTTCATGCTTTTGATTCCGGCTTTGGTGGTCTATGCCATTCAAAATTACTGGGTCGGCAAGAAAAGCTACGTGACCGTGAGCGGCAAGGCGGGCGGCCGCAGCAGCATCAAAGGGCCCGGCACCCTCATTTCGGCCGTCATGGCCCTGGTCGTAGTTGCGGTCATTGCCTTTATCATTGCCATTTACGCCGTGATCCTGGTGGGTTCCCTTGTCAAAGTCTGGGGCGTTAACAATACGATTACGCTGGATAACTACACCTATGTGCTTACCTTCGGCATTGAAGCGATCAAGGATACGCTCATCATTGCCTGCATTGCGACGCCCTTGGGCGGTCTGCTTGCCGTCTTGGTGGGTTATGTCACGGCTCGATTGAAGGTCCGCGGACGCAAGACCCTGGAGACAATTTCGCTTTTGAACTACACGCTGCCGGGTACGGTGGTCGGTATTGCCTACATCATTGCCTTCAATGATAAGCCGCTCATCCTGACAGGCACCCTGGCTATTTTGGTGGCGGCCTATCTCTTTAGGTATTCCTCAGCGGGCATTCGCAACGTCATCGCCGCGTTAACCCAAATCGATCCGTCGATTGAGGAAGCCAGCCGCAGCCTGGGCGCCGGTTCTGCACGCACCTTCGTTTCGATCACGATTCCTTTGGTGCTGCCGGCGGTGCTCTCCGGCATGAAGTACCTCTTTATCCACTCGATGACGGCCATCAGCGCCACGATTTTCCTTGTCTCGGTTAATTGGACGCTGATTACGACGCGCATTCTTGAATGCATGACCGAGTTGCAGTTTGCGCAAGCCTGCGCATTTTCCGTCATCTTGATTTTGCTTGTATTTGCCGCTTCTGCGACGATGACTTTATTGGCTAAAGTCTTGTGCCGCACGGGCGATCACATCGGAGTCAAATAACCCATGTCCGTGTCACTTACCCTGAAAAATATTTCGCGCCGCTTTGTCAAAGACAATGAAGAATTCATGGCGGTCGACAACATCAACCTGGAGGTGGTCCCGGGCGAATTCCTTACCTTTTTGGGACCGTCAGGATGCGGCAAGACCACGACGCTGCGCATGATTGCCGGCTTTGAAACGCCGACTGCCGGCCAAATCCTGATGGACGGGGTCGACATTACCCGTGTGCCCGCCAA
Organism: Candidatus Aphodousia gallistercoris; assembly: GCA_018714185.1. Taxonomy (GTDB): domain Bacteria; phylum Pseudomonadota; class Gammaproteobacteria; order Burkholderiales; family Burkholderiaceae_F; genus Aphodousia; species Aphodousia gallistercoris. The sequence goes on along the minus strand of DVNT01000005.1, from coordinate 19,806 downwards.
CGAGCGCGGCCTGGGTTTTGTGTTCCAGAACTATGCACTTTTCCCGCATATGAAGATTTTTGACAATGTCGCTTACGGCTTGAAAATCCGCGGTGAAAAGGGCGAGGCGGCGGCCAAGAAGGTGCGCGAAGCGCTTGCGATGGTGGGGCTGACCAAAGCTGAACATCGCTATCCGAACCAGCTCTCGGGCGGTGAGCAGCAGCGCGTGGCATTGGCGCGCGTTCTGGTGCTTCGTCCGAAGCTTCTTTTGATGGACGAGCCGCTTTCGAATCTGGATGCGAAGCTGCGGCTGCATATGCGCACGGAAATTCGCCGCATTCAGCAGGAAATGCAGATTACCTGCCTGTACGTGACGCACGATCAAAAGGAAGCGCTCACGATGTCGGACCGCATTATGGTGATGAACCGAGGCCATATTGACCAGCTCGGCACGCCGATGCAGCTTTACGAGGATCCGGCAACCGCCTTTGTGGCCGACTTTATTGGCCAGGCTAACCTGATTCGCGGCAAGCTTCGCGGCGTCGACGATCAGGGGTGGGGGCTTTTTGCCATCGGCGAAAAGGTTTTGAAAGCCCGCCTGGGTAAGCAAAATCCGCCTACGGTTAATGAAAAGGCCTTGCTCGTAGTGCGTCCCGAAAACCTCACGATGAGCGCCAGCGACAATGCCGTGCCGATGCGAATCGTCAATCGCCTGTTCGAGGGCGACCGCATTGATTACCACGTGGTCATCGACGGTTCGGGCCAGGAAAAGCCCTTTAGCATGTCGGTGCCGTTTTTGCCCGGCACACAGGTCATTGATATTGACACTTTGGTCAATGTTTCCTTTACGCCCCGGGCCGGCGTAATCATTAAAGGATAGGCAAAAGGCCCGGAAAGATGCCTTTCCGGGCCCGCCTGGAGAGGAGTTAATAAGCCCGGATGTCCGGGCTTATTGGCGTTAGCCGCGCATCGGGCTATTGGTTTCGTATTCGGGAACGTCCACGCGGGGGCGGGGCGTCCAGCCTTCCTTGCGATGTTCGCAAACCACCGTCGTGTAGATGCCGCCGCGCACCCACCATTTGCCTTTTAAGCGAAGGTAGCGGGGATGAATGGCATTGACCATGTCTTTCATGATCCGGTTGGTGATGTCTTCGTGGAAGGCGCCTTCTTCACGGTAGGACCACATATAAAGCTTTAAGGCCTTCAATTCCAAATTCTTTTCATCCGGAATGTAGTCCAGAACGAGCGTAGCGAAGTCGGGCTGGCCGGTTAACGGGCAGACGCAGGTAAATTCCGGGATTTCCATGTGCACCCAGTAGTCCTGGTCCGGATGGGGATTGTCAAAAGTTTCCAAAGTACGGGAAGGTTTGGTAGACATATTCTCAGTAATCCAGTTGAAAAATGGGCACCGGGCAATGCCGGGCCGCTATTGGCAAAACGGATGCATTGTACCAGTTCACGAGAGCGGAAGTTTTGCGCGGTTTGATCAGAAAAGCCAACTCTTCTACAATACGCCAAACTTTACCTAGCAGATAGGCTCGCTTATGGATATCGCAGCAACGCTTCAAGCCTTTTACGACAAAGTAGACCTTTTGTATCTGACCGATGTGATCGGTATCGTAGCCTTTGCCTTTGCGGGGGTGCTCGTGGGCATCCGCATGAAATGCGACCCGGTGGGCATTTTCGTCTTGGCGTTTTCTACCGCTTTCGGCGGCGGGATTATGCGTGACTTGCTCATTGACCGCCGTCCGATGTACTGGATCGCCAATCAGGAACTCGTTTGGCTCGTGCTCTTTATCACGATCTTTACGCCGATGCTTTTTAAGTTTTATAAAAAGCACTTGTCCTACGATGTTTTTGTCTGGAGCGATGCGATCGGATTGGGCTTTTTCTCTGCGGTCGGCACCAGCCACGGCGTGAACTTGGGCGTGCCCTACCTGCCGGCGGTTTTGTGCGGCGTGGCAACGGGCGTTTTCGGCGGCCTTTGCCGCGATGCTTTCTTAAACGTCAAGCCTTCGCTTATTTACGACCACCAGCCTTACGGTTCGGTGGCTTTTGCCGGGTGCTGGCTTTACATTATCCTGATTGAACTCGGCGTCAACAATACGCTGGCCATTTGGATCGGTTCGCTTTTCATCTGCTTTTTCCGTATGTGGTGCTATTACCGCTCTTGGCGAATTGACTACAACGACGACTTTCTGGAGTCGGATCCGTCGCCTGAAACGGATCGTGATCGCCGTCAATAATAAGAAAAGGCACAGATGTACATTACAACATTTGTGCTTTTTTTGATACTCTGTCCGCCTTTGTCGCCTTTTGGGCGGCGAAGGCGTTAATATCTAGTCTTCCGAATACAACTTCTTAAGGGAATATTGTGCGCCTTCGCCAAATACGTATCAGCGGTTTTAAGTCTTTTGCCGACCTGACCACCATAGAGATCCCTTCTTCCATCGTGGGGATCGTAGGGCCGAACGGCTGCGGCAAATCCAACGTCATTGAAGCGGTTCAATGGGCCTTGGGCGAGGGCAAGGCAAGCGACTTGCGCTGCAAGAGCATGAGCGAGTTGATTTTTGCGGGGGCCGACAATCGCAAGCCTGCCGGCCGCGCGATGGTCGAACTGGTCTTTGACAATAGCGACGGTACGCTTCAAGGCCCGTGGGGCGCTTACACCGATATTTCCGTCAAGCGCATCCTCACGCGCGACAATACGAGCTCTTACCTGATTAATAACCAGCAAGTCCGTGCCACCGATGTGAAGGACCTCTTCATGGGCACGGGGCTCGGGGCCAACTCGTATGCGATTATCAGTCAAGGCATGGTCACCGAGTTTGCCAAGGATTCGCCGGAAAAAAGGCGCGAGTACCTTGAAGAAGCCGCCGGCGTTTCCAAGTATAAAAAGCGCCGCAAGGAGGCAGAATCAAAGCTGGCGAGTACCCGTGCAAATTTGGAGCGCGTGAGCGACCTGCAGGTGACGCGCCGTGACGGCCTCAAGCGCCTTGAAGCCGAAGCGCAAGTGGCGATGCGCTACCGCCAATTGCAAGACGAGCGTACCGCCAAGGAGTCGCTTTGGTGGTTTACGCAAATGGTGGAAGCTCAAAACACCATAGACCGCATTAATGCCCAGGCCACGCAAATGCGCAACGAGCTCACGCAAAACGAGAACGACTATGCCGGCCGAAAAGAGGCGCTCGGCGAGCAGCGGGCAGCCCTTAACGAAGCCAACATTACGGTTTTGGGAAAAACGCAAGCCTTGGCGCAAGTCGATAAGTCGGTTTCCGCCGTGGAGGGTAATATCCGTTCGATCATTGAACGGCGTGAGCTGATGAAAACGCAGCTCGAAAGCTACACGGCCATGATTGCCGCTCGAAACGATGAGATAAAAAAGCAGGCCGATCGCATCCACACCATCGTCAAAGAGCGCGAAGAAAAAGAGGAACTGGCCGAATCGGCTCAGGAGCGGGAAGCCGCGCTCGACGAGGCGCGCCTGGTGGCCCAAGAAAAGGCCGAAGGACTTCGAGCCAATGCCGAGCAGCTGCAAAAGCAGGCCCGTGAACTTGAGGGCCGCTCGCGCGAACTCTCGCTTGAGATGGCCCGGCTCAGTAAATCCAAGGAAGAGCTTTCCGCCCAGTTGCAAAAATACCAGCGCGAAGCCGGTCAGACGCAGGCGCCTGACGAAAACCGCTATCGTGAACTGCAAGAGGAGCTGCAGGCGCTCAAAGAAGAAAGCGCGGCGCTTGCCGAAGAACGTGAGCAAGCGCAAGCAACGCTGGAAGAAGGCCGCGAGGAACTCGCGCGCGTGCAGCAAGAAATCCACGCCAAGGAGCAAAAGCAGGCTGCAGTGACCGCCAGGCTTCACGCTTTAACTGAAATGCAGCAAAAAGCGCAGGCGGGCGATCGGCTCAATGATTGGCTTCAAAAGCAGGGTTTGTCGGAATTAAAGCGTCTTTTTGAGCTTGTGCAGGTTGATCCTTTGTGGGCCAAGGCGGTCGAAGCGGTCTTGCGCGAGCGCGTCAATGCCTTGGGCATTACGAGGCTAGATATGGCGGCCGCTTTTGCCGTGACGCCGCCTCCGGCCAAACTCACGTTTTTTTGCACAGAGGCCGCTTCGAGCGTGAGGCCGTTGCCTGAGGGCTTTGAGAGCCTGGCCGATAAAGTGCAATTTAAAAATCATGATGAGGCTGCCGGGGCGCTTAAGCTCTGGCTTTCGGGTTACGCCCTCGCTGAAGACTTGGCTCACGCGGTTGCGGCTCGGGATCGCCTGCCTGAGGGGGCACGTTTTGTGACTCCGCAAGGCCATACGGTAGATGCGGTGAGCGTAAATTTTTGGGCCGATGATGCCTCAGGCGGCGTTTTGTCGCGTCGCGCGGAATTGGAGCAATTGCAAGCCGAAGAGGCGCAACTGCGGAGGGCGCTGGAAGAGTTGCACCGCCATTTAGGCCAGTGCCACCTTCAGGTTTCCGATTCCGGCAACGCCGTGCGCGAGACGTCCGCGCGTTTTGAAGCCGTGCGCCGCCGCGAAAGCGAGCTTGCGTTGGAAGTAACGCGCCTGGCGGCTGCGATTGAGGCGCACAAACAGCGCCGCGAGGAGCTGCAGGCCTGGATTGAGGAAACCAAGGCCCAGCTTGAAGAAGTCGTCGCCGGCATGGACGAGGCCGATGAGCACTTTTCCGCCTTGGACGAAGAGTTGGCCCAGCGCCAGCAAAAAGCCGAGGATGCGCGTTTGGCTTGGGAGGCGGCCCAAGAGGCGGCGCGCCGCGCTGAGCAGGACTTCAATGTTTTCTCTTATACCCAACGCGAGCTAGAGCTAACGCTAAAAACCTTGGCCGAGCGTCTGGGCGAGGCCCAGCGCGCGCAAATGCTCGCGCAAAACGAGCAAGAGGAGCTCAAGCAAAAATTCACTGCGGTGAAAGAAGCCTTAGCCGGCTTGGATGAAGATAGCGAAAGAGCCGGCCTTGAGGAGCTGCTCGTGAAGCGGGAAACGGCCCAGGAGGAGCTTTCCCGGGCTAACGAGGCGCTGCAAGCGCGTGAAGCGCAAGTCGCCGAGCTTGAGAAGCAGCTGCAAACGCTCGAGGAAGAAAAGCGCGTGCGGCAAAATCGCTTGGGCGAGCTGCTCACGAAGCGCCAGCAGCACGAGGTGGACTTTGCAACGGTTAAGGGGCGGCTCGAGGAGATGAACTTTGATGAGGCGCAACTGCGCGAGCGCTATGAGCTTGAGCGTCCGAAACTCAATGCCTTAAGGCTTGAAGTGGAGCGGCTTGCCCGCGAGATGGCCGCCCTCGGTGCCGTCAATCACGCCGCCCTTGAGCAGCTTAAGGCACAAACCGAAGAGGTTGAACGCATTGACCGTGAAGTCGAGGACTTGCAGCAAGCCATTGTAACGATTGAAGCGGCGATTAAGAAGATTGATTCGGAAACGCGTACGGTGTTAAAGGAAACCTTTGACCGGGTTAACCTTGCGTTTAATGAAAAGTTTACGCAGCTATTTCAAGGCGGGCACGCGCGGCTTGAGATGACAAGCGACGATGCGCTTGAGGCAGGCATTGAGATGTTTGCCAATCCGCCCGGCAAGCACAATCACTCCATCCGCCAGCTCTCGGGCGGGGAGCTTACGCTTACGGCCATTGCGCTTGTCTTTGCCTTCTTTACGCTTAATCCGGCGCCGTTTTGCCTTCTCGATGAAATCGATGCGCCGCTTGATGAGGCCAATCAGGAACGCTTGTCACGCTTGGTGGGTGCGATGAGCGAAAACACACAGTTTATGATGATTACGCACCATCGCGTCACGATGGAGCACACGAACCAGCTCATCGGTGTTACCATGAAGGAGCCCGGGGTTTCACGGGTTGTGAGCGTTGACATTGCCGAGGCAAGCCAATACGCGCAAAAAACGAAATAAGTTTTAACGGCCGGTTTTTCCGGCTTTTCTTTCTTGGAGGCCAAGGTGGATCTTCAATCTTTAGCGGCAAAGTATGCCGAATACCAAATTGCGCAACGGCGCTGGTTTCACGCTCATCCGGAAGTCAGTGGGAAAGAGTTTGAAACATCGGCGCACATCACGTCCGAGCTTGACCGCATGGGCATTGCTTGGCGCGACTGCGGCCTTGAAACCGGCATTGCGGCAAAAATCCAAGGCAAAGCGCCGGGCAAAACGATTATGCTCCGCGCCGATATGGACGCATTAAGCGTCAAGGAAGAAACCGGAGAAAGCTTTGCGAGCCTAAACGAAGGAGTTATGCACGCCTGCGGCCACGACTGCCACATGTCCATGCTGCTGACGGCAGCGGCCATGCTCAACGAGCTTAAGGATAGCTTTAACGGAACGGTCGTTTTGGCCTTCCAGCCTTCCGAAGAAATGGGATCGGGGGCTAAATCCATGATTGAAAACGGCGTTTTGGAAGGAGTCGATGCGGCTTTTTCCATGCACGTCTGGTCGGATCTGCAGGCAGGGACGATTTCGGTGCGCACCGGCCCGACCATGGCTTCGGGCGACCGGTTTGAAATTGATGTTGAGGGAGTCGGCGGGCACGGCGCCCAGCCGCATTTGTGCGCCGATGCGGCGCTGATGTGTTCGGCTATCGTGCAAAACCTGCAAACGATTGTCAGCCGCGAGATTTCGCCGGTGCAAACGGCCGTCGTCACGGTGGGGACAATTGAGGCGGGAACGCGCTGGAATGTTGTGGCTGGCTCCGGGCGCCTGACCGGTACGACGCGGTGCTTTTCCAACGAAGTCCGTGCGGCTTTCCCGGAAATGATTACCCGCATTGCCGATAACACGGCCCGTGCGATGAAAGGCCGTGCGAAAGTGTCGTATTTCGAGTTGGTGCCGCCCACGATCAACGATGCCGGCATGGCCGATTTGGTCAGGAATTGTGCCGGTGCCGTTCTGGGAGTGAACGCTTGCGTATCCTATCCGATGACGATGGTAGGAGAGGATTTTGCTTATTACCAGCAAAAAGTGCCGGGCGTGATGGCGCTCTTGGGCGTAAGAAACGAGGCTTGCGGTGCGGTCTATCCGCAGCACTCGGGCTGCTACCGCGTCGATGAGTCCGTACTGATTAAGGGCGCTCAAATGTACGCTTCGGTTGCCTTGCGTTTTCTTGCCGGCTAACGGATAGCCGTAGGAATCGGCTTATTTGCCGTTGCTCCAAAAGAGACAGGCGAAAAAAGCGCCTTTGAGGGCAGATTCGCGTACAATATTTCCCTTGCACGGAGTGTGTTTTTGGCGTAGGGAGAATTCGGTTTTAGGCCGGATTCTCTCGGGGCGGCTTGCTGTTTGGGAGCTTGTTTTTTATGAATGAGATGGTTCTATTCCTGGTGATCGGTGCGGCGATCATTTTGGTAGCGCTTTTTTTGTGGTCTCGCATGGAGCAGAAAAAGGCTCAGAATTCCCGCGTCGGATTGGCTCAAGAATCAAAAAAGATGTACGAGAAGATGCGTCCGACGGTCCCGGTAAGGCCTTCAGCCTCAGAGGAGAGCCAGGTGAGTATTGTCAACGAGTCGCCGGCTGCGCAGGCCGCGCCCCGCATTGTCGTCGTTGCCTCGCAAAACCAGCCGTCCCCGGAGTTGCAAAAGCCCGTTGCGCCGAAACCCGAGCCTGAAAAGCCCTTGGAGACGATGGAAGTGCCCTTTGAGCTTGCACCGGATTTGCCCCAAGAACCGGCCAAACCGGCGGCGAAGCCGGCCAAGGCAGCCGAATCTGCCGCCAAGCCCGAGCCGGCTGCTGAAAAGGCCTCAAAGCCCGCAACCGAAGAGCCGAATCCGAGCGTGGTGGGTGACCATACTTATTTGCCGGGCGACAAGCCGATCGAAGAAAGCGCCCCTGTGAAATTATTCCCGAAGGAAGGATTGATTAATTTTGAAGCCGACGAACTGACTGAGACGGTCGGCATGATCCAATCCGTGCGCCCGATTTCGGGCGAAAAGATGCTGGGCATTGCCTCCAATTTGAAAAAACTCAATTTGCCGATTCGCATCTATGTGCGTCGAGTCGACAACAACCGTTGGTACTTGCCGGTAGCCGAAGGCCGCTACACGGAAATGGCCGTGGTGCTGCTTTTGGCAACACGCCAGTCCTATATCAGCGAGATGGATGCCAGTCGGTTTTGCGTGGCGATTCAGCAAGCCGGCATCAGCTTGGATGCGGACAACGATACCGAGGCTGCTCCCGATATCGTGCGCCGTGCCAAGCATTTGCATGAAACGATTAAAAGTTTTGACATCCAGCTTTCCTTTGTTCTTGCGGCCCGGGAGCCGGTGCCGCCGGCTGAGGTTGCAGAGGCTGCACGATTGGCTGGTTTCACCCAGCTCAATCCGATGCGCTATTTCTTGGGAACGGTGCAAGATATCTCGGAAGCGACCATTTTTCTTACGCAAGATCAATTTGATCGTCGCTATTTAACGCTGTCGTTGGATGCGCCGCTTGCGCGTCCCAATAGCCGGCCGCTTCATAAGCTCTTTAGCGTTTCCAATGATTTGTGCGCCCGGCTGAATTTGCAAATGCAAGACGCTAACGATTCGCCGATTAATACCGAAGCGGCGCAAGCGATCAACAAGCAGCTTGAGCTTTACTATCACCAGATGGTTCTCGCGGAGATCCAGCCCGGCAGTGCTCGAGCGCGCATCCTATTCACTCGCGATTAACGGAGTAACGAGCGGTCCGGCGGGCCGCTCTTTTAGACTATGAGCCCATTATCCGAAAACAATGCCACCGGGGATCTTTTTGAGTCAGCGATCGGCGCCGATGAGACGGCGTTGGATCAAGCCCGTGAGCGGGTTGACGAGCTCACGCGAAACCTGGAGCGGTGGAATTACGAATACTACGTCTTGGATAATCCGAGCGTTCCCGATAGCGAATACGACAAGGCTTTCCGCGAGCTGCAAGGCTTGGAAGCCCGCTATCCGAGCCTGGCTTCGCCCACTTCGCCCACGCAGCGCGTGGGCGGGGCAGCGCGCAGCGACTTGAAAAAAGTCACGCATGCCGTTCCGATGCTAAGCATCCATACGGAGACCGATTTTGAAGCAAGCGGAGCCGAAGCGTTCGATGAGAGGGTGCGCAAGGCACTCGGCACGCCCGAAGGCGAGCAAATCGAATACGACGCGGAACTGAAGTTTGACGGTTTGGCCATTAACCTTCGCTATGAGAACGGGGTGCTGGTGTCGGCTGCCACGCGCGGCGACGGCATTGTCGGCGAGGACGTGACGGCCAATGTCAAAACCATTCGCACCATCCCGTTGAGGCTTCATGACAAGGTGCCCGAAGTGCTTGAAGTGCGCGGCGAAGTGATTATGCATAAGGCCGTATTCGAACGCATCAATGACGAGCAGCGGGCTGCCGGCTTGAAGCCGTTTGTCAATCCCCGAAACGCAGCGGCCGGTTTTTTACGCCAGCTTGATCCGAAGGTGACGGCCCGCCGGCGGCTCTCTTTTTATGCCTATGGCCTGGGGGAAGTGAGCGCGCCGATTGCGCTCACCCATAGCGGCATTTTGGATACGCTCTCTCGCTGGGGCTTTCCGGTGGCTGCCGAACGCCGCGTCGTTAAAGGCTGGCAGGCGTTGGCCGAGTTTCACGATTGGGTGAAATCCATCCGCCAGACGCTGCCCTTTGAGATTGACGGCGTTGTCTACAAGGTCAATAGTTTGGCTGAGCAGCAAGAACTCGGTTTTATTTCCCGTGAGCCTCGTTGGGCTTGCGCGCACAAGTATCCGCCCGAAGAGGCGCTCACGCACGTGCAGGATATTGACGTGCAGGTGGGCAGGACCGGCAAACTTACGCCGGTGGCCCGCTTGGAGCCTGTGTTTGTCGGCGGCGTGACGATTTCCAATGCCACGCTGCACAATGAAGACTTTATTGCCGAGTTGGGACTGAAAATCGGCGACACGGTCGTGGTGCGAAGAGCAGGCGACGTGATTCCGGAAATTGTCCGCGTGCTGCCTGAAAGGCGGCACGGTACCGAGCGGGATTTCGTGATGCCGAAAACCTGTCCCGTCTGCGGCAGTGAAACCTTCCGCGATGAAGAAGAAAAGGACACCCGTTGCACGGGCGGGCTCTTTTGCCCGGCCCAGCGCAAGCAGGCTTTGGTGCATTTTGCTTCGCGCTTGGCCCTGAATATCGACGGCTTGGGCGAAAAGCTTATCGATCAATTGCTTGAGGCGGACTTAATCGAAACGCCGGCGGATTTGTATAAGCTCACGGCACCGTCGTTACTCACGCTGGAGCGCTTCGGACAAAAAAGCGCGGCGAATTTGCTGGCGGCGATCGACAAAAGCCGCGAGACAACTCTCGCCCGCTTTATTTACGCATTAGGCATTCGCCATGTGGGTGAGAGCACGGCGCGCGACTTGGCCTCCCACTACCGCTCGTTAGAGGCGCTGATGGCCGCTGATGAGCAATCGCTTTTACAAGTCAATGATGTGGGCGAGGTGATTGCGCAGTCCATCCGGTCGTTTTTTGATGAGCCGCATAACCGGCACGTCATTGAGGCGCTTTTGAAAGCGGGCATCCACTGGCCCGTGCCGCAAGCCGAGCCCGTCAATGAGGCCGTGACCGGCAAGACCTTTGTGCTGACCGGAACGCTTCCGAATCTCGGGCGCGAAGAGGCCAAGGCGCTTTTATTGGCCCAGGGGGCTAAAGTGGCCTCTTCGGTAAGCAAAAAGACGGACTTTGTCGTGGCCGGCGAGCAAGCGGGCAGTAAATTGGACAAAGCCCGCAGCCTGGGCATTGAAGTTATTGATGAAAAGGCGATGTTAGAGATGCTTAACATTCAGGGAGGGGAAAAGGCATGATCGGATTAATTGTCGGTAGCGGCATGCAGGATCTGTCGCTTGAATCGGAACGGGCTCAATCGGTGGATACGCCTTTTGGCACGGTAGAGGTGCTTTGCGGTACGCTTGCGCAAAAGCCGGTGGCGCTTATCAAGCGGCATGGGAAAAATCACTGTTTGGCGCCTCACCAAGTGCCCTCCAGGGCCAATATTTGGGCGATGAAGAGCCTGGGTGTGAAGTCGATTTTAGCCACCGGTACCGTGGGCGGCATGTCGGGCGATCACGCACCGGGCCATCTTTCGGTTCCCAACCAGATTGTGGACTATACGGTCGGCCGCGAAAGCTCTTTTTGGGGGACGCCCGGCTTTGAAAGCACGCATATTGACTTTACCGAACCGTTTGACGAGGCGCTTCGCGCCGCGCTGCTTGAGGCCGGCAAGGCACTCAAGATTTTTGTGACCGACGGCGGCGTTTATGCCTGCACCCAGGGGCCGCGCTTGGAGACGGCGGCCGAAGTGCGCCGCATGATCATGGACGGCTGCGACATGGTTGGCATGACGGCGATGCCCGAGGCGGCTCTTGCCCGTGAGCTCGGCATCGGATACGGCCTTTTGTGCGCCAGCGTAAACTGGGCGGCCGGCCTTTCCGGTACCGCTCTAACGTGGGATGAGATTCGCCAGTCCATGCAAAAAGTCTGCCGCTACATGCAAGCGGTCCTTGCTCAAGCCGTGGCAAGGTTGCCCGAATAAGCGCTCTTAGAGGTAGCCGGTTTCCTTTTCCCAGCAAGCAATGGCGGCAGAAAAATCCGGGAAAAAGAAATCGGCCAAACCGTTAATTGATTCGCGGTCGGAATCCGCATACCGATCGTATATGACGGCTGTTTCAATACCGGCCGCTTTAGCAGCCGTCACGCCGGCTAACGAATCTTCAAAGACAAGGCAATCTTCAGGTGTTACTTTAAGTTCTCTCATAACCCTCTGATAAATATAAGGGTCAGGTTTCATGCGCAAGGCATCTTCGCGGCCGTAAATGAGAGAAAAATACGTTTCAAGCGGTGCTTTAAGAAGCAATTTCCGGTTGAGTTTTTTGTAGATTTCCAAATTGGCTTTTTTGGTTGCCGAAGCGATGGCCAAGGTTAAACCTGCCTTTTTCAAAAGGCGGATAAATCGGTCGGCTTGCGGTTTGTAGTCAACGGTATGAATGAGAGCTTCGCGCGCATAACGGTAGCGCACGGCGTGGATTTTTTCCGCGCTGATTGAGCAGCCGTACTGCCTTCTCAGGTACTCGCAGTAGGCAAGGTAGGGATTGTCGGCATCGCGAAAGCGGCCGGTGACTTTATCGCGTTCGGCTCCGATCACCTCCAAGGCCGGGGCGGGCTTTTGACCGTACGTTTCGATGAGATACCGGTCGGTATCGTTCCAAAGGCCGACGGAATCAAGCAACGTGCCGTCCATGTCAAAGATAATGACTTTTTTATTTTCAAACATTTTCTAAAAGCGGGGCGTGAGTACCGCCATCAATTCTTTTTCCAAGCTCACCGTACTCGGAATATCTTTGAGAGCTTCGCCGTCGATGAGGAAAACGTCTTCGACACGTTCTCCCATGGTCATGATTTTGGCCGTCTGCAAATTGACGTTGTAGCGGTTTAGTACCCGCGCAATGTCGTAGAGCAAACCGACGCGGTCCATGCAGGTGACCGACAGCAGCCAATTGCGGCCGCTGTCATCGGCTTGGATATTGACAATGGGTTGGATCGGGAAAAAGCGCGAGCGGCGCGACAGCTTTCCCGGCTTCGTTTCAGGCAAAGGCCGGGGATGATCAATCCAGTCGACAAGACCGGCTCTGACCGGTTCAATGAGTTCGGCCAAATCCCGTTGTCCGTTATCGGCGACTACAAACGTATCGAGCGCCTTGCCTTTCGGGGTTGTGTAAATGCGGGCATCGAGCACCGAGAAGCGTTTTTTCTGCAAAAAAGCCAGGATGCGGGCAAACAGTCCGGCTTGGTCATCGGTATAAACCAAAATCTCGATGCCGGCGTTTTGCGCAAGGCGCCTGGCCGCGACAAAGGTTTTCTCGGTCGGAAAGACTTTGGCCATTTCGGTCGTTTGCCATGCGATGCTTTCGGCCGTATGGCGTAAGAAGTAGGGCAGGGTGAGCGTGTCCCAGAACGAGCGGATGAGCTCTTCGGGTACGCCTTGCTTAAGTATTTGTTCGCGCGCTTGCCGCTGGCGGGTCAAAAGGAAGGCATCGCGATCGGGCATGCCTTCTTGGCGCACCAGGGGCAACGTTTGCCAATAAAGGTCCTGAAGCAGCTGCGCTTTCCACCGGTTCCATACTTTCGGGCTCGTGGCGCGGATGTCGCAAACGGTTAGCAGAAACAAGGCATTGAGGCGCTCTTCGGTTTTCACGATGCCGGCAAAGCGGCGCACGACATCCGGATCAGAGATATCCTGCTTTTGAGCCACAATGCTCATGGTCAGGTGCTCTTTGACCAGAAAAACGATGAAATCCGTGGTTTCTCGGTCAATGCCGAAGCGCCGGCAAAAATCAGCCGTAATTTGCGCCCCGACGATTTCGTGGCGTCTTCCCTGGCCCTTGCCGATGTCGTGAAAAAGACCGGCGAGGACAAGCCGCCAGCTCTCGGGCATGGTTTGCATCAGGCGCGTGCACAGCGGATACTCGTGCGCATATTCGCTGCGGGTAAAGTAGCGCAGGTTTCTTACCACGCGCATCGTGTGCTGATCGACCGTGTAGACGTGGAAGAGATCGTGCTGCATTTGGCCTTCGATGCGGCGAAATTCCGGCAGGAATTGCCCCAAAATGCCCCAGCGGTTTAAGTCGAGCAAGGCGTGGCTTACGCCATGGGGCATTTTCAGTATCTCGAGGAACATGCGCTTGTTGTCCGGATCGCGCCGATAGCTCTCGTCAATGATTTCGCGCGATTGCATGAGCGCGCGCTGCAGCGGCACGCTCAGCCGCTTGAGCGCCTCGGAGCCTTCGAGTATATAAAAGGTGCGCAGCAGAGCGTTCGGGTCGTCGTGCATCGCATTGTCGCGCAGGATATCAAGCGTGTAGCCGCGCGTCATGAAGGTGCGATCAATGACCATCTCGCGCACGGGCCCCTCGGCAAAAAGCTTTTCCTCGAGCAGCTGCATGAAAATGTCCGAGAGCTGGTGCACGGTTTTTGCCGTGAGGTAGTAGCGCTTCATGAGCGCTTCGCTCGCGAGCTGGTTTTCGGTGTCTTTGTAGCCGGCAGCGCGCGCGAGCGGCGTTTGCACGTCAAAGACCAAGCGATCCTGGTGGCGGCCGGCCACAAGGTGCAGGTAGATGCGGATGTACTTGAGCGCGTGGTAGGCTTCCTTGAGCCGGTCGGCTTCGTCGGCGCGGATGCTGCCCGAGGCAAGCATCCCTTCAGGCCCGGAGCCGAGCCCGGCTGCGTGAAAGCACCAAAAAAGCACTTGCAAGTCCCTGAGCCCGCCGGGGCTTTCCTTGACATTGGGCTCCAAGGCGTAGGGGGTGTCCTCGTACTTTTGGTGCCGCTGCGTGAGCTCGAGCTCCTTCGCGCGGAAAAAAGCCGCCGGATCCATCGCCTGGAAAAAGGCTTTTTGCAGTTGCGCAAACAAAAAGGGATTGCCCCAAAAGCAGCGCGCCTCCAAAAGCGCCGTCTGCACGGTAATGTCTTTAGCGGATTCCTCCAAGGCGCTTTCAATCGTGCGTACGCTGTGCCCGACCGTAAGTCCGAGATCCCAAAGACCGGTAACAAAGCGCTCGATAGCTTGAAGCGTTGCTTCGTCAGGCTCTTGGGGCACCAGCACCATGACGTCGAGATCGGAGTAGGGGAAAAGCTCTTTGCGACCGTAGCCGCCAAGCGCCAAGAGCGACACCTCGGGACTTAGCCCGGCCTCAAAGGCCATGGTGCCGATGGCTTCATCGGCTGCGGCCGAGTGTCCGAGCAGGTAGGTTGTAACGCGGCCGTTTTGCAAAAAGGCTTCGGCCAGTTGCCGGCTTTGGGCTTGGAATTGTTCGGCGGCTCGCACGGGCATGGCGGCTTTTCCTGCTTTTACTATTTCCGGGTGATGAATTCGGGAATCGGCGGATAGCCCTCGCTTAAGGTGAGCACTTCGTAGCCCGTTTCGGTCACGAGCACCGTGTGTTCCCACTGTGCCGAGAGGCTGCGGTCGCGGGTAATGACGGTCCAGCCGTCATTGAGCCCGGAGATGTAGCGGTGGCCGGCGTTGAGCATGGGTTCGACCGTAAAGATCATGCCCGGCTTCAAGATCACGTTGTTTTCGCGCGGTGCATTGTAGTGGCAGACAAAGGGATCTTCGTGGAAATTGCGTCCGACGCCGTGGCCGCCGTACTCGTGCACGACGGAAAGCCCTTCGGCGCGGGCCACTTTTTCGCAGGCAATGCCAACTTCGTTTAAGGAACGTCCCGGGGCGACGGCATCGATGCCGCGCCACATGCACTCGTAGGTGGCTTCAACAAGGTGGCGGGCCGAGACGGAAATCTTGTCGCCGACCATGAACATGCGGCTGGTGTCGCCGTAAAAGCCGTCCAAGATGACCGTTACGTCAATATTGACGATGTCGCCTTTTTTGAGCGGTTTTTCCGAAGGAATACCGTGGCAGACGACGTGGTTAATCGAGATGCAGGTCGAAGCCGGGTAGGGGGTAAAGCCGGCCGGTGCGTAGCCGAGGCAGGCCGAAACCGCCCCGTGTGCGAGCATGTATTCATTCATGAGGCGGTCCAAGTCAATCGTAGGAACGCCCGGTTTGATAAAGGGTTCGATGTAATCGAGTACTTCGGAGGCGAGGCGGCAGGCGCGGCGCATGCCTTCGATTTCTTCGGCAGTTTTAATGACGATGGCCATTTCTAAAAAATCTTTAAAAAACAGAACAAAAGGTTTGGGTTTAACCCCGATTTCGCATATAATAGCGAGCTGAATGAAAAAAGGCACATTTTTTCGTGCCTTTTGAGCCTGGGCGCAAAAAGGCTTTCCCGTTGCCGCTCGGGTTTTCTTTTTCAGGGAAAGCGAATCGCGCAACGCGTCATCTAACGGTTGTTTCGCCCGATGGTTGCAATTGCCGCGCAGGCGGCGATCGACCCGCGAAATGGCGGCGCGTTGTCAGTTTTAAACCTTAGAAGGAATACACAAATCATGGTTAGCATGCGCGAAATGCTCGAAGCCGGTTGCCACTTCGGTCACCAAACCCGCTTCTGGAACCCGAAAATGGCTCAATACATCTTCGGTGCCCGCAACAAGATTCACATCATCAACCTCGAAAAGACGGTTGTGAAGTTTGATGAAGCCCTCAAGTTCGCTCGCGAACTCTCTGCCAAGGGCGGCAAGATCCTTTTCGTTGACACCAAGCGCGGTGGCCGCGAAACGATCGTTCAAGAAGCTCAACGCGCCGGCTGCTGCTACGTCGATCAACGCTGGTTGGGCGGTACGCTCACCAACTTCAAGACCGTCAAGCTCACGATCAAGCGCTTGAAGGACATGGAAGCCACGATCGAAAACGGCGGCTTGGAAAAGATGACCAAGAAGGAAGCTCTCGACTTCACGCGCGAAGTGGAAAAGCTCAACCGCTCCATCGGCGGTATCAAGGACATGACGAGCTTGCCTGATGCCTTGTTCGTGGTCGATGTCGGCTACCACAAGATCGCCATCAAGGAAGCCAATAAGCTCGGCATTCCCGTGATCGGTGTTGTTGATACGAACTGCAGCCCGCTCGGCGTTGACTACGTCATCCCGGGCAACGATGACTCCGCTAAGGCCGTGGCGATCTACGCCTCCGGCATGGCCGATGCCATCCTCGCCGGTCGTCAACAAAACGAAGAAAGCTTGAAAGAAGCTGCCGGTGAAGAAGAATTCGTCGAAGTCGCCGAACAAGCTGAACAAGCCTAATCGGTCGGATTTTTAACGCATTCGGGGGCGCTATTTTTTCATTGAGGTAGCGCCCCTTTTCAAAAACTCTTTTGGAGAAATTCATGGCCGTTGTTATTACTGCCGCTATGGTTAAAGAATTGCGCGTCAAGACCGACGCCCCGATGATGGAATGCAAGAAGGCCCTCACCGAGGCTGAAGGCGACATGGCTCGCGCCGAAGAAATTCTTCGTGTCAAGCTCGGCAACAAGGCGACGAAGGCTGCCTCCCGTGTGGCCGCTGAAGGTGTCGTGAGCATTTACGTCTCTGAAGACGGCAAGACCGGCGCTATTTTCGAAGTCAACTCTGAAACGGACTTCGTTGCCAAGAACCCCGAATTCCAACAAATGGCTGCCAACGCTGCCCGCTTGGTTGCCGAAAAGAACCCGGCCGATATCGCCGCTTTGAGCGCTCTCGAAGTGGACGGCCAATCCTTGGAAGCCATCCGTACGGCTTTGGTCGGCAAGATCGGTGAAAACATGACCTTCCGCCGCTTCCAACGCATCGAAGCTCAAGGCAAGCTGCACCAATACGTGCACGGCGGCTCCAAGATCGGCGTGCTCGTTGACATGGTCGGCGGCAACGACGAAGTCGGCCACGACGTGGCGATGCACATTGCTGCCATGAAGCCGAAGGCTTTGGATGAAAACGGTGTTGATCCGGCCCTTTTGGAAACGGAACGCCGCGTGGCCATCGAAAAAGCCCGTGAAGCCGGCAAGCCCGAAGCCATGCTCGAACGCATCGCCGACGGTACGGTGAAGAAGTACTTGAAGGAAGTCACGCTCTTGTCGCAACCGTTTGTGAAGGACGACAAGAAGAGCGTGGGCGAATTGCTCAAGCAAAACGGTGCAACCGTGGCCTCTTTCGTCCTCTACGTGGTGGGCGAAGGCATTGAAAAGAAGCAAAGCGACTTTGCCGCTGAAGTGGCCGAACAAATGGCTGCTGCTCAAAAGGCTTAATTGCTAGGCTTTTAGATAGGCTCCCTGCCATCGGGCCCCGCAAGGGGAAAATGATTGCAGGGAGTTTTTTTGTGCGATTTTGTCCGAAAGATCAATAAAAAATCGTCCAGGCGCGGTCTATTCCGCTACAATGAGTAAAAGTGCGTAGGTGCTCGCAATGTCGGCTGTTTTAGCTAAGTGAAGCGCTCTGACGCGGCTCAATAACTTTTTGAATGTGAATAACTTTTAGGAGTTCTCTTAAAATGACTGAACAAGCTCCGGTTGTTAAATATAAACGCGTGCTTTTAAAGCTTTCCGGTGAATCTTTAATGGGACCCGATGCCTTCGGCATCAACCGTGATACGATTCAGTCGACGGTAGAGGACATCAAAGAGGCCTATGACCTGGGCGTTCAGATCGGTATCGTTGTGGGCGGCGGAAATATTTTCCGCGGCGTGGCTTTGGGCACGACCGGCATGGAGCGCACGCAAGGCGACCACATGGGCATGCTCGCTACGCTCATGAACGCACTGGCCTTGCAGGACGCATTGCGCAAAAACGGGGTGGAAGCCCGCGTGCAAAGCGCATTAAGCATTGAACGTATCGCTGAAACGTATATCCGCGGCAAAGCGCTTCGCCATCTGGAAAAAGGCCGTATCGTGATCTTTGCTGCCGGTACGGGCAATCCCTATTTCACCACCGATACGACGGCAGCGCTGCGCGGAGCCGAAATCGGCGCCGAGATTGTCTTGAAGGCCACGAAGGTCGACGGCATCTATTCGGCTGACCCCAACAAGGATCCCAATGCCACGTTCTTTAACAAGATCACTTTCGATGAAGTGATCAAGCGCGATCTCAAGGTCATGGATGCTACGGCGTTTGCCTTGTGCCGCGAGCAGAATTTGCCCATCATTGTCTTTAATATCCGCAAGAAGGGCTCTATTGCCCGAGTCTGCTGCGGTGAACCCGAAGGCACTTTGGTCTACAATCCCTAATACCATTCAAACTGACATCGAATAGTGGAGTTTTTATGTCGATCAGTGAAGTACAACAACAAACTGAATACAAGATGAACCGCACGGTGGAAACATTACGTGAGGACTTCATCAAAATCCGTACCGGCCGTGCTTCGACCGGCTTGCTCGATCACGTGATGGTTGACTACTACGGAACCATGACCCCGATTAACCAAGTAGCGCAGATCGGCGTGGCCGATGCCCGCACGCTCACGGTTCAGCCCTGGGAAAAGAGCATGGTGGCGCCTGTGGAAAAGGCCATCCGCAGTTCCGATCTCGGTTTGAATCCGGCCACGAGCGGCATGCTCATCCGCGTGCCGTTGCCGCCGCTTACCGAAGAGCGCCGCCGCGAGCTCACGAAGGTTGTGCGCCATTTGGGTGAAGAAGCCAAAGTGGCCGTGCGCAACTTGCGCCGCGATGCCAACGAGCAAATCAAAAAGCTCACCAAGGCTAAGGAAATTTCCGAGGATGATGAATCCCGGGCTGAAAAGGACATCCAGAAGTTGACGGACAACTTCGTGGCCAGCATCGACAAGTGCGTGGCTGAAAAAGAAAAAGAAGTGATGACGGTTTAATGCCGCGTATGACTTCTTCCGAGGCTATAAGCAACGTGACGGTACCCCGTCACGTTGCTGTTATCATGGACGGAAACGGCCGCTGGGCCCAGCGCCGTTTTATGCCCCGCGTGGAGGGGCACCGCCGGGGCGTTCAGTCGGTGCGCCGCGTCATTGAAGCGGCCGCAGCCGAGGGTATTCGATATCTGTCGCTTTTTGCCTTTAGCAGTGAAAACTGGAAGCGCCCGGCCGATGAGGTCAATGCGCTTATGGGGCTTTTTGCAACAGCGCTCAAGCGCGAAGCCGAAGCAATGCACAAAAACGGCATCCGCCTGAAAGTGGCGGGCGATCTGAGCCGTTTTTCTGCTGAAATCCAAGAAAGCATTCGCCAAAGCGAAGCGCTTACGGCCGAAGGACAGCGGATGTTGCTCACGATTTGTGCCAATTACGGCGGTCGTTGGGATATTGTGAGCGCTATGCAAAAGATCTTGCGCACGCATCCGGAGGTGGCTTCCCACCCGGAGCTTGTCACCGAGGAAATGGTTTCAGCCAACCTTGCCCTTAACTGGGCACCCGAGGTGGATTTGATGATTCGAACCGGCGGCGAGCAGCGCATCAGCAATTTCATC
>DVNT01000040.1 GCA_018714185.1 Candidatus Aphodousia gallistercoris | reverse complement strand
AGCTTTGATGGTGGAGTGCGCGCAAAGTGTTGCACGAGGTAGGAATCCCGAGGACTGGGTACGAAAGATTCTTTCGGAAAAGCCCAAAAAAGTGGCTTTAATTGCGATCGCCAATCGGATCGCGCGGCAGTGCTGGGCCGTAGCTAGTAAAGGCCAAAAGTGGCGTAGGATGCCGGTAGCGGGGCAACAGTAGGAGAGAAAAAGACCTGCCGAGATAGATCCAATTAAAGTGATGCAATAACGGTTACGCCGATCTCTGTCAAACCTGAGAAGATTTTCTGCACTTGTTGAGAAGTTCTTCAACTTGATGCAGCTTGTAAAATTAGGAGCAGAGATCGGATTCCCATCATGGCCATTGCCACACAGACGCATTGGACGTCGTAGAAATTGGGCAAGTAACAGGTCGAATAAGAACATTCAAGTCTCTTGATTTTGTAGCCGAGACATGCAGACGAGTCGATCGGGTAACAGGCAGGTAAAAGAAAGAAGTCGAAATTAAATTTTTAGGTAACCATGAAGCCGGTGCCGTGACACTGGCGGGGAATTTTGTGCCTAAAACTTTGAGTTTGACGGTGGGTAGACGGCCCCTTGATTTCAGATCAGACCGATAGTGAGGAAAAGCCGAGGCGCTTGAATTTACGCGGATAAATCAGCCATTGGGCTCCCTCTTGACGCAGTTTTCGTTAGATGCAAAATGTCGGATAAGAAATAGGGATTTGATTTAAATCAAGAAAAGCGCAACCCACGATTGACTCCTGAGGACATAAGAAGCAATCCCCTGACGTACTAGCGAATACAATCCTAACCTTACGAACAAACTGTTTGGAATAACTATTTTCATATGCAGGGCTTGTGCATTCCACCATGGACCTCGTCCATTGTTGGCAGACTTCCATGCTGTGTAGGCGTCCAACCCTCGCTTATGAAGCTCCCTTTGCCTTGTTCTCGGCTTTTTCCAGGCTCTCCATATCAGGCATCTAAGGTGGGTTCGGATATTAATATCCAAGTTTTCGAAGTATCCCTTGCGGGTGTCCAACTTGAAATAATTTCGCCACCCCCTCAGTATCTGTGTGAGCCTGCCTATGGCGTAGCTTAATGAAGTCCCCCTACTACTCCTGAAAACTTGCTTGAGCTTCTCCTTCAGTCTTTTGACTGATTTAGGTGCCACAATAAGACGGGTCTGGTCATAGCGGTGGAAGGTGTATCCGAGAAAGACTGACTCGTAAGGACGAAAGGTACCGCTCTTGTCGCGATTGACTCGCAACTTGAGCTTACCCTCCACAAACTTTGTCATACTTTCCAGCACACGTTTTGCCGCGGCTTCTGATTTCACGAACACGTTGCAATCATCTGCGTATCGGCAAAAACGATGTCCACGCTTTTCCAACTCTCGATCAAGCTCCGTCAGCATGATGTTCGACAACAGCGGACTCAAGGGACCGCCCTGCGGAACACCTTCACTACGGGACCTCACCAACCCTCCTTCCATGATTCCTGCATTAAGGTAGCGACGAATCAATTTCAGGATCATCTTATCTTCAACCACTTTGGCAATTCGGCTCATCAGGATATCGTGATTGACCCTGTCGAAAAACTTCGACAGGTCCATTTCGACCACCCATTTGTAGCCGTTCTTGACGTATTCTTGCGCCTTAAGCACAGCCATGTGGGCACTGCGTCCCTCACGGAACCCGTAACTGTATTCGCTAAACTGCGGTTCAAATACCGGCGTCAAGACAATCACCAAGGCTTGTTGTATCACTCGATCAACCACCGAGGGAATGCCCAGCATTCTCGTGCCACCATTCGGCTTAGGGATATCCACTCGCCTAACCGGTAGCGGAATGTAGGTTCCTTGCATTATCTTCTGGCGGATTGTTCCTCCATATTTATTCCAGTAGTCATGCAATTCATCCACGGTAATGCGGTCTACGCCCGCGCTTCCGTGATTGGAGATGACTTTCCGGATTGCCTCGTCGATGATCATGCCATGCACGACCGTTTCAATTCGGCACCACTCAGGATCTGCTTTCGTCCACTGTCGGTTCGTCATGTTTAGAGCTCCTTTATGGAACGAGTCCTCTGCCGCTGACAGATTCCGTCTGTTTCCGACAGAGTCCGATTCCGACTCTGGGTGCTGGATCGTTTGTTAAACATGGGACCTCCTCAGTCTACTTGCACTTAAATGTTCGGCCCTTCAGGTTGCCCCTACTATGGCCTCTGCTGACTTCCATCAAGGCAACCCTTCATCTTACGATGTCGGTAGCCTTTCGGCACCTTGATGGACCTCCCCGGGTATGACGCACTGCTTTCCCACTTATACCTGTCAGATCTACGGGCAAGTTTTCCGTACGTGTATTAGGGCTTCGAACATATTAGATTTCTTACCCAACTTGCACGCCTCATATCTGCTTCTTGTTCATCAGGTCAGTGTTTTGCTATCGGCTTCCTCCGAACCCCTCGTTACCGAGACGCTCTTGCCGAGTCGCTACTCCTTACCCCACGTCGGGCGGAACAGTGGACTTTCACCACCAGCAGTACGCCCTGCCGGGCGCACTAATAAAAAAGCCCGGATCCGAAGAGCCGGGCTTAACCGAAAGCGGCGTTTGAACGCGCTTAGATCCAGATTTGTCCGCGATAGCGCAGCCAGTGATCGTCAATACGGCGGTCTGCACGGCGGCAAAGGCTTTCAATCGAAGCGATGCCGGCCGCGTACATCATCTCATCGGCTTCGGCGGCGCGAACCAATTCTTCAGGCGTAAAGCTCTTGAATTCGGTCACTTGGCCGTCGTAGTTCTTCGGCGTGAGTCCGGGCTTAATCTGCGCGTCAAAGGTGAGAACTTGTTCGCGAAGGAAGCCCTCAGGCACCACCAATTCCTGGACGAAACGAGCGCCTTCGGTGAGCTCAACGTCGTCGGCCACGAGACCGGCCTCTTCGAAAAGCTCGCGGAAAAGGGCTTGCTTAGGCTCTTCGCTGGCCTTGACCAAACCGGCCGTGAGGCTATCCCAAAGGCCGCCTCCGATCGCCTTGCTCTGAAGGCGCTTGCCTAAAACAATACGGCCTTCCTGGTCGTAGCCCGTGACGCGAACGGAAGTGGTCATCAGCCCCAACACGCGCGTGAGCTCGCGCGGCGCTTGGCAAAAGACCGGATCCAAGGGACCGGCTTTTACGTCAACCAATTCGCTCGCGGGGTTTTTCACAATCCCCAACTGGTGCAACAAGGCCGCGGCCTTGCGCATGGCCACGGTGCGCGTCTGCTCGGTAGCGAGCGCTTCGTCGGAGATAATGAGGCGATCATCTTCCAAACGGAATTCGCTCGAAATCGTTGCCATCTTCATGGCCACGTCCTTGCTCACATAGCCGATGGTTTCACTGGCGGCGCAAAACTTAAAAATCCCCGCCGGCAACGGCTGCGTGAGCTTTGCCTTGAGGTTTTCAAACATTTGCCCCATGGAGAGCACTTCGTACATGCTCAGAGAAGAGGATTGTGTCATATAACCCACCTTTGTTATCGAAAAATCTGCGTTACTACCCTTATTTTAAGCTTCAGGACGCATATGCGGGAAGAGCAGCACGTCGCGGATGCTCGGCGCATCCGTGAGCAGCATCGCAAAGCGGTCAATGCCGATGCCGCAGCCGCCTGTCGGAGGCAGGCCGAATTCCAAAGCACGGATGTAGTCGGCATCGTAGTACATGGCTTCATCGTCGCCGTGGGCCTTGGCATCGGCCTGGGCCTTAAAGCGGGCCGCCTGATCTTCCGGATCGTTTAATTCGGAAAAGCCGTTGGCGGTTTCGCGGCCGGCGATGTAGAGCTCGAAACGTTCGGTAATCGACGGATCGGCATCGGAAGCGCGGGCCAAGGGCGAAATTTCCACCGGGTAGTCAATGATAAAGGTCGGCTGCACGAGCTTGGCTTCGGCCACTTCTTCAAAGAGAGCCATTTCCAAAGCGCCGCGGCCGACATAGTCGGGCTGCGGAGCGCCCAAGCGCTTTAATTCATTGCGCAAAAACGCCTCATCGTCTAACTGCTCGACCGTATACTGGGGGGCGTTTTTGAGGATAGCCTCACGCGGGGTCATGCGGGCAAAGGGCTTACCCAAATCAATATCCATGCCTTGGTAGTGCACGAGCGAGGAGCCCGTCACGGCTTCGGCCACATGGCGCAAAAGGCCTTCGGTGAAGTCCATCTGATCCTTGTACGTCCAGTAGGTCGCATAGAATTCCATCATCGTGAATTCCGGATTGTGGCGCACGTCCACGCCTTCGTTGCGGAAGTTGCGGTTTAATTCAAAGACGCGCTCAAAGCCGCCCACCACCAGCCGCTTTAAGTAAAGCTCCGGCGCAATGCGCAGATACATGTCCATGTCGAGCGCGTTGTGGTGCGTAATAAAGGGCTTGGCGTTGGCTCCGCCCGGAATCGGATGCAGCATCGGCGTTTCCACTTCCATGAAGCGGTTGGCGATCATGAAGCTGCGGATTTCGGAGACGATCTTGGAGCGCTTGATAAAGCGTTCGCGGCTCTCATCGTTCATGATGAGATCGAGGTAGCGCTGGCGGTAGCAGATTTCCTGGTCGGACAGGCCCTTGAACTTTTCCGCCAACGGGCGGATGGCCTTACTCAAAAGGCGCAATTTCTTCACGCGAATGGATAATTCGCCGCGATGGGTTTTGAAAATCACGCCTTCGGCGCCGATGATATCGCCGATGTCAAGCGTCTTGAATTCGGCATAAGCTTCAGAGCCCATTTCGGCCGCGCTTAAGAAGTACTGCATGGTGCCCGTGCAATCGCGCACCGTGGCAAAGGACGCCTTGCCCATCACGCGCTTGAGCATCATGCGGCCTGCCACCGTCACGGTGTGGGCTTGGCCCTCGAGCGTCTCGGCATCAAGTTCGCCCCATTTTTCACGGATATCGCCGAAAAGGTCCTTGCGCACGAAATCATTCGGGTACGCATGGCCGGTTTCGCGCCACTTGGCAAGCTTTGCGCGGCGCTCCGCAATGATGTGATTTTCATCTTCGGCCGCTTGAGCGGCTTCAACAACCTTATTTTCTGCCATCTTTTGGTCCTTATAGTTCACGCGGGCGCTTTAGACACCCTGCTTGAGGCTAGCCTCAATAAATTGGTCGAGATCGCCGTCCAACACGGCTTGCGTGTTGCCGGTTTCCACATTGGTTCTTAAATCTTTTACGCGCGATTGGTCAAGCACGTACGACCGGATCTGGTGCCCCCAGCCGATATCGCTCTTGGCATCCTCGTTTTGCTGCTGCACTTCGCGCCGCTTGCGCATCTCAAGCTCATAGAGCTTTGCCTTAAGTTGCGCCATGGCCTGCTCCTTGTTGCGGTGCTGGCTGCGGTCGTTTTGGCACACGGTCACGACCCCGGTGGGAATGTGCGTAATGCGCACGGCCGACTCGGTCTTTTGAATGTGCTGGCCGCCCGCGCCCGAAGCACGGAAAACGTCAATGCGCAAGTCGGCCGGATTGATTTCCACTTCAAAGGAATCGTCGATTTCCGGATAGACGTAGACGCTCGCAAAGGAGGTGTGGCGCCGGGCGTTCGAGTCAAAGGGGCTTTTTCTCACCAAGCGGTGAATACCCGTTTCGGTGCGCAAAAGCCCATAAGCGTAATCGCCCTGAAGGTAGAGCGTGCAGCCTTTGATGCCGGCCACTTCCCCTTCGCTTTCTTCCTGCACTTCCACGGAAAAGCCTTGCCGTTCGGCATAGTGGATGTACATGCGCTCGAGCATGCTCGCCCAGTCTTGCGCTTCGGTGCCGCCCGCGCCGGCCTGGATTTCCAAAAAGCAGTTGGCCGGATCCATCGGCTGGTTAAACATGCGCTTGAATTCGAGCTTTTGTACGGACTTCTCCAGCTCATCGATTTCTTCGCCGATCGTCTGAACGCTCGCGTAGTCTTCTTCGGCCATCGAAAGCTCGAAAAGCTCGGCAGCATCGGCCACACCCGCCGTCAATTTTTTAAAGAGGCCGACAATATCGTCTAAATGTTTCTTTTCTTTATTAACTTTCTGTGCGTTTTCAGGATTATCCCAAAGGGCGGGATTTTCCATTTCGCGGTTGACTTCTTCGAGCCGTCGTTCCTGGCGGTCGATGTCAAAGATACCCCCTCAGCTCGCGCAACCGAGCTGTGAGGTCAGCAATTTTGCCCTCAATTTGATTAATTCGTTCGGCTTCCATAGTGCCTTTATGATCGGATTAGGTTTAAAAGTTTGAATTATAACGGCTTTCAGATTGTCCTGCCGAGCTCGTTTAGCGTCTTTAAGCCGCTTACCCAACGCAAGGCCGGGAGCTTCCATCGCTGGCGCAAAACTCTGGCCGTTGCATAAAGCGCCTCGACGTCCAACTCATAGGGCTTGCCGGCAAAGGCAAGCACAATGCGGTTGCCTTCATCAATTTCAGGCATCACGAGCGTTCTGCCCTCAAAGGCTTCGTCAATGGCCGCAAAGCTTGTCTCGAAAAGGCTGCCGAAAAGGTTAAAACTTGCGGCACTGCCCGCCTTATTCATACTGCGCCGGCAAAGGCGATAAAAATCGGGCGTATCGTAGACGGGCCCTTGCGCCTCGGCGTCATAAAGGTCCACTTGAAGCCAGTCGCAGCCCATCGAGCGGGCGCTTTCTGCTAAAAACGCTTTGGCATCGGCTAAGTGCACGTGAAGGCGTTCGTGATCGGCCGGAAGCTTAAACCACTGCGTGGCAGCCGCCAAAACGTTGGCGGAAACCTCCACCACATCGACTTGCGCTTCAGTATGTAAAAGACAAAATTTCGTGAGGGACGCCGCCCCCAGCCCCAACTGCAGGATGCGCTTTGGCTGCGGATAAAATAAGCCGCAAGCCATCATCTGGCGCGGATACTGCAGCACCAGGTCGTTGGGCCGGCGGATATTCATCGCGCCTTGAATCCAGGGGCTGCCGAAATGCAGATAGCGAAAGCCGTCCGACTCCGAGAAAAACAAGTGCCGGCACGGATCCGGGGCACGCCGGGGCATTTTTTTGCGGCTCATCAGTTCTGTCCGTTTGTTGGGATGCGGGCATTGTAGCGAGTTCCGGCTTGAACCGCTTGTGGAATTGTCCAAAGAGAACCGGGGCGGAAAGCCCAAAAGAAGGCGCCTTTTAGGCAAGTTTGCGCTTGCCTAAAAGGGAAAATCAAAAATAATCAACAGATGATATACAGTATCGCCAACACGATAAAGGCTGAAGGAATCGTGCGTTTGACGGTTTCAATCGGCGTAACCATGGCAATACCGGAAATCAAAATCACGCCGCCCGCCAAGGGACTGCCCATACGGCCCAAGCAGCCGGCCATCATGGCCAAGTAGCCCAAGCTGTCGATGGTCATGCCGAACTGTTCGGCAAAGGGCGTCACGGCTTCGTTAAAGGCGAAAGTGGCCGCATCGCCCGAGCCCGTAATCAAGGCCAAAGCAAAAGGTCCGATAGCGCCGCCCAGCTTGGCAACTTCGTTAGAGTGCTTGAGGTATTCAACCAAAATGTCCACCAAGCCCGCCGCCCTTAAACCGGCGGCAAACACACCGGCCGCGATGATGATGCCCAAAATCGTATCGTAGCCGTTGCCCATGCCGTTAAAGAAGCGCTTGATCGCGGTTTCCGGATTGGTGCGCGTCACAAGCATGGCGTAGACCGAACCGATCACCATAGCCGTTGCCACGGAGACCTTCCACTGCGGGAACCAAATAGCGCAAACCACCAAAATGGCAATCGGGATCACCGGGGCAATCGCGTAAATGACATTGGGCTTAAAGACTTCGTCTTTGCTTTCTTGCGGAGAAAAAGGACCGGCGGCACCGATATTTTTCGGGTCGTAGTCATGCATCAAAAAGCAGGTGAGCGTAACGCCGATGATGCAGCAAGCCGAGATGATCAACGTGGCATTGATGTGCAATCCGATAAAGGTCATCACGTCCATATTGGCAATTTTGGCAATAAACGGATTGTGTGATAGGCCCGGATTCAAATAGGCTGTGCCCATGCAGGCGGCTACAGAGGCGGCAGCCGCTGCCGGCTTAAAGCCCGCGCGCACCAAAATAGGCACAATGGTGGGGCCGACAGCGGCGCACAAGCCGCCCATGGTCGGAATGGCCGCGGCCAAGGCGCTCGTGACGATCATGCTCGAAGGCAGCAAGACGATGCCGAGCTTGCGCAACGGATTAATCAAAAGCGTCACCAAATGACGGTCGCAACCGGTGATGGAAATCACGGCGGCAAAGCCCATGGCCGAGCAAATAGCGATGATCAAGCTCGAATTGGTCATTGATGCATCGAATTGCTTAAAGGCCATCAGCGGATTCAATGACAAAATGGCCATCAGGAAGCCGGCACTCAAAAGCACCAGACGCGTCTCATAGCGCTTGACCAGTGCATAAACGGTGCCGATCACAACGATGACAGCCATCCAGGCAGAGTAAGTCATAGGGTTTCTCCTAAAGAAATGACAACGCTCTTATTGTCTGACTCGGCTGCGAGGCCTACAATAAACCTATTCGAAAAGTCATCATGTTTATTACGCAACGCTGCGCTTAGGCGCCGTTTCGCTGCGTCTTTGAAGGCAGCCATGAAAATAATCGATGAAATCGTCTTGCTTGAAACGTTTCTGACGCTGGTTCAAGAGCAAAGCCTGCAAAATGCGGCGGTGCGCCTGCTCACAACGAAGTCGACCGTCTCTCGCCGCATTGAGCAGCTTGAAAGCAAAATCGGCATTAAGCTTTTCGGCGAAACGGCACCGAAATATGCCCTGAGCGAAGAAGGCAAAGACTTTGTGACCCAGGCGGAAATCTTGGTAAAAGAATATCGGCGCATTGCCGTCCCGTGGGACTTGCAAGCCAAAAGCCGACAGTTTATCCACATTTCCTGTCCCTACTCACTCGGGATTACGCTTCTCATTCCTTGGGTCACCCGCTACCGGCAAATACACCCGGAGGCGCTCATCGACGTCGGGCTCACGCTGGGGCCGGTGTTTCGTTTGCCGGCTTTGTGCGACTTGCGCTTTAGCGACACGAAAGTCTCCGACGAGCGGCTCTTTAGCGAACGGCTCGGGCTCATGCCGCGCGTCATGCTCGCTTCGCCCGAGTATTTGGCGCGCTGCGGCACGCCCCGTACACCCAAAGACTTAACCGCTCATAGCCTTTTGGGCAGCCGTGACCTGGTCACGCATTTTTCCTTTCTTTTAAGGCGTGTCGGCGAACATTCGGAATTTGTAAAAATTCCCTTTTATCCGTCCATTCGCTTGCGCGACTACACAAGTGCCAAAAAGGCCGCGCTGGTCGGTGCGGGCATTGCCGTACATGCCTTAATGCACGATACGGTCCAAGAGGTGCAAAAAGGAGAGCTCGTGCGCGTACTGCCCGAGTGGGAGCCCGAAGCCTCGGCCGTGAGCCTTCTTTGGCCGGTTTCGCACCCCATGAGCGACAGCGTCAAAGTCTTTAGGGATTACATTTTCGAGCAATGGCAGGCGCAACCCATTTTGCTCGGCCCGAACGCGGAGGATTTCAGCAGCCATGCCGGATAAAGACAAGAAAACCGTAAAGCCCCTGCTCTTGCATTGGCGCTTTTTTATTTGCTGCGTGGAGCTCGGAAGCTTTCAGCGCGTCGCTCAATTTTTCAAAACCGACGCCTCCTACGTGAGTAAGTCGATACGGGACTTGGAAATCTATGTGGGCGAGCCGTTGCTAAAGCGCACCCGCCCGATGCTAAGCCTGACCTGGATCGGACGCGAATACTATTCGAAAATGAAAGCGTTCTTGTCGCATCTGGACGTGTATTTTGAAAAAAAGCCCGACCCGAATCAAAAGGACCGGATCAAAATTGCCGTTCCGAGTACGCTTTCAAAACTTTTTATCCGCTGGGTCTCGGCCTTTGAAGCCCTCTACCCGTCGATTACCGCCGATGTCATCCAATACGACAAGCAAATGGTTCCGCCCGTGCGAAACTTTGACTTTTTCGTTGCCCTGGATACGCTGCCCAATGACCGGGTCTATGCCACGGCGCTGGGGGCCATGCCGCGCATCATTGTGACCGGCCCCCGCTACGGCGAAGCCGCCCGCGACATCACGGTCCCGTCCATGCTGAACCAATACAGTTTGATCGCCGAGCGCAACACCATCGTCATGCACACGCAGCACATGACCATAACGCTCAAAATGAAGCTGCGGCTGAAAGTCAACGACATTATCTCGACATTGGACTCTGCCCTGCTTGATAAGGGCATTGCCGTGGGCGTTCCCTTGTGGACCGTGGCCGAAGCCATCCAAGCCGGCCGCCTCATCCGCGTCTTGAAAGACTGGTCTTGCAACTCGGAGATGGTGTGGCTGCTGCGGCGCGAGGCCTTAAAAAACGAACAGGCCGAACGGTTTATTTCGCATCTGCAGCAGTACTGGGACCAAACACCGGGCCTCACGCATGCCCCGGCGGGCTAACGTGCCGCGGCGGCATGAACCCAAGCACCGGACTCGCCCGCAAGGCTCCTATGACGAAAATCAAACTCGCCTTAGTTTTTGCGCAAGCCTTTGAGCGTGGCCGGGCCTTGTGCCCCGCGCTTGAGCCAGGTCCTTCATATGCCAGAGGATTTTTCCGATAAAGCTCGATTGTAAAGGCGCTCTTTTATATCACCAATGAAATATTTTTAATAACAAAATCAATATGTTGCCGTAAATAAACGGTATCCGGCATGGCAAAATTCCCTCCTTTCGCCCGACGGGCGAACCACTTGTGAAAAAACTTCGCTTAACACAAAAAGAAAGGAACCCTGTGGTGAACACTCAAAAAAAATTGCTGTGCCTATCCCTGCTGGCGCTATTAAATGCCGAAAGCGCATGCGCAGCCGATGCGACCGACTGGACGCTCGCTTCCCAAACCATCCATGAGGCGGATTGCCAAAATGATTGGGATAGCCTCTCCTACCTATCGTCGGCTCAAGAAAACGTGACCCTCTCAACAGCGAAAGAAACGTTTCTGCACTTGAGGCGTGAGCCCGATAGCCAAGCGTATGAACTTAATCTGCTAAACCTCGAGGAAGGCTCCTTAAGCCTTAAAGGCGAAGCGGCTTTGACCGCCTCGGCCGAGGGCGTTTCCCTGACGGCCCTAAAAACGGAGGGCTTACTATCGCTTCAAGGCCATAGCCTCACCATCAAGGCGCACGCTTTAGGCGACGAATACACCACTAGCCGCGCTTGGTACCTGACAGGCTCAAATAACGATGTGCTGCCTCAAGCGCTTTTTCTATCAGCCGAGTCAACGGGCGAAGCCACCGCGCTTTACCTTCAATCGAGCGCCTTTGAGCATGCCGGACAATTTGTGTTGGAAGCCGTGGGCGCCGATGCCGCTCAAAGTCAAGCGCTCAAGCTTGAGAGTTCAGAAGTTACGCTTACGAGCACGGGCGGCAGCCGCTTAACGGGCGAGATTGTCTTTGATGAATGGAAAGAAAGCGAACCGAGCCGGCTTCACTTGGTGCTTGCGCACCCGGACGACCTCTGGCAGGGCTCGGTGCGCACGACGCGAGTAGGCGAGCAAGGCGCTCGCGAGTTGGCCGATATGCGCTTGACGCTCTCAAACGGCGCCCGCTGGCAGCCCGGATCGGAAAATGCCCTGAAAACCTTTGACTGGAAAGAGGGCGGCATTCTCGACATTTCCGAGGCCCGCGCACCGGTTCAAATCGGTCTCAGGGGCCAAAGCGACATTGACAATGACCACGTCACGGTCGTGGAAACGGGTGCCGTCTTGCGCGTTGACATTACCGATAGCGTCATCGGAACGGGCTCCAACGGCAGCCGCTACAAGCTCAATATAGAAGAAGTTCATGCCGCGGGCGGCAACGCACAGATTACGGTACAAATTATCGACCGGCGCGTGCAGACGGCAGGCCAAACCGAAAACCTCGATATCGGCCTCATCCGCTTTAACACCATGCAAGGCGGCGTGCACTTTCAAAGCGAACGCTACCGCTACGAAACCGCTTTGGGCACGTACGAAACGTATGCCGAATTCGGCTCGGCTGACGACTTGGGCACGGTCATTAACGCCATCGGCACCGAGCGCGTAGGCAACTCAACCTTGGCCGATAATTTCACCGACTTTGTTTCCACCGCCGCCATAGCAGCTGAACGCGTGGCAGCAGGCAACGCCAAGCGCCTTACCGAGCGCTTTGATCCTGAAAAGCGCGGCCTGTGGGCTGACATCGGCTATGAGGAAAATGAACTCAAGTACGACGACCGCTCGCGCCTTCAGACGCTCAAGTCCGAGTCCGTCACGGTGGGTTACGACCATGAGGTCACCCTGCCCTTTTTAGATAACGCTTTTGCCGGCCTTTGGGCGGGCTTTACCCAAAGCGACATTGAAATGCATGAAGGTTCGGGAAGCATCGATCAGGCCTCGATCGGTGCTTATGCGGGCGGGCGCTCTGCGGACGGGCGCAAGATGCTTTTAAGCGCTTTTTATATCAATCAAGCCTCCGACTTTGAAAGCGCCGCCTTCGCAGCCGACGACCGCACCGCCCGCCGGATTGTCTTTTCTCCGGATGCCCGCGCCTACGGCGCCGGCCTTTTTATCGGCCAGCCCTTGATGCCGCAAGACTCGAGCTACCGGCTTGAACCGTACCTGGCCGCGCAAACCTATCGCGTGCGCTTTAAAGACGCCCGAAATGAAGACATCGTCTTTCACGGCACAACGCTCGGCGAATCGCTTATCGAACTCGGACTCAAAGCCGGATACGCTTCAAAGGACCCGGAGACTGCTTGGGCACTGACGGCCGATTTGGCCTGGGTGCACCGCATCA
>DVNT01000039.1 GCA_018714185.1 Candidatus Aphodousia gallistercoris | reverse complement strand
TGGCGCCGAAGGGGCGGTCTTTGAGGGCGCCCGTTTGCCAATTCATGTAATTGTTGAGATTGGTGAGATGCCATTGAAAGCCGGGCGAATTGGTGAGCACGCCCAAAGGATTGTTGAAAATCTGCATCTGTCCGTCGACCACTTCGATGACGATTTGCTCGCCCGAGCGATCGGCAACGCGAAAGTGTACGGTGCCTGCTTCGGCCATGACGGCAGCCAAGCGAATATCTTTAAGGCCTTCGCGCACGGCCTTGACCGAATCAAACGAGCCCAAGAGCCAACCCACAAAGTACATGTCACCGATCGTTTTAGCGCTTTTTTCGGGGTCATAGGTCGGATAGCGGCCGTATTTCGGGAAAAAGAAAAGGCCTGCCGAGAGTCCTTTTTCGTTTAAACCTTCAACAACGAAGCTTTTGTCTTCGATGCTAAAGCCGACGTAGCCGAAGCGAGTGGTGTAGTCCATGGCTTTGCCTTCGGCCACCCGGGTCTGAACGTGTTCTTTAGGCGGCACGAGGATAATTTGGGTGGAGAGTTCGGAGGCGCCCCACTCGATGGAGCGGGCGACGATTTGCGAATGGTCTTGCGCTTGAAGCGAAATACCCGTGCAGGCATCGACCGCTAAAGGCGCCGCGCAAAACAGGAGCGGCAAGGCTAATTTGAAAGTGAGATGAGTCATAAAAAATCCGCGCGATCGAAAGGCCTTCGCATCGTTTCTTTTCGCGCAGCCTCCAGGGATACCAGTGACAGAAAAACGTTTTGGCGGGAGCATGCCGGGGCAGGTTCACCTAAAGCGCATCGTATTGAAAAAAAGAAAAGTTCGCCATCGGCGCAGACGGCGAACGTTTTGCTCGGTGAAATTAATTTTCTTTGCCGTTAACGAGCCCGTAAGGCCATTGCAGCGTCCCGTACATGTTGTAGACATGGCGGTAGCCGGTTTGAACGAGGATTTTGGCAGCTTGTTCGGCACGCACGCCACTGCGGCAATGCACAAGAATCTTTTGGTCCAAGTCCGGGGCAAAGGCTAAACGGGCGCCGGGCTTGAGTGCTTGAAGCGAAACATTATACGAGCCGGCAATATAGCCTTCTTTGAGCCGCTCCACGGGATTGCGTACGTCAAGCACCACCACACCGTCTTCGATCATCTGCTGGGCCACTTCGGGCGTGACCTTCTGGTAGGCCGGATGCTCAAACGTGAGCGGCATGGCCGGTTGCGGATTAACGGGCTCAAGCGCTTGGGCTGCCCCTGCCGCGAGGCCGAAAAGCAGTGCGTCGAGCATAAGGGATTTTTGAACAGACATGGCTTCTCCTTTCTCGAAAAAAAAGACCGTTACCTATTGTAAGCCGACAGCGAGGTTAGGCGTGCGGACGTTTCGTGGTCGAAAGTTCACTCGCAAGCGCCGCCCCCAAAATTAAAAAGGCTCCGGCGATGCCGCTTGCCGACATGGGCTCCATCAAAACGAAGACGGAGAGCAAAATCGCCACGGCCGGATCGATGTAGGAAAAGATGGCAATGCGGGCCGCTTCCAGTCTCGGCAAGGCGGAAAAGTAAAGCCAGTAGGCAATCCCGGTGTGCACGATGCCGACCGTGAGCGTGAGCCAAATCGTTTGCGAGGGAATTTGCGCCGGGTCAAGCTCAACCGTGGCAAGTACGTAGGGCAGCAATACCAAACCCGAAATTAAAAGCTGTGAGACGGTCGATTCATAAGGCGTGAGATCGCGCAGAAACTTATTGTTTAGCACGACGCCTGCGTAAAAGCAGGCGGCCACAAGCCCCATCAGGATGCCGTGCCAGCCGGTGCTTTGATTGGCATCAAGCAAGCCGGACGTTAGGACCATGCCGATGAGAGCCACCAGCACGCAAAGCCATTTCACGGCCGAAACGCGTTCTTTAAGAACGACGGGCGAGAGGATGATCAAAATGACCGGCGCCATGTAGTAGGCGAGCGTTGCCGAAGCAACGCTCGTGAAGCGGTAGGCTTCGAAAAGAAAAATCCAGTTCAGCCCGAGCATGATGCCGGCCGCGAGCAACCGAACCGCATTTTGCTTAATCACGGCCGTTCGAAGTTTTTGTCCACTTAGAAAGACAACACACAACAAAAACAGCGTCCCGATGATTCCGCGCGAAAGGGCAATGACCGTGGAGGGCAATTCGATAAAGCGCACGAATAAGCCGATCGTGCCGAAGATGGTCATGGCAAGCAAATAGCGGAGCATGGCGGGGTGTTCCTAAAATGCGGAGATTGCTTCAAGGTACTCCTTTGGGCAAGAATCTTCAAATTTTTTCTAAGTTTGAATGTGAAAAAAAGGCTGCAGCGAATGTTCGCTGCAGCCCGTTTAGCCTAAAAAGAGACTTTTACTTAGCGAGCGTGCGGAAGACGCAACGGCTCATCAATTCAAGCGCGTTGGCAAGCGTTTGTTCGTCAAAGTCAAAGTGGCTGTTGTGGTGGCCGGCACGCAAAGAGGAACCCACTTGCACGTACGTGCCCTTGCCGCCGGCGGCTTGCACCGTGCTCATGAAGTGCGAATAGTCTTCGGACGCGCCGAAGTTTTGTTCTTCGATCACGTCGGTAAAGCACCCCATGTCGCGGGCTTCTTCGGCCACGATCTTGGCGACTTCGAGGTCGGATTCGCCGCTCTTGGTGCCGCCCTTGATGTCGATTTCATAGCCGCAACCCCACATTTCGGCAGCCGCTTTGGCAATGCGCTTGACTTCGCCGAACATGTATTCGTCCAAAGCCGAGGTAATGCCGCGGGTTTCCAAAACCATCGTGGCCTTCGGGGGAATCACGTTGCGGCCTTCGCCGCCGTTTAATTTGCCCACGGTGATGCGGGTATCGCCCTTGCCTGAGCGCGGGATGGCGTGCATGTTCAAAAGGGCCGTGGCCGCCGACAAGAGGGCATTCTTACCTTCTTCAGGCGCATTGCCGGCGTGAGCGGGCACGCCCGTGAAGGTAATGTCGGCCTTGGTCGTGGCCAAGAAGTTCTTCGTGCCGCAAATCACCTTGCCCATGTTGTTGGCTTGAAAGCCGATATGCATGCCGAAGATTTCATCCACGCCTTTGACGGCACCGGCACGTTCCATCGGCATGGCGCCGCGCACGCCTTCTTCGGCCGGTTGGAAGATAAAGCGAATCTTGCCTTGGAATTTGTCGCGCATGGCAGCAACCACTTCAGCCAACGCTAAGCCGATGGCCATATGGCCGTCGTGGCCGCAAGCGTGCATGGCACCCTTGTTCACCGAGGCAAAGCCTTCTTTGTTCGGACGGTGGTCAACATCGGGGCATTCGGTCACATCGTTGCAGTCCATGTCAAAACGCACGGCCAAGAACGGACCTTCGCCGCCGAAGTCCATGTCGGCCCAGAAGCCGGTCATGCCGCCTTGCATTTTTTCAACGAGGGCGGGATCGGCGCCTTGGGCTACGGCACGTTCCATGTGCTTTTTAAGCACGTCGGCCGGCGGCACGCCCATCATGGATTCACGATCAACGGCATCGGCACCCATGGTGATCTTGTAGCCGAGCTCTTGCATCTTCTTGATGGCAATGGAGGCCGTGCGGAATTCCGTCCAGCCGGATTCCGGGTGTTTGTGAAAGTCGCGGCGAACTTTAGAAAGGTTCGGAATTAACTCTTCAATTTTCGCCTTGAGGTCTTGATCCATGAGTTTTTCTCCCTTATGGTAAAGCCGGCAACAACGCCGGGTAATTTATTGTGCTTAACATATTTATTCTATCGGGCTTTCGTTTCCGACCAAAGAGATATTTTCAAGGAAACGATCTAGCGCAAACAAAACGCAATCTTTACATTGTTCTTTAACGTGAACGAGTCCATTGGATTTGAGCTTCATTATTGAAAAAACATTTCAATAAGAATTTTTTTTTGAGATACTGGTGGTGAGCCCATTTCCATTTTCCGGGAGGACGCCATGGCCATTTCCAGACGACAATTTGCTCTCTTTTTAGGCTCCTTATTGGCTGCCGGTTGCGGTGCGGCCATGGCCGAGGACGAGCGTGACGATGATGATCGTTTCGACGATGACCGCTACGAAGATGATGATGACGATGATGACGACGACCGGTGGGACGACGATGATGACGATGATGACGATGATGATCGCCGGCGTCCCCGCCCTCGTCGGTAAAAGAAGAGGCCTTCGAGAGGCCTCTGCAGCGCTTTAGCGAGCCGCTTTTTCCATCGCGTGGCAAGCCACGCTCACGCTTTGTCCGTTGATCGTGTATTCGCGCAGCTTCGGGCATTCGCGCCGGCAGCGTTCTCCGGCCAAGGGGCAGCGCGGATGAAAGGCGCAGCCGGTCGGAGGATTTAGCGGATTGGGGACTTCGCCTTGGATGGCGGTGCGGCGTTTGCCGCTCATGCTCATGTCCGGAATCGCATCCAAAAGCATTTTGGTGTAGGGGTGCTTGGGCGATTGGAAAAGCTCTTTTTTCGGCGCGAGTTCCACCAAGCGCCCCAAGTACATGACACCTACGCGGTCGGAGATATGGTGCACCACCGAGAGGTTATGCGAGATAAACAGATAGGTGAGGCCGACCTTTTTCTGAATGCTTACCATCAAATTGAGGATCTGCGCCTGCACGGAAACGTCTAGCGCCGAGGTCGGCTCGTCGCAAATGAGAAATTCCGGCTTGCTCGCGAGCGCCCGGGCAATGGAGATGCGCTGCCGCTGACCGCCCGAGAATTGGTGGGGAAATTTCTCGCTATCTTCCGGATTGAGTTTCACAAGCTGCATGAGTTCGCCCACTCGATGTTCGATATCCTCCCGGGTATGAAGAAGCTTCTGTACCCGGATCGGTTCGGCAATGATGTCCTTCACGCGCCAACGGGGATTAAGGCTCGCGTACGGGTCTTGGAAAATCATATTGACGCGCCGCCTGGCAGCTTTAAGCGCATGAGGATCATTAATATTGGTCCCGTCAATGGCGACTTCGCCCGAAGTCGGCTCATACAGGCCGCAAAGAAGCTTGGCGGTCGTACTCTTGCCGCAGCCGGATTCGCCCACTAAGGAGAGAATTTCGCCGCGGCGGATGTCAAAGCTTACGTCATCGACGGCCGTTAGCGTTGTTCTCGGTTCACGGTTTAGGACGCGGGTAAGCCAGGGCGCCGATACATCGAATACTTTTGTTAAGTGCTTGACGCTGACCAAGACGTCCTGGGTATTATTGGCTTTAGTCATGGTTTTCCTCCGAGGCGTCATGTTTTTCGCTTAGCCAGCAGGCTACGCTATGCTGCGGGCCCCGTTCGGTCAAAGGCGGGCGTTCGGCCACGCACCGCTCGCACGCCCGGGGGCAGCGGTTATGGAAAGCGCACCCCGAAGGGATTTTCGCCAAGCTCGGCATGGAGCCTTCAATTTGGTGCAAAAATTCGCCCGACTCCGTCATATCGGGAATGGCCGCCATGAGGCCTTTCGTGTAGGGGTGCTTCGGATGATGAAGCACTTCGGCTACGGGCCCGATTTCCACGATGCGGCCGGCATACATGACCGCCACGCGGTTGACCGTTTCTGCAATAACGCCCATGTCGTGGGTAACGAGCAGCACGCCGGCGTCGGACTCAGCCGTCAAGCTTTTAAGCAAATCGATAATTTGCGCTTGAACCGAGACGTCCAGTGCCGTGGTGGGTTCATCGGCGATGATAAGCCGGGGCTTGGCCGCAAGCGCCAAGGCAATTACCACGCGCTGGCGCATGCCGCCCGAGAACTGGTGCGGGTAGTGCCCCAAGCGCTTTTCGGGGGCAGGAATTCCCGTGCGCGCCAAAAGTTCGATGGCGCGCTCTTTGGCCTTGTCCTTTGGCAGATGCAGGTGCCGCTCAATGGTTTCAATGAGCTGATCGCCGATTGTCATCAAGGGATCGAGCGAGGTGAGCGGATCCTGGAAAATGGCGCCGATCATGGCTCCTCTTACGTGCGACATTTGCGCGTTGCTTAGCCCGTCAACGCGGCGGCCGGCGACGATGATTTCGCCCGCGGCAATGCGGCCGGGCGGCTCCAATAGCCCGATGACGGCCGCGCCGGTGAGCGACTTGCCGGCTCCGGACTCGCCGACCAGGCCCAGGATTTCGCCTTCCTTAATGTCAAAGCTGACATCATCAACGGCAACGAGCGTGCCTTTGCGCGTTGGAAACTCGATGCGCAGGTGCTTTACTTCCAAAACATTGTCTGACATGATCGTAGGCTCCTAACGCAATTTCGGGTTGAGCGCATCGCGCAGCCAATCGCCCAAGAGGTTAACCGAGAGCACCAAGGCAATGAGTGCCAAGCCCGGGAAAATCGTGATCCACCATTCGCCGGAAAAGAGAAACTCATTGCCGACGCGAATGAGCGTGCCAAGCGAAGGCGTCGTGGGCGGGACGCCCACGCCTAAAAAGGAAAGCGTCGCTTCGGTGATGACGGCCGTGCCTACGTGTACGGTCGCTAAGACCAGGACCGAACTCATCACGTTGGGCATCAAGTGCTTAAAGAGAATGCTCACGGGGCTTGCGCCGATAAGCCGCGCCGCACTCACGTAATCCTTTTGTTTTTCCACGAGCGTTTGCCCGCGCACGGTGCGCGCATATTGCACCCAGCCCGAGAGGGTGATGGCTAAAATCAGCACGGGTTCGGCCAAGCTGTCATGCATCTGCTGCGACAAGCTCGCGCGGGCAATGCCGTCAATTAAAAGGGCAATCAAAATGGCCGGAAAGCTCAGCATCACGTCGCAGATGCGCATGATGCAGGCATCGAGCTTGCCGCCCACGTAACCGGAGACCAGCCCCAAAGTAACGCCGAGCACGAGCGAGAGAATGACCGAGATCAAGCCGATCTTAAGCGACAATCTCAGGCCGTAGAGGATCGTGGAGTAGAGGTCCCGTCCCTGGTCATCGGTGCCGAGCCAGAATCGCTCGTCGCCCCACTCCTGCCAAGATGGCGGCAAGTGCGCGTTCATGAGATCAAGCGAAGCAAGATCGTACGGATTAAAGGGCGCGAGCGTTTGGGCAAAAAGCGTTGCAAGCAAAATGGCAACGGTGACGGCTAACGCCAGCACCGCCACGGGGCTATGGCGGAAGCTCCAAAAAAGGTCGCTATCGGCAAAGGTTTTTAAGTTCAACAAGATACGGTTCATGGCGGCCTCCCTTAGTGCTTTCTCGAGAGACCGGGTTTGAGCCGCGGGTCGACCACGGTGTAGAGCCAGTCAACGATAAAGTTAATCAAAACGAACATGAGGGCAATCAGGCACAGGTACGCCGTCATGACGGGAATATCGGCAAACTGCACGGCCTGGATAAAGAGCAGGCCGAGACCAGGCCACTGAAAGACCGTTTCGGTGACGATGGAAAAGGCGATGATACCGCCAAGCTGCAGCCCCACAATCGTAATGACCGGAATTAAGGTGTTTTTGAGAGCGTGGCGGAAATGAATCGAGCGCTCTGACAACCCTCGGGCCCTTGCAAACTTGATAAAGTCCGAGCGCAGCACTTCGAGCATTTCGGCGCGCACGAGCCGCATGATCAGGGCGATTTGGAAAATCGATAGCGTGGCCGCGGGCAGCAGCAGGTGCTTAAGCCCGTCGGCGGTAAGTAGCCCCGTCGACCACCAGCCGATCTGCACGACTTCGCCTCGCCCGTAGCTAGGAAGCCAGCCGAGCCAGACCGAAAAGACAAGAATAAACAAAATGCCGATCAAGAACGTAGGTAGGCTGATGCCGACAAGCGAAAAGCCCATCAGGAAGCGTGCGATAAAGCTCTCTTTGTAAATGGCAACGAAAACGCCCATGGCCACGCCGAGCACCGTGGCGATGAGAACGCTGACCATGGCCAGCTCAAAGGTGGCTGGAAAGCGATCGGCAATGAGTTCGGACACGGGCGAGCCTTGGCGCAGGCTCAAGCCGAAGTCGCCTTGCACGGCATTGGCAATAAAGTGCAGGAACTGCACGTAAAAAGGATCGTTTAGCCCAAGCGCTTCGCGTAGCCGCTCGCGGTCTTCTTGCGTTGATTCGATGCCGAGCATCTGAGAGACCGGGTCGCCGACAAACTGAAAAAGCAAAAACGCAATAAAGGCAACCGTGAGCAGCACAAGGGCCGCTTGAAGTAACCGTCTGATAAAAAATTCCAACATGATGAGCTTCCGAAAAACAAATGTAGGAGCCCCCGGAGGCGGTTATGCCTAACCGCCTCGAGCAGCTCCGACTTCTTTGGCTAATGTGACGTGCTATTTAACGGGGTTAACCGTAATCGAGAGCACATCGACTCTGTTATTGGGCGTTACACGCGCATCAACATTTTTGCGCATGGCCCACGTCAGAGACTGCTCATGAAGTGGAATGTGGTAATAGTTTTCTTTTTCGATTTGCAGCGCATCCGAGAGCATCTTCGTGCGCTTTTGCTCATCGGCTTCGACTTCGGCTTGGGCAATCAGCTCGTCAATGCGGGCGTCGCTCATGCGGCCTAAGTTGGCCAGGCCCTTGCCCGTGTTCGGATCGAACGTTTGCGAGAGGCTTTGCAAGCCGTAAAGCGCATCAAAGGTATTGATGCCCCAGGCAACGAGGTAGGCCGAGCAATTGAGCGAGAGCATCTTCGGGAAGAACTGGGCGCGCGGCATGGCGTTGACGCTCACGTCCAGGCCGATCTTGCTCCACATGGCAGCGACCGCCTTTGTAATGGCTTCGTCGTTAATCCAGCGGTTGTTCGGCGTATCGATGGTAAAGCTAAATCCGTCGGGGTAGCCCGCTTCAGCCAAAAGCTGCTTGGCGTGCTCGGGATTGTAGGGGTAGCGCTTGGCAAGCTCCGGCGTCCAGCCGTTAATCGACTGGGCCACAATCGTGCCCGTGGGCACCGACTTGCCGCGCATCACGGCGCGCTGAATGGCGTTAATGTCGATCGCTTCGTAAAGCGCTTGGCGAACGCGCTTATCCTTAAAGGGGTTGACGTTTTCCTTGCCCGGCACCTTCACGAATTGCGGATTGTCGTTAAATTGATCCAGGGTAATTAAGACGACGCGGTTTTCCGAGCCGTAGCGCACCGTAATGTTGGGGTCGCGCTCGAGTCGGGCAATGTCTTGCGTGGGCGGATCCACGACGAGGTCAACTTCGCCCGAAAGCAGGGCCGCCGTACGCGTTGCGTTCGAAGAAATCGGCGTGTATTCAATGCGATCGACGTTGCCGGTCTTGTAGGCCTTGTTCCACCAATCGGTATTTTCAACAAAAACGGTCTTGACATCGACCTCGCGGCTTAGGAGCTTATAAGGGCCGGTGCCGTTGGCGTGGCGCGCCATGAAAGACTCTTCGTTTTCGCTTGCATTTTGCGGATGAAGCGCATTGTGCGCTTTGGCCCATTCGTAATTGATGATGCGAACGTCAATGAGCTGGCGAAAGAAAAGCGGAGAGGCCGAGGTGGTTTCCACCAAGA
The DNA here is from genome assembly GCA_018714185.1 of Candidatus Aphodousia gallistercoris. Taxonomy (GTDB): domain Bacteria; phylum Pseudomonadota; class Gammaproteobacteria; order Burkholderiales; family Burkholderiaceae_F; genus Aphodousia; species Aphodousia gallistercoris. Next base: position 25,890 of record DVNT01000039.1, on the reverse strand, counting down.
CCGTGTTGTCATCCAAGGCCGTCGCTTTTTTGATGCCGAGCATGTTGTTTTTAAACTGGCTGCTCGGCTCCAAGGCGCGGTTAAGCGAGAAGGCGACATCCTTGGCGGTGAGCGTTTGGCCTTCGTGGAACTTCACGCCCCGGCGGATATTCAAGATCCAACCGGTGTTTTCTTTATTGCGTTGCCAGGATTCGGCCAACCACGGGATCACTTTCATATTCTTATCGTAAGCAAATAAGGAATCGTACAAATAGCCCGTTGCGGTGGTATTCAAGGTTTCATTTTGACTGTGAACGTCGAACGTTAGAAAGTCACCTTGACTGGCAAAGCGCAGGGTCTCTGCCTGCGCGCCTCCCAGCAATCCTGCCAGGATCACAACGAGTAATTTTTTAGACATAACGATTTCCTTTGCTTACTTAAGGGTTTCCGAAAGGGAAACTTAGGAAAATTTTGCCCGAGGGCATCGGAATTGTTGATAAGTAAAAAATCGTAATTTCGTAGCTTTTTTGCCGGAAACTAGGTAAAGCTCTTTATTGAGAGGCGCTATTTCAATGAGCGCACGGCAGAAAAACCTTGGCGTTAAAGTCAAAATGAAGGACAAGCAATAGGGGCTCGAGTGTTGTTTTAGTCACCGAAATAGTAACCACACCGGTATCTAAAAGTCCCTTTTGAGCTGCTATCAGCGTTTTTTTGTGAGCGTTAAAGGCGGAGTAAGTGCTTGATTTTACGAAAAAGTCCCCGAATGGTTTCACATTCGAGGACTCTTAACTGGTGCGGCCGATGAGAGTCGAACTCATATGGATTGCTCCGCCACCCCCTCAAAGTGGTGCGTCTACCAATTTCGCCACGGCCGCGAAATCTGTCAGTTCATCAAGAACTGAGAAGCAGTATTTTAGCGCGGAATCGTATTAGATTGCGAGCCCGGAACTGTATTTTGTTGGGTGTTTGTTTGATCTGCGTCAATGTTTTGCGTTTGTTCCACCGTACCCAACACGCCGGAGGTCGGAGCCGGGGCTTTTTTGAAGGCGCCCGAGCCCAACGTCAAGGCAATCGTTGCCAAGAAAAAGAGCGTGGCAGCCACGGCCGTCGAACGAGACAGGAAGTTTGCCGAACCGGATGCGCCAAAGAGCGAACCGCTCGCACCGCTACCGAAGGCGGCACCCAAATCTGCGCCCTTGCCGTGTTGCAATAAGACCAAGATGATCACGGCGATCGCGGAGATAATCTGGACCACGATGGCGATGGAGATCAACATTTGCGACATGTTTTTGTCTTCCTTTGTTTAGAAAATCCGATAATTTTATATCAAAGTGCCTCTGCGCAACGGCAGATGGCTAAAAAATCCTGGGCTTTTAGCGAGGCTCCGCCCACTAAAGCGCCGTCAATATCGTTTTGTGCGAAAAGGGCCGGGGCGTTACCGGCTTTGACGCTGCCGCCGTAAAGGATTCGTACCCGAGCGGCTGCCTCGGCATCGACCCGGGCGAGCGCATCGCGCAAGGCCGCATGCACGGCTTGTGCATCCTCGGGGCTCGCGCTTTTGCCGGTGCCGATGGCCCATACAGGTTCGTAGGCGAGCGCGCCGGCGACCAAGGGCATAATGCCGCAATGATCGAGCACGGCCTTTAATTGCGAGGTGACCACTTCAAGCGTTTTCCCGGCCTCGCGCTCTTCGAGCGTTTCGCCGACGCAAAGAATCGGCATGACGCCGTTTTCAAAGGCCAGCGCCACTTTCTTTGCCACGCTTACGTCGGTCTCGCCGAAAAGCGTACGGCGTTCGGAGTGGCCGAGGATCACCAGGTCGCAACCGATATCGGCAAGCATCGCCGCCGAGATTTCGCCCGTATACGCGCCGACGGCAAATTCAGAGCAGTTTTGCGCGCCCACCATGGCCGCGCTTTGCGACAGGCCCTGCACCAGCTGGGGCAGGTACACGCTCGGGGCACAAACCGCCACATCACAAGCCGTGTGAGCGCCGCGCAAGCTGGGCAGCGCCGCTTCCAGCCACTCGGCATTGGCCCGGTAACTACCGTTCATTTTCCAATTGGCAACGACAAAAGCTCTACGACTCATGATCAAAAATTCCGCAAAACGAAATAAAGCACATTATTTTAGCCGAATCCATCGAAAAAACAAAAATTTGGAAAGAAACGGCTAACCTGATGGCCGAGAGCGCCGCCGGCGTTTTTAGGACTACTTCGCGTGCCGGTCGCCGAGATCGAGCGCTTCGCCGTGGGTATCGGGCGCAGCCGGTTCACGCTTGAGCCGGGCAATGGCCGACAAGGCGCAGGCTAAACTGATAGCTGTCGAGGCTACGATGATGACGGCTAGGCCTTCGCCTTGGCTGCCGTAGCCCGAAAGCGGCGCCACAAGCCCGCCCACGACAAAGCCCAAGGCGCCTAAAAGCGCGGCAGCGCTCCCAGCACGCTTTTTCTGGCGGTCAAGCGCCATGGCTGTTCCCGAAGGCAGCGTCATGCCCAGGCTCATAAGCGCCAGTGCCAAACAGGCTTCCACAGCCCATACCGAGGGAGCCAAGAAAATAAAGCCCGCACAGGCCACGGAAAGAATCAGCATCAGACTGCTGCCGATTTTAAGCGAATCCGAAGCCGATCTCATGCGCTGGCACAAGAAAGTGCCGACGGCAATCATGATCGAATTTAAGCCGAAAACGAGCGAGTAGCTGATGGCTGAAAGGCCGAAATAGTTTTGAAAGAGAAAGGGGCTTGCCGAAATGTAGGCAAAAAGCAGCCCGAAGCCCGCGCACTGCTGGCACAAAAGCAGGGCAAAGGGAGTGTCGCTTTTGACCAGGGTGAAAAGACTCGAAAAAGGCAGCGACTGATTGCTGCGACGGTAGCCGGCAAGCGTTTCCTTAAAAAAGAGCGTTGCCACCAAAAGTACGAGTCCGATAGCTAACAAAACAACAAAGATGTCGCGCCAATTCAAGTATTGGTTGACGAGCGCTCCGCACATGGGGCCCAGCACCGGCGCCAAACCCTGCACGGCGCCGATCACTGAGAGAAACTTCGCCAAGTCGCGCCCGCTATAAAGGTCCGAGGCGATGGATTTGGCAAGGACGATGCCGCCGGCGCCGCCCAGGCCCTGGATAAAGCGTGCAGCTACAAAAAATTCCATGCTCGGCGCGATAATGCAACCCACGGTCGCTACGCTAAAAACGCCTAACGAATATAAAAGCGGGATCTTGCGTCCCTTGCGGTCCGATAAGGGCCCGATGATGAGCTGGCCGATCGCCAACCCCCACATGGAGGCCGAAAGGCCCGCTTGCGTGAGCGACGCAGAGGCGTTCAGTTCCACCGCCTGCGAAGGCATCGCCGGCAGGTAAAAGTCCGTTACAAACGGTCCGAAGGCGGTGAGAGCCGCCAAAAAGAGCACCATAAAGACCGTGCCCGAGAGTGTTTTATCAGTCATTTTTATCAGAAACTGGACCGCCCGAGGGCGGAGAATCAGAGAAATCGGGGGACAGAAAAAGAATTTTTAGGCCGCAGAAAAGCGCCCGCCGGTGACAATCGGCGAGAGCAGCCGCCGGCGCGGACGGGGAAGGTCGCAAAACCGGCAGAAAAGTTCAAAGGTCGTTAGCCGTTGAGTGCCTGTCATGATGGGCCTATTCTAATCAAATGATTGGAAATCTTCGAAAATGTACTTTTGTGGTAATGTTCTTATGTGTAATGGCACAAATGTACATCTCATCCTTTTAGGGAGGGAGGAAAGCAGGGATGGCTGCTTTCCTTTAAAGCGGCGGCCGCTACTCGACCTGTTCGATGACAAGCTGGATGCTTCGCCTTCCCATCCATTCGTTGATTTCAGGGCGGTAGGCCAAGCGGGCGTGCGCGGGAATTTCCGCGCTGTGGCGAAAGAAGATGCCGCTAAAGCGGGCGCCGTCATCCATTTCAAGCATCAGCTTCATGTGCCCGCCCTTTAAAAGCGTTTGCCTCAGTACCGTAAACTCGTTGGCAAATAGAGGCGGCAAAAAGCCTTGTCCCCAGATCTGGGCATTGATGGCTTCGACGAGATCTTCCGTAATGTCTGCCGAGTCGAGCGGGCCGTCAACGAGCACGTGCCGCTCAAAGGCATCGGGGTCGCAGTTTTCCGCGACCACCTCTTCAAAGGCTTTGGCAAAGCCTTCAAAGCGTTCGGCGCGAATCGTAAGGCCGGCGGCCATGGCGTGGCCGCCGAATTTTGAAATGATGCCGGGCGCGCGCTTGGTTACCAAGTCGAGCATGTCGCGCAGGTGCACGCCCTCAATGGAGCGGCCCGAGCCCTTCATCTCGCCTTCGCCCGCGTTGGCAAAGGCTACCGTCGGCTTATGCAGGCTTTCTTTGACGCGGCTAGCCACCAATCCCACGATGCCTTGGTGCCAGCCCGGCTCAAAAAGGCTCACCGTGAGCGAGTCGCTTAGGTCCTTGCGATTAAGGATCATGCGGGCGTCCCACTGCATGTTTTCCTCGAGCTCGCGCCGCTCGCGGTTATATTCGTCAAGGCGGCGAGCAAAGTTAAGCGCCGTCGGCATATCTTCAGAAATGAGGCATTCGATGCCGGCGGTCATTTGATCGAGGCGCCCGGCCGCATTAATGCGCGGGGCAATCACAAAGCCGAAGTCGCGTGCCTTGGCTTGCCGCATCGAGCGTCCTGCCACTTCAAATAGCGCTTGCAGGCCCGGCTGCGCAAGCCCCTTTTGCACCATGCTTAAGCCCTGCTGCACGAGGATGCGGTTATTGCGGTCGAGCTTGACGACGTCGGCCACCGTGCCGAGCGCCACGAGGTCGGCCAAGGCATTGAGCTTGGGTTGGGTGCGCGCGTCAAAGGCGCCGCGCGAGCGCAGTTCCGCCCTTAAGGCCATGAGCACATAGAAAATGACGCCGACGCCGGCCAAGTTTTTGCTTGCGAAGTCGCACCCCGGCGTATTCGGGTTAACGATGCACTGGGCCTGCGGGAGCACGTCGGCCGGCAAATGGTGATCGGTGATGATCACCTGCATGCCGAGCTCGTTGGCGCGCGCTACGCCCTCAATGCTCGCCATGCCGTTATCCACCGTGACGATGATGTCGGGCTTCTGCCGGGCGGCAAGCTCCACAATCGCGGGCGTGAGCCCGTAGCCGTAAACGAAACGGTCAGGCACGAGATAGCTCACCTGCGCGCCCATGGCTCGCAGCCCGCGGATAGCCACGGCGCAAGCCGTGGCCCCGTCGCAGTCGTAGTCGGCTACGATCATGATGCGCTTATGCGAGTCAATAGCATCGGCTAAAAGCCGCGCGGCGTTTTGCGTACCCATGAGGGTATTGGGAGCCAGCATCGCTTTCCAGTCGGGCTTGAGCTGCGCGGTCGATTCGATGCCGCGGGCCGCCAGTACGCGCGCAAGCGGCGCGCAAAAGCCCTCTTCTTGCAAATGGCGGGCAATGGCCGGACTAAAGTCTCTCTGAATAAAAACCGTCATACCTCTTCCCCATTTTCCGGCTCTTCCTTAAGGAGCGCCGTCCAATCCAAAGGCTTTTTCTTTTTAAAGCGAGCCAAGAGCCCTTTGGCGGCGCCTGCCGATTCCGCAATAGCGGTATGGGTATCGTATTGGCCGGCCGCCACGAGCACAAAACGCTGGCAGCGGCGCTGTTTAGCTTCGTTTGCCAAGGCGTTTACCCGGGCAAAAAGCGCCGGCAGCCGGCTCTTCCACTCCTGCCAGTTGCCGCACCGGTAGCTTTCGTAGAGATCATTGAGCTCGACAACGAGGTCGCCTTCGGGCGCCTCGGGCCAGTGATCCGAGACCGCCACGGTGCGAAAGTTCAGCAGCCCCGCGTTTTGCGCCCATCCCCACACGTAGGAGTGCTCGCTCATCACGGCCCGCAGCGTAGAGGATTTCAGCAGATGCCGCCGCGAGCCTCCGTCGGGCCAAAAGGCATCGACGGTTTCTTCGCCGCGCCGGCTTCTTTCGGCATTGACGGGGCTTGCCGCCGCAATGCCGCGAAGCTCCTCAAAGAGGGCCTTGAAAGCATCGCTTGCGGGGCCTTCGACGGACTCTTCGGTGTAGGGCCGGTGCTTTTGTGCACACCAAGGCCTCACGGTGACCTGCCAGTCGTCTTTGCAGGTGAGATACCACCGGTCGGCCCACTGCTGCAGCTGAAAGCCGTATTTTCTCACGCAAGCGAGCACCTCGTCGTGCAAGAGGTCGCGTTCGGCCGCGTCAAGTTCGCGCGCCGGCGCCTCGCAAAAGAGCCGGCCCGCCTTTTGCTTTAAGTGCACGCTCCAAAGCCGCCACGTTTGGGTGCTCATGGCCGGTCCGCCGTCAGCTTCCCACTCAAAGGCGGCCGTCTCCGGCAGCGTGCGCGTTTTTGAGAGCACTTCCCAGAGCCAAATGAGGTGTGCGGCACCCTTCATGACCGGCGTTTGCACGAGCCGCTGCTCAAGAATCGGTTGTGAGCCTTCAAAGACAGAGCATAAGGCCGAGAGTTCGGCGGGCGCGACGAGCCTGCGGCTTTGCCGCATCGGCAGTCTCAGGCCCGGAATAAGAAAATAAACGGAATTCATTGAACACAAAAATAATCGCTTTTAACCCACGAAATTATACGGATTCGGGGGTTGGCGGCTTGGCATTTTGCAACTGATTATCGCTTCTTGGTTCGGCCGATAAAGAGCGTAAACTCGGAAAATCTCTGTGCTTATTTTTTTTAAACAAAATGTCAAAAGAATCTCCCGAAGTCATTGCCAAGGATCGCGCCCTCTCACACCACGGCCAAGGCGATAGCTTATATAACCACGCCGCCCGCCAAGTGAAGTCGAGCGTGTTGGGCGTGGCGGTGCTGCTCACGCTGAGCTTTTCCGCGATTGAATTGATCGGGGGGTTGCTCGGCGGCTCGCTTGCGCTGATCGGCGACGCCGGCCACATGGCAACCGACTCGGCAAGCCTGCTCTTTGCGCTCGTTGCCAATTGGCTGGCCCGCGAAGGCGCCGATAGCCACCACTCGTTCGGGCACGCGCGCATCGAGGTGCTCGCCGCTTTCGTCAATGCGCTTGTGATGTTTGTCGTGATCGCCTGGATTTGCGTGGAAGCCATTGAGCGCTTGGCCAATCCCACCGAAGTCTCCGGCGGCAGCGTCATGCTGATTGCCGCGATCGGCCTGGTGGTCAATGTGGGCGTCGCGCTTTCGCTTTCTCGCGACCGGGAAAATGTCAACACGCGCGCTGCGCTCGTGCACGTCTTGGGCGACTTGCTCGGCTCGGTGGCGGCGATTGTCTCGGGTGCGGTGATTTATTTCGGCGGCCCGACGATGGTCGACCCCATCCTTTCGATGCTGATTTGCGTACTCGTGGCGCATGCGGCTTGGGGCGTTCTCAAAGAAACCACGCCCGTGCTGCTCGATGCCGTGCCCGCAGGCATCCGCTTTGACGAGGTGGGCGACGTGATTGCGAAAACGCCGGGCGTTTTGAGCGTGCACGACTTGCACGTCTGGATCATGAGCCCGGGGCAAAATGCCATCAGCGCCCATGTGATGATTCAGTCGCACCGGCATTGGCCGGGCATTCTCAATTCGATTCGAACAGAATTGAAGGATCACTTTCATATCGACCACGTGAACCTGCAGCCGGAGTGGACGCAGCCGGATCCGGTGCCGCGCGGCTATCGTCAAGCGGCCAAGCAGCATCCGGCAAGCAGCCGAGAGCCTTGAGGGGCGGAGAGGTGATTTTGCGGGCTTCAACCGCTATAATGAAAGTTTAAGTTCAATCTTTCTGAGAGCCTTCAAATATGACCAAATTCGTATTCGTTACCGGCGGTGTTGTTTCCTCTTTGGGCAAAGGGGTGGCTGCAGCTTCTTTGGCAGCGATTCTGGAATCCCGCGGATTCAATGTCACCATGATCAAGATGGACCCGTACCTTAACGTTGACCCCGGTACGATGAGTCCGTTCCAGCACGGTGAAGTCTTCGTGACCGAAGACGGTGCGGAAACCGATTTGGATTTGGGCCACTATGAACGCTTTATCTCTTCGAAGATGCACAAGCCCAACAACTTCACCTCGGGCCAAATCTATGAGAGCGTCCTGCGCAAGGAGCGCCGCGGTGAATACTTGGGCAAGACCGTGCAGGTCATTCCCCATGTGACTAACGAAATTCAAGAGTTTGTCGGCCGCGGTGCCGCCAACGCCGAGATCGCTGTGGTGGAAATCGGCGGGACGGTGGGCGACATTGAATCGCTGCCCTTTGTCGAAGCGGTGCGCCAATTGAGCTTCCGCGTCGGCCGCGAAAACTGCTGCTTCGTGCACTTGACGCTTTGCCCCTGGATTGCCTCGGCGGGCGAGCTCAAGACAAAGCCCACGCAGCACTCGGTGCAAAAGCTGCGCGAAGAAGGCGTCTACCCCGACGTGCTCCTGTGCCGCGCCGTCAAGCCCGTGCCCGATGGCGAGCGCGCCAAGATTGCCTTGTTTGCCAACTTGCCGATCGATCACGTGATCAGCGTCTGGGATGCCAAGACGATTTATGAAGTGCCGCTCATTTTGCACGAACAAAAGCTCGACGAGATCGTCTGCAAGCGTTTGGGCCTTGAAGGCAAGCCTGCGGACTTGTCGGCTTGGAAAAAGATTTGCGACGAATTGCAGCACCCGCAGCGCGAAGTCAATATCGCGATGGTGGGCAAGTACGTCGACTACGCCGATAGCTACAAGAGCTTAAACGAAGCGCTGCTGCATGCGGGCATTCACACCCACACCAAGGTAAACCGCATCTTTGTCGATGCCTCTGAAATCGAGGAAAAGGGCACCGACATGCTAAAGGGCATGGACGCGATTTTGGTGCCCGGCGGCTTCGGCAAGCGCGGCACCGAAGGCATGATCAAAGCCATTGAATTTGCCCGCGTGAACAATATCCCGTTCTTGGGCATTTGCTTGGGCATGCAAATGGCCGTGGTGGAATTTGCCCGCCACGTCTGCGGCTTGGGCGGAGCCAACTCCACCGAGCTCGATCCGGATACGCCGCATCCGGTGGTGGCCTTGATTACCGAGTGGGTTGACCGCAACGGCCGGGTCGAACGCCGTACCGAAGGCGGCGACTTGGGCGGCACGATGCGCTTGGGCCGCCAAGAAGTGCCCGTTAAAGAAGGCACGCTTGCGCACAAGATTTACGGCGACGTGGTGGCCGAGCGCCACCGCCACCGCTACGAAGTCAACAACGCCTACGTGCCGCAGTTTGAAGCGGCCGGCATGGTGATTTCGGCGCGTACGCCGAGCGAGCACCTGCCCGAAATGATGGAATTGCCCTCGCATCCGTTCTTCTTTGCCGTGCAATTTCACCCGGAATTTACTTCGACGCCGCGCTTCGGGCACCCGCTTTTCCAAGCCTATGTGGAAGCGGCCATCCGTCAGCATGAAAAGGCCGGCAAGTAATCCGGTTTGCGTTTTTTAGCCAAGCGGCGACAGGTCAAAAAAGTCCTGCCGCCGTTTGTTGTTTTGAAAGCCTTGCCGTGCTAGTGTTTGCTTCAAAGGCAAGGCCGGCGATTTTTCTATAACGGCTCGTCTTGTCGAACCGGATCTTATCGACCTTAAGGAGGAACCGCCTCTTTGGCCCGGGGGGCCGGGGAGTGCGCAACAAACTATGAAATTATGCGGATTTGAAGTGGGTTTGGATCAGCCTTTTTTCCTGATGGCCGGCCCCTGCGTGATTGAAAGCGAAGCGATGGTGATGGAGATTGCCCGCGAAATGAAGGGCACCTGCGCCGAGCTGGGCATTCACTATATCTTTAAGGCAAGCTACGACAAGGCCAATCGCACCTCGGGCGCGAGCTTTCGCGGCCCGGGCCTCGAAAAAGGGCTTGAAATTCTGGCGCGCGTGCGCGAAGAGGTGGGCGTGCCGGTCGTAACCGACGTGCATACGGCCCAAGACGTGCCGCTTGTGGCCCGCTACGTGGATGTGCTGCAAACGCCCGCGTTTTTGTGCCGCCAGACCGATTTTATTCGCGCTTGCGCCCAGTCGGGTAAGCCCGTGAACATTAAAAAGGGGCAGTTTTTAGCCCCGCACGACATGATCAACGTGATCAAGAAGGCGCGCGAAGCCGCCCGCGAAGCCGGCCTTAACGAAGACAACTTCATGGCGTGCGAGCGCGGTGCAAGCTTCGGCTACGGCAATCTCGTGAGCGACATGCGAAGCCTCGCGATTATGCGCGAAACGGGCGCCCCCGTCGTCTTTGATGCCACGCACTCGGTGCAGCTGCCCGGCGGCAACGGCACCAGTTCCGGCGGCAACCGCGCCTTCGTGCCGGTGCTTTCGCGCGCGGCCGTGGCTGTGGGCGTCTCCGGCCTATTCATGGAAACGCACCCCGATCCGGAGCATGCCAAAAGCGACGGCCCTAATTCGGTTCCGCTTGCGCGCATGCGCGAGCTCCTGCAAAGCCTCGTGGCGATTGACCGCGTGGTCAAAGCCGGGCGTTTTCTGGAAAACGATTTTTAGTTTCATTTACGCGGGTTTTCACCGCCGGTTTTCGGGCGCGGCTCTCATTTTTGTTTAAAATGGGGGCATCCGACGCAGCCTGCGGCGGTTGGCCTGCCGTTTGTTGCGATAAAGCGGGGAGCGTTCCCCGCGAGACTTTCTTTTCATTTATTAGGGAAGATCAATATGCCTACGATCAATGCCATTGTGGCTCGTGAAATTTTGGATAGCCGCGGAAATCCGACGGTGGAATGCGACGTCTATCTCGACAGCGGTGTTTTCGGCCGTGCAGCCGTCCCGTCCGGTGCCTCCACGGGGATCCGTGAAGCGCTTGAATTGCGCGACAAAGACAGCCGTTATAACGGCAAGGGCGTCTTAAAGGCCGTTGAAAACATCCACAGCAAGATTCAACCGGCGCTCGTGGGCTTTGACGTGACGCAACAGGCTTCGATCGATGCCCAAATGATTGCCGATGACGGCACGGAAAATAAGAGCAATTTCGGCGCCAACGCCATTTTGGGTGTTTCCATGGCTTGCGCCCGCGCCGCGGCCAACTATGCCGGCATGCCGCTTTACCGCTACTTGGGCGGCATGGGGGCCGTGCAGATGCCCGTGCCGATGATGAACGTCATTAACGGCGGCGCCCACGCTAACAACAACCTCGACTTGCAAGAATTCATGATCATCCCCTTGGGCGCTCCGAGCTTTAGTGAAGCCGTGCGCTACGGGGCCGAAACTTTCCATGCGTTAAAGAAGATCATCAATTCGCGCGGCATGAGCACGGCCGTGGGTGACGAAGGCGGCTTTGCCCCCAATATCGACGGCCATGAAGAAGCCATCGAATTGATCATCGAAGCCATCCGGGCGGCGGGCTACGTGCCCGGCAAAGATATTGCCATCGGCTTGGACTGCGCTGCAAGCGAATTCTACGAAGACGGCAAGTACGTTCAAAAGGGCCAAGGCAAGACTTATACGGCTGAGGAGTGGATTGACGTGCTCGAAGGGTGGGTTCACAAGTACCCGATCATCTCGATCGAAGACGGCATGGCCGAAGTCGACTGGGAAGGCTGGAAAAAGCTCACCGACCGGCTCGGCCGCCGCGTGCAGTTGGTGGGCGACGACCTCTTTGTGACCAATCCGAAGATTTTGCGCGAAGGCATCGAAAAGGGCGTGGCCAATTCGATCCTGATCAAGGTCAACCAAATCGGTACGCTCACCGAAACGCTCGCTGCCATTGAAATGGCTAAGCGCGCAGGCTACTCCGTCGTCGTCTCGCACCGCTCCGGCGAAACCGAGGATAGCTTCATTGCCGATTTGGCCGTTGCTATGAACGCCGGCCAAATCAAGACCGGCTCCATGAGCCGCAGCGACCGCATCGCCAAGTACAACCAATTGCTTCGCATTGAAGAAGAATTGGATGACCAAGCCGTCTATCCGGGACGCGAGGCCTTTTACTGCATCAAGGAATGGTCGTTTTAATTAAGGCGGGCAGGGGCCTTCGAGCATGATCATTACCCAAGACCGAATCATCAAGCTCTTGCTGGTTCTGATCGTGGTCCTGCTTTGGCTCTTGCTGTTCGGCCAAGGCGGCATTTTCCGCATGATGGAGCTCTCCGAAGAGCTGCAGATTCTTCAGGTGGAAAATAAGGAAGCCGCCGAGCGCAACCACCGGATCGCTGCCGAAGTGGAATCGCTTCGCAGCGGTCTGGATGCCATTGAGGAGCGCGCCCGCTACGACCTGAACATGGTGCGTCCCGGCGAAGTGCTTTTCCGGATCCAGCGCCCGCAAAAATCCATCCCGGGCAATGCCATTCCGGCGGACATCATCAATGACCCGCTTTACCGTCCCGCTCCGGTCTTGCCTCCGGAAAATGCCGGCGAAAAAGCGGCTAAACCGAAAAATTCCGAACTTTCTCAGTAAATTTCTCTAGGCAAACCCCTTTATAACTCAGGGTTTACCACATACAGACGAATCCTTTGTTGAGATATAACTAAAAGAAAACTCTCTTTGAAAGGATTTCCCCATGACCATTGTTGTTCATCCTGAGGATCTCACGGGCGAAGCCGAGTTGGCTGCCGAGATTCGACACACCATTCACGCCCACCCCGAAGTGGGTTTAAATCTCGTTCAAACCCAAAAGACGATTCTTGAGGCCCTCGCCTCTTTCGGCTGTCAGGAAGTCACGACCAATGTGGGCGGCCCGGAGGTCGCGAGCGTTGTGGCCGTGCTCCGCGGCAAGCGTCCCGGCCGCACGATTGCCTTGAGAGCCGATACTGATGCCCTGCCTTTAAATGAAAATACCGGTGCGCCCTATAGCAGCCGCTGCGAAAAGCGCATGCACGCTTGCGGCCACGACGGCCATACGGCCACGCTTTTGGCCGTGGTGAAGTATCTAACGCAGCACACCGACTTCGCCGGTACGCTCGTGGCGGTTTTTCAGCCGGGCGAAGAAGGCTTTGCCGGTGCCCGCCATATGATTGAAGACGGCTTGGTGGAGCGCTTCGGCATTGAAGAGTTCTACGCACTGCACGCCGAGCCCTCGATTCCCGTGGGCAGCGTGGGCTTTGTTTCAGGCTACGCGACGGCCAATGCCGACATCTTTGAAATCACCTATGAAGGCAAAGGCGGCCACGGATCGCGTCCGCAATTTGCCAAAGACCCGGTCGTGGCCATGGGCGAGACGATTCTTGCGCTGCAAACGATTGTTTCCCGCAATGCCGCGCCCGACAAGTCCTGCGTGGTTTCGGTGGGCTGCGCGCAGGCGGGCGACCCCAACGGCACGAGCGTCATCCCGCAAAGGTCGGCCCTGTACGGCACCTGTCGCTCCTATGAGCCTGAAGTGCGCGACTTGATTGAAAAGCGTATTTGTGAAATCGCCCACGGCATTGCCGCCGTTTACGGCATTGAAGCGCATCCGGTTTACACGCGCTTGTATCCGGCCATGTACAACACGCCCGAGAAAGTCGAAAAGGCGATTGAATACGCCAAGGCAAGCTTGGGCGAAGACCGCGTGCAAGACTTCATGCGGACCGCAGGCGGCGAAGACTTCTCTTTCATGCTCAATGCCAAGCCCGGATGCCTCTTGCGTCTCGGTATGAAGGACGCCGAGCACACCTCGCCCGTGCACAACGAGCACTTTAACTTCAATGACAAGGCCATTGCCACGGGAGCGGCCGTCCTGCTGACGATTGCTCTAAACCAGATGGCCGCCTAAAAAGCGTTTGAAACAAAAACGGCAGGACACGCGTCCTGCCGCCATCAGCTCCCCGGCTTGGTGCCGGGGATTGTCGTTTTTAGCCTTGGTAGGTGGGCAACAAAGGCTTGTGGCCTTCAACGCCGACCAAAGTACAGGCGGTCAAGAAAATCACTTGGGGCCCAAGGTAGCTCTCGCGGTCGATGAAGTATTCATCGAGCGTGTGGTACTTCTCGGAAATGCCGCCCGAGCCCAGGCAAGCCGCCGGCAAATTCTTGCTGATCGGCGCATTGGCGTCCGTAGCGGAAGGGCCGTATTCGGTCAAGGCAACGCCTAGGAGCTTTTGCGCATTCATCGCGCACTGGATCACGGGGCACTCGCCCGGACGGGCACCGGCCGGACGGTCGCCGATTTGCGTCTTCGTGAGCTTGACTTTCTTTTCTTCATCCGTGATGCCCCAGCGCTCGTTTTCTTCGGCCACGCCCGCATCGAGCGCTTCGAAAATTTGTGCTTCCAATTTCAGGAGCTCGTCGTTGGAGATGCTGCGGATGTCGATATCGACTTCACACCACGGGGAAATGGTATTGACCGAGGTGCCGCCTTTGATCGTCCCGATATTAAAGGTCGTATAGGGTTCGGCAGGGGGCGTCAAGTGGTCAATCAAGTGGCCGGCGTGGCACATCGCATGGATGGCGCTCGGCACTTGGCCGAAATTGACGAAACTGTGTCCGCCCGGGCCTTCGATGCGCACGCGCCAGCGGTGGCAGCCGACGCCGCCGTTGACCACGACGCCCGCCCCGAACGAGTCGATCGCAATATAACCGTCGATGTGGCGCTCGCCGCTGCACATGTGCTTGGCGCCGCGAATGTCGCCGTTGCCTTCTTCGCCTACGGTGCCGACAAAGAGGATGTCGCCTTCGGTTTGCACGCCGGCTTCGTTAAAGCAGCGGATAAGCTGCAGCAGAGCGCGCACGCCGCTCGTGTTGTCGCCGATGCCGGGGGCGTAATACGTGTCGCCTTCGCGGCGCACGGTGACGTCCGTGCCTTCGGGAAACACCGTATCCATGTGGGCATCGATTACCAACACCGGGCCGTTGCCCGTGCCTTTGCGAACGCCCACAACGTTACCGATCGCATCAATGCTCACGTCGGTAAGGCCATATTCTTTCATGCGGCGGGCAATTTCTTGCGCACGCTTTTCTTCATGGAAGGTGGGCGAGGGAATTTCGCACAGCTCAACCTGTTCGGCCATGGCGCGTTCAGCTTGGTCTTTGGCAATTTGCAGCCCTTTTTGCACGGCAGGCACTTGCGCGACCGCTTGCATGGCGCGGCCTACCGCTTCGTCAAGCGCCGGTACTTGAGGATGAAGACTATCAGACATCGATTGCTCCTTAAAGAAATCCAACCTAACGGATTCAATGTAGCACCGTCGGTTAAAAAATTGAAGAAAAATTTTTTGCTCCGGGTTATCAGATTCCGTGTTTGTCTTGATGGCCGCCGATAAAAAATCGGCGACTTGAGCCGGCGAATACGTGAGGTTTCTAGTTAATTTCTACCGAGGAAGAGCCGCTGCGCTTGGGGCCGAAAATGGCCAAAGTGGCCACGTCGAGAATTTCTTCCCGCGTTTTCGGCTCAAACAAAACCACCGACTCGCCCTTTTCGGCCGGGAATGTGGTTTTAAGCCAATAGCCCGATCCGTCGGTAAAGACCTCCAGGTGTTCGCCCGGGCTTTGCTCGCGGATGGCGCGAAAGCCGAATAAAAAGCCGAGCTTCATATTCACAGGCTCGCCCGTGGAGACCTCGATGCGGCGAGACTCAAGCGGTACCGACGAGAGATCCAGGCGCGCCAAAAAGCTGCAGAGGTCTTGGTACATGGTTTGCGGATCGGCCTTCTTTTCTTTGGGTTTGAGTTTAAACTGCGGGTGCTTTTGCGCCAGCTCGGGCAGCACCTCTTCCATGAGCTTATTGACGAGCTGCTCTTGACGGCGCTCCTCGTCGTCAATGAGCGAAGACTCGGTCGTGAAGACGCGCAAGTTAAGCGTATCGTGGTCTTCGGCGATGCCGATGCTTGCAAAAAAGTGGTAGACGGGTTCGAACGCCCAAATCGTGTTCTCCTGCACCTTGACCAAAAAGCCCTTGATCATTTCGCCGCCTGCGACTTCCTCCGGGGCGATGCTCTCGAGCACTTTGTCAATGGGCTGTTTTTCCACGATGCATTGGCCGTCGGCCTCGTAGCGGTAAGAGTAAATAAAGCAGCGGCCGTCGGCTTCAAGGCGCTTGGCGATGCAGTGAAAGCGCTTGCCGGTAAAACCGGTAAAGGCTAAAAAGTCCCGGCGCACGGCCTCAATGCCGGCGGCCAGCTCCTCTTCGGAGAGGCCTTCGAGCGGATAGGGGCCGTTGACGCTGATTAAGAGGGGATCAGATGCAAGATAAATGCCGCCCTTGATCGCTCCTCTTTGAAATTTCATAAGCGATTCGTCCGATAAGAATTCAAATGTCGTATCCAATGCCGTCTCCTGTCAGCAAGCCCTTAGTGTTGCGTCGGCTCGCCTTCTTTAAAAAGCGAAGTCACGTCATCGAGGTTTAAGGTTTCAGTACGGCCGCAAAAGTCGCACGTCACCTCAATGCGGCCTTGTTCGGCAATAATGCCGAGCGCTTCGGTTTGTCCGAGCTGCCGGATCATGGCGAGCACGCGCTCGCGCGAGCAGGTGCAGGCAAATTTCGGCATCTGCTCTTGCAGGTACTGCGGATTCTCTTCCCAGAAAAGCCGGTGCACGACTTCGCGGGTGCTTAGCGTTAGCAGCTCCTCATCGGTAATCGTCGCCGCGAGCATTTCGATGCGGTTAAGCGTTTCCGGATCGTTCTTGAGGGCTTCGTCCTTGCCGCCCGTGCCGGGCATTTTCTGGATCATGAGGCCGGCGGCATGTTCATTATCGGCCGCAAGCCACAGCTTGGTGCGGATTTGTTCGGACTGCTGCATGTAGTTCATAAGCCCGTCGGCCAAGCGTTCGCCTTCAAGGGAAACCACCCCCTGGTATAGGGGCTCGCCTTCGCGGCGGTCCTTGGGATCGAGCATGATCGCGCAGCGCCCGCGTCCCCCGGCATTGACCAATTCCCGGTCGGTCATCGCTTCGGTCACGGGCCGGCTTTCATCGAGCTTGGCGGTTGCGCGCACGAGCGTGCCGTTACGCACTTCGGCAATAGCTAAGCGCACCGGACCGTCGCCTTGGATTTGCATGATCAGTGCGCCTTCAAATTTGAGCGAGCTTGCCAATAAAAGCGCTCCGGCGGTCATCTCGCCCACAAGGCGCACGACCGGTGCCGGCCACTTTTGGTACTGCTTGATGGCGCTCCAGGCGGTCTCAAGGCGCACGGCGGCGCCTTTAATCGGGGTATCGGTAAAAAGAAAACGCAAAATGCTGTCGTTTGTCATACGTTGCGGGCGCGCGCCGCGTGCCGGCCGCTCCCTTCTCCTTTCTTCTTTATCGCTTATCGGTGCCGGGCTCGTCCAGCCTGACGACCTTTGTGCGGTAGTCGTTTTTTGCTTGAAGATACTCGCGGGCATTATCCCTGATTTGCCGGATTTCTTCTTCGGTTAGGGACCGTGCCACCCGTCCCGGGCGTCCCATGATCAGTACGCCGTCGGGGAAGGTCTTATTTTCCGTAATCAGGGTGCCTGCGCCCACGAGGCAGTGCCGGCCGATCGTGCTGCGGTTCAGAATCGTGGCGCCCATGCCGATGAGCGTCTCGTCGCCGATCGTGCAGCCGTGCAAAATCGCGCCGTGCCCGACGGTGACGCGCTCGCCCACCCGGCAGGGCGCCCCGTGATCGGTATGCAAGACGGCGTTATCCTGGATGTTGCTCTCGCGGCCGATTCGGATGGGCTCAATGTCGCCTCGCAGGTTCGCGCCCGGCCAGACGCTCACTTCGTCAGCGAGTTCCACAGCGCCAACGACCGTCGCGCTCTCGTGAACCCAAACCTCTTTTCCTATTTTTGGAAAATTGTCACGAAAAGAAAAAATTCCCATGCAAAATCTCGACTATTATTATGCTTTGAATCAACGATTGTAATGCAAGATAAAGAAAATATGAGAATGGATTTGCACATGCATTCGAGCGCAAGCGACGGGGTTTATTCGCCTGCGCAGGTAATGCA
This sequence comes from Candidatus Aphodousia gallistercoris, assembly GCA_018714185.1. Lineage (GTDB taxonomy): Bacteria > Pseudomonadota > Gammaproteobacteria > Burkholderiales > Burkholderiaceae_F > Aphodousia > Aphodousia gallistercoris. The sequence continues at coordinate 8,125 of DVNT01000039.1, read as the reverse complement.
AAAAGCGCATGATAACGGTGCCGAGGTGGTCGCATTAACCGATCATGACACGGTCGCCGGCCTTGACGAGGCGCGCGAAGCCGCCGCCCGTCTCGGCATGCGCTTTATCAACGGCGTGGAGCTTTCCGTGACTTGGGGCGGCAAGACCGTGCATATCGTGGGGTTGGGTTTTAAGCGCATGGATCTGTACCGCGAGTTGACGAAAACATTAAGCGATATGCGAGACCGTCGGGCCCGTGCCATGGCAGCCAAGTTTGATGCCATGGGTATCTACAATACTTACGAGCAAGCGGCCGAACTTTCCGGCAACAAACTGAATTTGTCGCGCCGGCACTTTGCCATGGCGCTCGTTGAACGCGGCACGGTCGCAAGCGAAGACGAAGCCTTTGAGCGGTACTTAAAAGACGATGGGCCGGCTTACGTGAAAACGTCTTGGCAAAGTCTTGCACAGGCCGTCAGCCTTATACGGGAAACGGGCGGCGTGCCGGTGGTGGCTCATCCCGGCCGCTACACTTATAAGCCTCCTTTGAGCACCATTGATATGCTCGAGGAATTTAAGGCCCTCGGCGGCGAAGCCATCGAAGTGACCACAGGCAGCCACACGCCCGGGGAAAACGAGCGCTATGCCCGGGTGGCCGCTAACATGGGTTTTCTCGCCAGCACGGGCAGCGACTTTCACGGGCTCAAGCCCGGGCGGCCGGAGCCTGCCCTGCAGGAGCAGCTGCCGGCGGATTTGCCGACCGTTTTGGAACTTCTGGATTCTTAAAGCATGCACCAGTCTTTGTATCAAATTCTGATTTATGTCGTGCCGCTGATTTTTGCCATCACCTTGCACGAAGCCGCGCACGGGTGGATGGCCCGGCGCTACGGCGATCCGACGCCTGCGATGTTGGGGCGCGTCACGCTCAATCCCATTCCGCACATTGATCTGGTAGGGACGATTTTGGTGCCGGGGCTTTTGCTGCTCGGCTCGGCCTTTACCGGTTTCGGCGGCGTGCTTTTGGGCTGGGCTAAGCCCGTGCCGATTAATACGCGCAACCTGCGTCCGTTCCGCCAGGGCATGCTCATGGTGGCGTTAGCCGGCCCCGTGAGCAATTTGCTGCAAGCCGTCGCTTGGCTCGCGCTTTTAAAGCTCTTTATCGTTTCGGGCTTGATTACGCAGTCGCTACTGGATCTGACGATTGCGGGCGTTTTCGTTAATTTTTACCTGATGGCTTTTAATTTGCTGCCTTTGCCGCCTTTGGACGGCGGGCGCATCGTTACGATGCTTTTGCCTTATAACGCGGCCGTGCGCTTTGCCCAATTGGAACGCTACGGCATGCTCATTTTGGTCGTGCTCATCCTTTCGGGCTTGATGACGATGTTTATGAAGCCTTTTGTGGCGATGGCGCAGACGATGCTCTCTTGGGTCCTTTTTTAGAGCCGATCTGCTATTTGATGCGCAACAAGGTAAAATAAACGGGTTATTTTCGTTAGAGCGACGCGCCGGGCTGGCGGTTGCCTTGCATAAGGATATTTTTTATGAATACATTCGTGCGTACAGGGTTGATTTTGGCGTTGCCGGTAGCGCTTTCCGCCTGCTCGTCATTGTCGGACACTTTCTCGCAAGAAACCATTCAATATGAAACGAGCGACTCCCGTGCGCCGCTTGAAATTCCGCCGGATTTAAATTCCGTGCCGGTTTCCGACCGTTATGCCGTGCCCTCGCGTCCGCAAACGGTTTGGGCTAGCCAGCAGGCGCAGCAAGAAGCCGCTCAATCCGGAGCCGATCCGGCCCAAGTTTCTCAAGTGCTGCCCGTGGGTGAAGTCGCTCAAATCATCCGCGAAGGAAACAATCGCTGGATTCACGTGAACTTGGCACCCGAACAGGTTTGGCCTATCGTGCAGGACTTCTGGAATACCGTCGGCTTGACGCTTTCACGCCAGGATGCTTCGATCGGCGTGATGGAAACCAACTGGGCGGAAAACCGCGCCAAGCTTCCGCAGGATATCATCCGTGCGACTTTGGGCAAAGTAATTGACATGGTTTACTCCACCGGCGAACGCGACCAATACCGTGCCCGCTTGGAACGCTCTGAAACGGGCGGCACCGATATCTTCATTACCCACCGCTCCATGGTGGAAGTGGTCAAGAATATCAGCGGCGACAACGATACGACGGTTTGGCAGCCCGGTCCGAGCGATCCGGAAATGGAAGCCGAAATGATTACGCGCTTGTCGCAGCGCATCAATGCCGAATTTAATCCCCGTGCCGTGGCCGCCTCCAAGGCCGAGCACGCCAAGCAAGTGCAAGAATTGGCCCAGTACCAAGCGGTGGAAAGCTTAAGCCAGCTTGAGTCCGGTGCCGACGGCGTTGCCACGAGCATCTATATCAAGGAAGGCTATGAACGGGCTTGGCGCCGCGTTGCGCTTGCCATCGACCGCATGGGCTTTACGGTCGAAGATCGCGACCGTTCTCGCGGCTTCTTCCTCGTGCGCTACCTTGATGAAGAGTACGAAGAAGACCAGCGCGCCAAGCAAGGCTTCTGGAAGAACGTCTTTAGCCGTGATACGCCGGTCGATGCTCCGCAATATGCGATCTATTTGCAGCAAATTTCAGACTCGGAAACGCGCGTTCATGTGCTCGGTCCGGACGGCAAGGCCGATACAACCGGTGTTGCTCCGAAGATTCTCACGCTCTTGAGCGAACAGATTCGCTAAGAATCGAAAGAGTCGCCGAAAAAGGGGAGCTGCAGGCTCCCTTTTTTGATTAAAATGCGAGCATTGGCATGGTGGTGAACGTATGCTTAAACTGTTTTTTTCTTTTAGCGGCCGCCTTAATCGAGCACGCTTTTGGTTGGTGATTCTCTTTTGGCTTGCCTTGCGAATCGGCATTCCGTATCTCTTTTATTTTTATCACGCCTATCCCGGGCAAAGCTTGGATATCAATGACGTCACGGTTTCGCCGTATTTGTATGAAACGGGCGAAGTCTTTATGGTGATGACGGTGATTTCTTGGATTAGTACCGTCAGCGCCAGTGTACGGCGCCTGCACGACTTCGGTTCAAGCGGTTGGTGGGTGCTTTTGCTTTTAGTCCCGGGCATTGAATTTATTTTCACGCTCATTATTGGCTTGATCGGTTCGCAGCGCGGCACAAACGAATACGGCGTGAATCCTCTCGGGGAAAATAACTTCTACATTCCCGGCGCCAATGAGGAAATGCGTGTTAAAGAGCTCAAGGACTTAGCCGCGCTTTATGAAAAGGGTTTGCTTTCGGCCGAGGAATACCAAACCGCCAAGAATCAAATTTTGAAAGGATAAAAAGATGCAAGTGGCTCGTGATACTTTGGTAACGATTGCCGTCAAGATGTATGACCTTCAGAAAAACTTATTGGAAACGGCTGATGATCTCGTCTATTTGCACGGGCACGGGGATATTTTTCCCGTGATTGAAAAAGCGCTGGAAGGGAAAAATCCCGGCGACACGGTTTCTGTGCAGCTTGAGCCCGAAGAAGCGTTCGGCGACTACGATGAGACGGCCCTGATGATTCGGCCCGAGACGGATTTTCCGGGCGGCGTCGAAGTCGGTTTGCGTTATACGGAAATCCGAGGCGAAACGCTTGATCGCCCCTATCGCGTGACCGATATTGCCGATGGCGTCGTGGTGCTTGACGGTAACCACCCCTTGGCCGGCATCGGTTTAAAGTTTGACATTAAAGTGGTGAATGTGGAGCCGGCGGGCGACGCCTCCCAAGCCGTCGGCAACGATGATGTCGTGGTGCCGTCTTTCCTTCAGGTGACTGATAAGCCCGTCGATCCGATCGACATTGATTAATGCGCACTGAAAAAGCCCGGTTTTGCCGGGCTTTTCTTAATCCAACGTTTTTTCAGCTTTGTCTTTTAGCTCATAGAGTAAATCAAGGGCTTGCCTGGGAGTGAGCTGGTCCACATCAAGTCCCGCAATTTGCTCGCACAGTTCAACCGTTGCTTGAGCATCCGGCTCCTCGTCGGGCAATTCCACATTGTTGTCGGCAAACAAGTCCAACTGCTCGTTGACCTTGGAGCGGCTTTCCAGTTCATTGAGCATATGGCGTGCCCGGCGGATGACGCTACCCGGAACGCCCGCTAATTGTGCAACGGCAATACCGTAACTTTGGCTTGCCGGGCCATCCTTGACTTCATGCAAGAAGACGATCTTGAATTTATTTTCAACGGCGGCAACATGCACGTTGGCAACTTCCGGCTCGGTCTGGTCAAGTTTTGTGAGCTCAAAATAGTGCGTTGCAAAAAGCGTAAAGCTTTTCTTAACGTGTGCCAATTCGTGAGCGATGGCTCCCGCGAGGCTTAAGCCGTCAAAGGTTGATGTACCGCGTCCGATTTCATCCATCAGGACCAAGCTTTGATCGGTTGCTTGATGCAAAATCGCGGCGGCTTCGGTCATTTCCACCATGAAGGTTGAGCGGCCGCGCGCCAAGTCGTCGCTAGCGCCGATGCGGGTCAAAATGCGGTCAACCGGGCCGATTTTGGCCGAAGTGGCCGGAACGAAGCTGCCGATGTATGTCAAAAGGACTATGAGGGCAATCGAGCGCATGTACGTGGATTTGCCGCCCATGTTCGGGCCGGTAATCACCAAAAGACGGCGCCCGGGCATCAAAATGCAGTCGTTGGGCGTATAGTGCTCAAGCGCATCTTCTACGACCGGATGGCGAGCTCCGATAATCTCGATGCCCGGGGCCTTTTCAAGCTGCGGCCGAACCCAATTGGCTTTCTGGGCGTGCAGGGCAAGCGCCATGATGACGTCAAGCGCCGCCGCGCTTTGAGCGGCCTTTTGAAGTGCGGGGACAAAGGGATCTGCAAAAACAAGCAGTTCGTTATAGAGCTCTTTTTGCAATGCTGCGGAACGCTCCTGGGCTGAAAGCGCCTTGTCCTCGTAAGCTTTCAATTCGGGCGTAATGTATCGCTCGGCATTTTTCAGCGTCTGCTTGCGGTGGTAGTGCACGGGAACTTTGTCAGCTTGGCCCCGAGAAATTTCGATGAAAAAGCCCTGCACCTTGTTGTACTGCACGCGCAAATTTGAAATGCCGGTGGCCTCACGCTCGCGCCGCTCAAAATCATTTAAAAATTCGCCCACGTTGTCGCGAAGTTCTCGCAACGTTTTCAGCTCTTCGTTATATTCGCTTGAAATGACGTCGCCGTCGCGCAAAAGGGTTGCGGGTTCTGCGAGCAGCGCATTCGCTAGCTTCGTGTAAAGCTGCGGGTCAATTACGATATGTTTGATCTGCTCGTTAATATACGGGTCGTCAATGGGCGCAGCCGTTTGTGCAATATCGGCTAAGTGCGGCAGGGCATCACGAAGAGCGGCAAGCTCTTTCGGCCGTATCGTTCGCATTGCAATGCGCGTAGCAAGGCGCTCCAAGTCGGGCAATGTCTTAAATTTGTCGCGAAGCGCATCAAGCGTATCCGGAATTTGCGTCAACGACTCAATGGCTTCATGCCGCAGCCCCACTTCGTGGGCATCGCGCAGCGGGTTGTGAAGCCACTGGCGCAAAAGGCGTGAGCCCATGCCGGTTTTGCAATGATCCAACAAAGAAAAAAGCGTAGGACCGTCGTCGCCGCGCAGAGTCTCCGTGAGCTCAAGATTGCGGCGGCTTGCGGCATCAATCCCGACAAATTGCGATTGCACTTGAAGCACGGGCGGCAACAGATGCGGAATCGATTCGCATTGAGTCGATTCTGCGTAGCCTAACAAAGCGCCGGCTGCGCTTACGGCATCGGGCACATCGTCTAAGCCCCAGCCCGCGAGCGTCTCAACGCCGAACTGGTGCTTAAGCTTGGCTTCGCCGTGCTCGGCGCTAAAGTGCCATGTCGGCAGCGGTGTAATCGTGACGTTGAAATGCTCTGCTTCAAGCGTTTCTTTAAAGGTCTCGGGAACGAGAATTTCCGAAGGAGCAATGCGGCTGATTTCGCTAGCGAGTTCTTCGCGGCTTGTGATCGCAACGTTAAATTGTCCGCTGCTTAAGACCATCCAAGCTAGACCGAGCCGTTTGCTGTTGCGGCCGGTTCCGGGCGAAATCGCAAGTAGGGCTGCATTTTGTTTGGCTGGCAAAAGCTCATTTTCAGTGAGCGTGCCGGGCGTTACGATGCGCGCAAGTTCCCGCTCAAGCGGGCCTTTGCTCGGGTCGCCGATTTGCTCGCAAATGGCAACCGAAACTCCCATTTTCACAAGTCTTGCTAAGTACTGTTCCAGCGTTTTTTCCGGAATACCGGCCATCGGGATCGGATTGCCCTGTGCATCGGTTCCGCGAGAAGTAAGCGTCAGGCCGATAAGTCGGTTGGCGCGGACGGCATCGTCGAAAAACGTCTCGTAGAAATCCCCCATACGGTATAGCACGAGCGTTTCCGGATGTTGGGCTTTGATTTCCAAAAAGCGCCGAATGGCCGGCGTGTGGCCGGCCAATGGGTCATTGGCGTTAACCTGTGCAGTAATTTTTGCCATGGATTGAGCCGAAAACGGTTACAAAATTTCGCCGTAGTTGCGATGAACGATCGGCAGCAACTGGCCGAAAATCTTGGGCGTGCCGGCCACGATTTGGCCGGTGGTGAGGTAATCGCTCTCGCCCTTGAAATCGGTGACGAGTCCGCCCGCTTCTAAAACAAGCAATGAGCCGGCAGCAATATCCCAGCTCTTTAAATTGGGCTCCCAGAAGGCATCGAGTCTGCCGGCAGCGACATAAGCTAAGTCCAGCGAGGCTGCGCCGGCTCGGCGAAGACCCGATGTGGCTTGGGCGACTTCCTTGAATACCTTGACAAAGGCATCCACGTTATCGTTACGGCGGAAAGGAAATCCCGTTCCGACGAGCGCTTCGCTCATGCTCGTGCGCTTACTCACGCGAAGGCGACGGCCGTTTAAGAATGCGCCGACGCCGCGCGTAGCCGTAAAGATTTCGTTAGCCACCGGATCTGCAACAACGGCTTCAACAATTTCGTTTTCACGCTTTAAGGCGATGGAGACCGCATACTGCGGGAAGCCGTGCAAGTAGTTTGTCGTGCCGTCAAGCGGATCAATGATCCACTGATATTGGCTTTTTTCAGGGCCGGTCAGGCCTGATTCTTCTGCGAGAATCTGATGATTCGGATAAGCTTCACGCAAAATATCTACGATGGTGCGTTCGCATGCGACATCAACTTCGCTCACGTAATCGTGATGAGCTTTTTTATGCACTTCAAGACCGGAAATGTTTTCAGAGGCGCGGTTCATGATCGTGCATGCTGCCTTGGCAGCTTTAAGCGCAATGTTGAGCATCGGAGAACTCATTTTGAAGATCCTTGAATTAAAAGTTTTCTAAAAAGCATAACCCACTTATTTTAATGCATTTTTGCCTCTATTAGATTCGCTGGAGCTTAAACGGTGAGATGAAAAGGTAGTACTGAAAATCCTAGTCATCGTTGAATTTTGAACCTATCTATACAGTAGTGAGCATTTTGATTCTGCGTTACCTTAGTCCAAAAATTTATAAGCTGTACGGCAGTGAACCGCGCATTGCGTGACCTTGAAAATCCGCCAATTTCTAAGCTACCTATACGGTAGTGAACGTTGTCAGTAAGGTTCTGCTTTTGAATCTTATTTTCTAAGCTACCTATACGGTAGTGAACAGCATGATTTTTGAAGAAAAAACAGCTATATCAATAGGATAGGAGAATCCAGTAAGTCATCCATAGCATTGACACCTTCAGTAGGCGTTTTATATTTAACAAAGCATTTAAGCGGTAAGTTCGCACATGAAGCTTCAGTTTTTGAAATATAGAATTTGTTTTGTACCAAGCTACCTTCTCGGCAGTGTACTTTTATAAAACAAAATAAAATTTCTAAGCTGCTTGTGCAGCAGTGAATGTTGAGGTAATTATAAAACCTTTTATTTTTTAAAAAGAATTAATAGCTGATCTGATGCAACAGTCAAACCGTTGGGCTTTAACTATCCCCGATAGGTTAACACTTCGCATCCCACATCAGCCTAGCTATTAACCAGATTGCAAAATAGTTAACAATCTGTTATAATTCGGCTATGAAAGCAAAAGATGCACGCCGCCATAGTCCTGAAAAACTCGAAGTCCTTCGTGAACGTGGTTTTGCCATGCGTCGCGAAG
>DVNT01000038.1 GCA_018714185.1 Candidatus Aphodousia gallistercoris | reverse complement strand
GGTCCTTTCCTTTTCAATCACTCCATATCTGAAGTCGTTTCTCATAGATGTTTTTTGGGAAATGATAAGGATCACAACCGCCGGGAGCCGTGAAAGGTCACCCGGGCAGATGCGACTCTTTTTCGTTTCCGAAAGGGGGTTGCATGATCAAAGCTGATCTCATCGATCGAATTGCCACCGAAACCGGGCTTACTCGAAAACAATCCCAGCACGCGTTGGATAGCCTTCGTGAGACGCTGATTCAAGCTTTGCGCCAAGACCAAAAGGTGTCTTTATATCGGTTCGGCACGTTCGAGCCGGTCATTCACGCCGCTCGTGCGGCGCGCGATATCAATAAAGGTCATTTAATTACGATTCCGGCGCAAAAGAGCACTCGATTTGTCGTATCCAAAACGGTACGGCGGCTGTTTCGGGAGTCCTGAAAATGACCGCCCGTACCGTCAGAATCCATAGCAGGGAGCAAAAACAGGCGGTTTTAGCGGCTTTTCGCAGCGGCGGCAAACCGACGGTGGTTGCTTCTGAGATGGGTTTGGTTTATCGAATTGTCCGGCAATGGTATCGGCTTTATTTGGTCGGTGACTTGCGTTGGAGCGAGCAAGATGATGAAGATTTTGCCCTTCGTGAAAAGGCCCTTGAATATTTCAACATGGGCTACAAGCAGAAGAAAATCTCTCGTCTGCTCAATCTGAGCCAGGAAAAGGTCAAGTACTGGCAGCAGCTTTTCAAGCACGGACAAATCAGTTTCTTCCAAACCGGCAAGCCTCGCCCGAAAGCCTACAGCAAGGAATTTCGAGAGGCCATCCTGGCCGAAGTGCGGCTCGGGAAAGAATCCAAGCGTACGATCTGTTACCGGCACGGTATTTCCATGGGATCGTTGCGCAATTGGGAGCGGGAGAAATCACAACAATCTCAGTTGATCGTAACAGACGGAGACAGACATGAATAGTCGTGAATTTATCGCTCGTATGTCCGAGCAATCCGGCCTCAGCCCGAAACTGTGCCGAAGCATTCTCAAGATTTATTGCAAAACAGTGATTGACTCCATGAATCGGGGAGAGCGCGTGGTGATGACCGGTTTCGGAATCTTCCAGCCGGTGATAAGACCGGCGCACCAAGGGCGCAATCCCAAAAACGGGACCTTGATCGATATTCCCGAACGTAGGGCAATGCGCTTTGTGCCGTCAAAAGTATTGAGAAAATCCCTGAGTCAGGAGTGGGAGAAAAATAAAGCCGGCCGCTAAAGACAATGGCTTGGGAGCTTTTGCCGACTGAGAGTGCACGCAAAAGGCCGGTGTTTTATGCCGGCCTCCAAAAAGCGCTCTATTAATCTAAGGTCGGCGTTTCAACGCCGAGTACCTTATGCAGCTTGGGCGAAGTCGTCGTGTACTGCAAAAGCGTTTTCTTTTCCGGATGAATGATATCGGCTGCAGCGAAGGCGGCCAATGCGCATTCATGGAAACCGCACAAAATGAGCTTTTTCTTACCCGGGTAGGTATTGATGTCGCCCACGGCAAAAATGCCCGGAATGGAGGTTTGGAATTTTTCCGTATCGACCACGATTTGTTTGCGGTAGATTTCCAGGCCCCAGTCAGCGATCGGCCCGAGCTTGGGCGTTAAACCGAAGAAAACAAGCAGATGGTCAAGCGGCATGCGGCGCACGACGCCGTCATCGCCCGTGACGCGAATTTCCTTGAGCTTGCCGTCGGCTTCTTCAAAGCCTGTAATTTGGCCGACCTCAAATTGCATTTCCCAGTTTTCGCACAGTTCGCGCATTTTGGCTACCGAGGTCGAATGGGCTCTGAAGCCGTCGCGACGATGTAACAAAATCACGCTTTCGGCTTTGCCGACCAAGTTGAGCGTCCAGTCAAGAGCCGAGTCGCCGCCCCCGCAAATGACGATGTTTTTGCCGGCAAACATTTCCGGGTCTTTGACCTGATAGTGCAGCTGGGTGCCTTCGAATTTTTCAATGCCCGGCACCGAAAGGCGCTTCGGTTGGAAACTGCCGACGCCGGCAGCGATGAAGACGCATTTGGCTTTGAATCGGGTTCCTTTGTCGGTCTCGACATAAAAGCGGCCGTCTTCTTGCTTGCGCACGATCGTCACTTCTTCGCCCAAGTGAAATTGGGGTCCGAAGGGGTGAATCTGCTTGAGCAGGTTTTCCGTCAGCTCTCGGGAGGTGCAAACCGGCAGGGCCGGAATGTCATAAATGGGTTTGTGCTCGTAAAGCTCCATGCACTGGCCGCCGACTTGGCGCAGCGAATCCACCACGTGGGCCTTGATTTCGAGCAATCCCAATTCAAAGACCTGAAAAAGCCCTACGGGGCCGGCCCCTACGATGACCGCATCCGTTTCAATGATTTCATCGGTTTTGGGGGCAATCGTCAAATAGTCTTCAATAGCCATGATTTTCACTCGTTGGTAAATAAGCGCTGATTATCCCACACATTCCGGCACAGGACAATGCCGCCGGCAAACCCGAAATAATGAATGGTTGCACGTCGCGAGGAGGCTGTCTTGCCGATGCGAAACTATCGGTTTTTGAATTTTTCTTCTTCCATAATGTCGCGGCGAGTTTGGCGCAGCTTCGCATCCACTTGGCTCATCACATAGTAGTCGCCGTCATTGGCCTGTTGGGCCAGGTTAAACTGGTACTCAGCTGCGCGCTTGTCGCCTTGCGCAAGATACATGTCGCCCACGGCCTGGTAGTAAGCGCTCATTTGGTTAAGAGCCCGGTAGCAGCGTGCGGCAATGGCGTTATATGAAGAACTCGTGTTGGACATGGCCTCCTGGCTTCGCATGAACTTCAAGACGTCGTTGTAGCGCTTGAGCTCGAAAAGCTCGTTGGCGTAAAGCTTGACGGCCATTTCCGACAAGGGATAGTTGCTTACCAAATTGCGGGCTTGACGCAAAGCTTGCTGCTTTTCTTGGTTGTTGCCGAATAAAAAGCGTACCTCGGATTGATTTTTCAGCAAGATAGCGTTATTGCCCGAATACAGGCTGACTGCTTTGTCCGCATAGCTTTTGGCATCATTTTTTTCATTGAGTTTTCGCGAAACAACCGATAAGCCGTAGTTAAGGGCAATTTTTTGCCTGGTGGTTTTGGCCTTGTCCAATTCATCGAGCATGTCGCGACGCACTTTCAGCCAGTCGTTGTGGTTGAGCTCCTGCAAAACCCGCATTCTTTGCTGTATCAGGGCAAAGTCGAGCGAATCTTGGTGGGTATGCTTGCCCATGGTTCTCGTGCGGTTTTCCATGTCGCTGATACGCTCAACCGTGAGCGGGTGGGTGCTCAGGTAGGCCGGCGCCGCCGATTCGTAATAGCGGTTATTTTGGCGTAGGCGGACAAAGAAATTTTCCATGCCTTTCGGATCGAATCCGGCTTTGACCAAGGAGGTTAGCCCGACGCGGTCGGCTTCCCGTTCCGCGCTTCTCGAGTAGCTGAGCTGATTGGATATTAAAGCGGCCTGGCCGCCCATGGCGACGGCGGCGGCCGCTTGCCCGCCTCCGGCCCGAGCCGCCAAAATAGCCAATAAGATGGATCCTATCGAAAGGGCCGCATTGCCTTTTTGCTCATCGATCATACGCGCAATATGCCGTTGCGTGACGTGGCCCACTTCGTGGGCGATGACACCGGCGAGTTCGCTTTCGCTTTGGGCGGCCACGATGAGCCCGGTATGTACGGCAATGAATCCGCCCGGGATTGCAAAGGCGTTGAGCGACTTGTCGATGAGCGGGTAAAAGAAGAAGTTATAGGTGTGCGTCTGCGACACGCTCACAAGCTTGTAGCCTAAGCGGTTAAGGTATTCAAGTGTTTCCGCATCATTGAGGTAGCTCGCGTCGGCACGGATGCTGCGCATCATTTCCTCGCCCAAAGCTTGCTCTTCGCTTGGGGAAAGTTCAGTGCCGGCAACGGCCCCCATGCTGGGCAAATTCAGGTTCAGGGAGTCCGTTGCAAGCTCGTTGCGCATCTGGGCCCCGGCCGCGGGACTCAGGATCAGAAGTACGCTAAGCGCAAGCGCAGTGAGACGTTGATAAAGCACGGACCAACTCCAAAAAGAGACGCATGCCACAATCTTAAAGACTTCGCTTTGCTTTGTGTGAGGGCCGTTGCATTTGCGTACAAAACTCGCACGCAGAAACGTCTTTTTAGTGTTTGTAGTGCACCGTTTGCAAATCAAAACGCTCGAGCACTTGGGGGCGTCTGTCGGGCTTGTCGGCGGCATTAACGGGCAGGGACTGCACAATGGCAATCTTGCGCGGGCACTTGTAAGCAGAAAGGTTCTCTTTGCAGAAGCGGCGGATATCCTCAATGCTCGGGTGGGTGCCGGCCTCGGCAACGATGAGAGCGCAAACAATGGCTCCCCAGGTTTCATCGGGTTCCCCGATGACCAGCGCTTCCTTAATAAAGGGCGAGCGGGTCAGCAGATTCTCCACTTCCAGCGGGTAGACATTTTCTCCGGCGCTTAATATCAAGTCCTGCCGCCGCGCGTAGACGTGCAGCACACCGTCACTGTCGAATTCTCCTAAATCACCCGTTTCGAACCAGGGGTCAAGCAGCCTGGGCCGGCCCCAGTAGCCCGGAGTATTCATCGCCGAGCAGACCTCAATTTGACCGTTGCGGATTCGTACTCGGGCGTTGCTCACCACCTTGCCGCTGCCGCTTTGTCGCTCAAAGCGTTCCTCGTAGGGGGTCATGACAATGTGCGAACAGGTTTCGGTCATTCCGTACGTGGTGATAATCGGAAGGTGGGCTCGGTAGGCCCGTGCCAAGAGTTTGTCGCCCGCCGAAGAGCCGCCCAACAGCAGCACGCGCAAGCGAGGCGGGCAGCGCCAGTCCGGATACGTTTCAAAGACCTTCGCCAGCATCGTCGGAACAATGCTTGTGATGGTGACCCGGTCTTCATCCAAAGCTTTGACAAAGGACTCGGGACTAAAAAGCGGGGAAATGGCCAATGTTTTGCGTGCCATCAGGCAGCGGGTCAGAATCGAGAGGCCTCCGATGCGCGTTACCGACATGCAAAGCTGCCAGCAATCGCCTTCTTCCCAGCCGAGGTTTTGCGCGCTTGCCGTTGCCGAGGCAAGCAGCATGTCGCGCGTAATGATGGCCGGCTTCGGCAGCCCCGTGGTCCCCGAGGTAAACAAAACGGCTGCCGTGTTTTCGGGTAGCGGTTCGCGGATATTTTGCAAGCTCTCGAGTAAAACGCGCCGTTCGGTAGCCGTCAATTTCGGATGCAGCATCAAGGCGGGGATCCGCAGGGCGAGCAGGGCATACAGGTCCACCAACGTTTCGACCGTATTGGTGCCTTCCAGAATGTAGGGTAAGCCCGTCGCTGGCAGTGCGCCCGCGCTTTCCATGCGGTTGATGGCGTTTTGCGTGAGTACGGCAAGCTGCGAGAAGCTATAGTCGCGTCCTTGGCACCGCAGGCCGACAGCCTGCGGCGCTTCGGCTGCCGCTTCGAAAATAGAAAAGGGCTCTGACATTTACGGCAGGCGTGGGAATTTAGAGAAATCCGGGCGGCGTTTTTCCAAAAAGGCGTTTTTGCCTTCCTTGCCCTCTTCGGTCATGTAGAAAAGCAGCGTCGCGTTGCCGGCCAATTCTTGCAGTCCGGCTTGGCCGTCGCAGTCGGCATTCAGAGCCGCTTTCAGGCAGCGGATGGCAATGGGGCTATTGGCAAGAATTTCCCGGCACCATTGCACGGTTTCTTCTTCAAGCTTTTCAAGTGGTACGACGGCATTGACTAAGCCCATTTGCAGTGCTTGCTGAGCATCGTATTGACGGCACAGGAACCACATTTCACGGGCCTTCTTTTGGCCGATCAATCGGGCCATGTAGCTTGCGCCCCAACCGCCGTCAAAGCTGCCGACACGCGGGCCGGTTTGACCAAAGCGGGCGTTCTCGGCAGCAATCGTTAAATCGCACAGCATGTGCAGAACATGGCCCCCGCCGATCGCGTAGCCTGCGACCATGGCAATCACCGGCTTCGGGCAGAAGCGAATCATGCGTTGGAAATCCAAAACGTTTAAGCGCGGAACGCCGTCACCTCCGACGTAGCCGCCATTGCCGCGAACCTTCTGGTCGCCGCCGGAGCAGAAGGCGAGCGGTCCTTTGCCGGTGAGGATGATCACCCCGATCTCAGGATCTTCGCGTGCATCGGAAAAAGCTTGGCACAGCTGCTGCACGGTTTCCGGGCGAAACGCATTGCGAACGTGCGGTCGGTTGATCGTCAGCTTGGCAATGCCTTCGGCTTTTTCGTAAATGATGTCGGAAAATTCCCCGCATTGTTTCCAATCGGGAATCGGTTGTTGCGTTTGTTCTTGCATAGTTAATTCCTTAAAAAAGCGATTTAGTCACGCCGGGCTTGGGCTTCTTGGACCAGGGAGCGCCATTTTTGCTGCTCCGACTGCACGAAGTCTTCAAAGCGTTGCGTGCGGTTGTCCGCCACTTGGGCCCCGCGTTGAGCAAGGGCCTGAACCATTTGCGGATCGGCAAGGATTTTTTCGACTGCCTTGCGCAGCTTTTCCACGATAAATTCATCGGTGCCGGATTTCACGGCAATGCCGTCCCAGGCGTATAGCTCGTAGCCGGGGACCGTGTCGGCAATTGCAGCCACGTCCGGGGCCGAATCAAGTCTCTGGCGGCTGGAGATGCCAAGCGACTTTAAGGCGCCGGCTTTTACGTGAGCAAGCGTATTCGGCGCCACGTCAATCGTAAAGTCAATTCGTGCGGCGAGCACGTCCGTGATGGAAGCTGCTCCGCCTCGGTAGGGAATGTGCTCAAAACCGATCCCGGTGAGTTTCGAAAGATAGACACCGGCGAGGTGGCTGGTGGTGCCGTTGCCGGCCGAGGAAAAGGTCCATGCCGGCGAGGCCGTTTTAGCCTGGGAGAGAAACGTTTTCAGGTCGGCGCAGTCGTGCTTGGTTACGAGCAGCAGCGGCAAATGGGTAAGCCGGGAAACGGGTCGCATGTCGCGCAGGGGCTCGTACCCTACATTCGGATATAAAGCGAGATTGGTAGCGAGCGTGCCGTTGGTGACATAAATCAGGGTATAGCCGTCGGCGGGCTCTTTGAGGGCGGCTTGGGTGCCCAAGCTGCCGCCAGCGCCGGAGCGATTGTCGATGTAGATGGTTTGCCCCAATTCACGGCTTAAGGCCGGGGCAATGAGTCGCGCAATAATGTCGGCGCCGCCTCCGGCAGGAAACGGTACGACAAAACGGATTTTTTTTTCTGCGGGCCAGGCATCGCTGCCGGCAAGTGCGGTGCCGCTAAGGGCTGAGCACAGGATGGCCAGGAAGATTTTTTTCAGCATGGTGGGTCAACAAAACAAATCAGCAGGAACGTTTATGGCAAGATGCCCATTTGGACGGCTTCGTATACGGCCTCTCCGCGCGAATGAACCTGCAGCTTGCGGTAAATCTTTTTAATGTGGGCGGTAACCGTGTGGGGCGAAATGGTAAGAATGTCGCCGATTTCATTGAAGCTCATTCCCTTGGCAAGCAGCTGCAGGATCTCCGTTTCCCGCTCCGAGAGGGGGTTGGATTCCAGCGGTTGCCGTTCGGTGGCTAGGGTTTGGGTCGTGTAGGAGCGAAGCGCCCGCAGCACGCTTTTTGCAACGGCCGGGCTCACGGGCGAGCCGCCGGCTTTCAGCAGCCGAATGGCCGCCACGAGATTTTTTTCCAGGTCGCGCTTGAGCACGTAGCCCATGGCGCCCGATTCAATGGCGCTTACGATATGCGGATCTTCGTTGGAGTTGGCAAGCACCATAATGTCCACGGCCGGCGTTAGGGCTGCCGCCTGGCAAATCAACTCCAAGCCGAAGCCGTCCGGCAAATTCAAGTCGACCAGCAGTACCTGAAAGCTGTAGTCGGCGATTCGCTTTTGAGCTTCACGGCAACTGGGCGCACATGCGGTTAGAACCATGTCGCTTTGCCCGGCAAGGATATGCTCGAGCCTTAAGCAAATTGTCGGGTCACTCTCAACGGCAAGAATTTTTAAAGGCGTGGTGTTACTTGGCATTGCCTGTCCTGTCAGTCCGGTACGTCACCGGAATAGTCAAATCGCAAAAAATGAGCGAAGGCATTCTAACATACAACCGGACAAAGACCGAATCAATATTGTTAACGGAAGCGAATTTCAAGCGTGCGGCCGAGGGCGGAGGCATATTTTTCCAGTGAACGGAAGGTGGGCATCGTGCCCGAGAGCAATCGCGCCTCGAGCCGGGCAACGGCCGGCTGCACCGTATTCATCCGCTCGGCAATTTCACTTTGCGTTAAACCTTTGCGTTGCCGCAAAGCGATCAGTTGTCGGGCCTGAGCCAAATTGCGGTGGCTGTCCATAGTCCTAGGGTCCTTTCTTTTTCTTTTGTTTTTGGCAGGCGCCATGATATACAGGTTTTCCGTTCGATAGCATAACCTATCGGATATATGCGTTTAATCTCAAAAGGTTAGCTTCTTAGAGGGGTTACGATTTGTTACACATTGCCTATTTAATTTGTCCTTGGCCAGTGCCACATAGTCGTTAGAGCGAGGAGCAAAGAGGTTCCGTGAGGAACCGGATCTCCTTGCAGGATTTTGGCTCGGAGCAAAGCCCGAGAGCCGGAACTCAGAAAAATCCCGGCGGCTTTCCTCCGATGAAAGATTTGAGGAGTTTGAGATGCTATTTCCTACGATTTATGGTGAAAACCTTTTCGATGACTTGGACGATTTCTTTGATATGGAACCCCGCCAGGTTCAACGTCGCGATCCCTTGTATGGTAAGAATGCCTCTCGCATCATGAAGACCGATATTCGCGAAACCGACAAGGCCTTTGAGTTGGACATTGACCTCCCGGGCTTTAAGAAAGAAGATATTCAGGCTCACCTCAAGGACGGCTATTTGACGATTTCGGCTCAAAAGCAAGTCGAACATGATGACAAAGACCAAAAGAGCGGTCGCTACATCCGCCGCGAACGCTTTAGCGGTTCTTGCTCCAGGAGCTTCTATGTGGGCGAAAGCGTCAAGGAAGAAGATATCGAAGCGAAGTTTGAAAACGGCATCCTTCAGCTGAGCATTCCGAAGAAGGCTCCCGAAGTGCCTGTTCAAAAACAAATTATGATCAAGTAATTCGTTCTGCTTGATTTTTCCCTAAAGCGAAAGATGGGCGCTGCCGCGAAAGCGGCAGCGCTTTTTTGTAGCTTGGTAGTGCGTTCCGCTTAGCTGAAAATGCTTATTGAAATGCAATCGCCGGAATGCCTGCTCTTAGTGGATAACTCTTTGATTCTTAATAAATCAAGGGAGTTTCCGGTTGTCTTGAAAATCCGTTCAGTATGTCGACAAATTGTTTTGCGCGTTTCCTGACGGATCTTATCTAACGCAAAGCCCTTAGAGAAAGGAAAAATCGCGCCAAAGCGTGCCGGCTGCTCTCGTCATAATAAGAAAATCGGCCTCGAAAAGAACCGGGTTTAGGGGTGGTTTCGCCGGCCGAGCAGATATTTTCTTGGAGAATAGCCGTGGCAGTGAAAATTCGATTGAAAACCCGAGACTGGGACTACTGGACGCCGATTCTTTTAGGCGATGTGCGTTCCGAGACGATTGACTTGGAGCTCATCCGCGTTCAGTCGCTCATCGAAAGCGTGGCAGAAGATAGCGAATGCGAAGCCGCGGAGATGAGTTTGTCGCGCTACGCCATGCGCCGCGATCGCGGTGACGATGAGAACATTATCGGCATTCCTTTTTTCGTGATGAGGGGATTTAGGAACCGCTGCATTCTTACGTTGAAAGATTCACCCTTAAAGCGCCTGTCGGATTTAGAGGGAAAGCGCATAGGTCTTTCAGGCTGGCAAGATAGCGGCAATACATGGACGCGGGCTTTGCTTTTGGAGGCCGGCGTGCCGGTGCAGTCTATCCGTTGGACGCTTTCGCGCATGACGCGCGAAAACGAAATCGACTTTTCCCGGGGGGAAGGCTTTGTGGATAACCGGACGGTTTTCCAAGATCCTGAGGAAACGCCTTTGGTCGAATTGTTGCGGGATGGAAAAATCGATGCGATTTTCCAAGCTTTTATGCCTCGGGGCTTTTACGAGCCGGGGTACGGCTTGCGGCCTTTGCAGCCCGATTTTGTGAGCGAAGAGATGCAATGGTTTAGGCGCTGGGGATTTATTCCGGGCATTCATTTGCTTGCGATGAAAAAGGATTTTGTTCAAGCTCATCCTCAAGCGCCGGCCGAGTTGGCGAAACTTTTACGGGCTTCGCAAAGCCTGTGGCTTGAAAAGCGGCGCAAGTATTTCGAAACCACGCCGTGGATGATTCAAGGCTTGATTGAAATGGCCCAAGCGTTGCCGCCCGACTGGGATCCGATCGGCTTGGAGGCCAACCGGGCGATGCTCAACGAGTTTGGCCGCCAGCAGTATCTGCAAAAGCTCACTGCCGTGCAGCACGATGCCGATTTTCTCTTTCCGTACAAGACCCTTTAGCGGAGCCAAACGATGGGAGAGTTTTTCAAAATTGCCTTAGGGCAAATTCAGGTGGCCGACAACGCCTCGGACAACATCAAGCAATGCGAAAAATACATGCGTGAGGCCGCACAAGAGGGAGCCCGTTTGATCGTATTTCCCGAGGGAATCATTGCGCGCAATCCGCAAGATGCCTCATGGACGCGAAAGCATGCCGAGCCGCTTGACGGGCCCTTTGTGACAGCGCTTGCGCGAGCTAGCGAGAGCTTCTCTATTGCGGTCGATTGCACGGTGCATGTGCCGGATCCGGCTCTTGAGGGCAAGGTGCGCAATGCCCACATCGTGCTTGACCGGGGTTTGCTTCTCGCCCGCTATGACAAATTGCATCTTTACGATGCATTTTCGGCCAAGGAAAGTGACGATGTGGTTGCGGGCGATACGGTGCCCGCCGTTGTTGAAATCGACGGTTGGCACTTTGGCCTGATGACCTGCTACGACCTGAGGTTTCCCGAGCTGGCAAGGCGACTGGCCTTGGACGGGGCTCAAGTGCTTCTTGTGCCTTCGGCTTGGGTGAGGGGGCCGTTGAAAGAGTCGCACTGGGAGATTATGGCCCGAGCCCGCGCTTTGGAAAATACCGTCTATGTGGCTGCCGTCTCGGAGACTTCGCTCAAGAATATCGGTTCGTCCATGCTCGTTGACCCGCTGGGCGTCGCAGTGAGTCGGGCCGGTTCTGCCCCCGGCTTGGTGACGGCTGTTATGAGCAAAGCCGCGCTTGCCGGTGCGCGTGAGGCATTGCCGGTATTGGCTAACAGGCGTTTTGCCAAACCGCAATTGGGATAAGTTTTGGTAACGAATTAGGAGAGGTCCATGACTTTGAAAAAATTATTGTTTACGGCTTTGCTCGCCGGCTTTGTGGGAAATGCGCTGGCAGCCGAGGTGGCTCCTCAGACTTTTAATCAAGCCTTGCATGACAAGTTGCCGGCGGCGATTAAAGACTCCGGCGTGATCCGCAACGTTTTAGACGGCTCTTTTCCGCCCTACTATTCGGTTTCGCCCGATAAGCAAATTACCGGTGCAATGGCCGATTTCGCCCAGGCTCTTTCTGAGCTTTTGGGAGTAAAAATCGAGCATACGGTGATTCCGACGCTATCGGCGAACCTGATGGGCTTGCAGGCCGGCCGTTTTGACATCAGCATCGGTCCGGCAGGTGACTACCCGGATCGGGAAGCCAAAAACGATTTTGTCGATTATGTCCAAGAATACGTCGTGTTTGCCGTCAAAAAAGGCAATCCCTACAAAATTAACGGCTTGGAAGATACGTGCGGGCGCAAGATTTCCGTAACAGCGGGCGGTTCGGCCGAAGCCGTGATTAAGCAAGCCTCCGAGCAATGCCTCAAAAATAGCAAGCCGGCCATTACCGTACTGACGTTTGATTCGCAAACAACGGCCGCTTTAGCCGTGCGCTCTGGACGAGCCGATGCGTTTTTCTCCTCGCAGGCTCCACTGAGCTACTTCGTTTCGCTCAATAAGGACTATTTGGAATTGGCCGCCGTCGGCAAACATAACGGTTTCGGTCAAATCTTTCAGGGAGCGGTTTTGCCTAAGGACTCGGCCCTGACGCCGGTTATTTTGGAGGCTTTTCAAGTGCTCTTTGACAACGGAACGTATCGGGCCATCATGCAAAAGCATAACTTACAGTACAACATGATCGATAAGCCCGGGAAGAACTTGGGAGCAAGCGCAAAGTAGTGTTCGCGACGGCGGCCTGCTTACGGACGGCCGCCGCTTTCTAAAGGGACGAAATGATGCCATTGCCAGACTTGAAATCAGCCGATGTCGCCAAAGCCCGGCATGCATTGCCGTGGTTGCGCTGGTGCATGTACGGGATCATTACGGCAGCCATTGCTTATTTTCTGTGGATTTGTGCCAACAATCCGAACTTTGAATGGGGCGTGGTCGCTCAGTATTTCACGTATCCGAGTATTTTGGTGGGCATCCGAAAGACCCTGGAGCTCACGGTGATCTCCATGTTTTTGGGCACGGTGCTCGGTTTGGTGTGCGCTTTAGGCAAGCTCTCGGGAAGCCTCTTTTTCAATAGCCTCTGCAACGGCTACCTGTGGTTTTTCCGCTCGACGCCGCTTTTGGTGCAGCTGCTGTTTTGGTACAACCTTGCGGCGCTATTTCCGCAGGTGTATGTGCCCTTTATGGGGACGGTACCTACTAACGATGTGATCACTCCGATGACCGCGGCCATCATAGGCCTTTCGCTTAACGAAGGAGCCTTTATGGGCGAAATTATTCGCGCCGGACTCCTGTCGGTGGATCCCAACCAAAAGGAAACGGCGCAGGCTTTCGGCATGAGCCGCTCACAGATCATGTTTCGCATCCTGATTCCGCAAGCGATGCGGGCCATTATTCCACCGACGGGCAACCAGGTTATTTCCATGGTCAAGGCCACGGCTATGGTCTCCATTATTGCCATGGACGACCTGCTCTATTCCGTGCAGGCTATTTACAACAACACCTTTCAAATCATTCCGCTACTGATTGTGGCGGTCATCTGGTACTTGGTCATGACCTCCGTTTTGTCGGTGATCCAATGGGGGCTGGAGCGCTACTTCAACAAGGATCGGCAAAAAAACGAGGCGGCCGAAGCCGGTCGCGAGCTCAAACAAATGGAGGCCCTGTAATGCAAACCGCAGAAGTGTTTGTGCGCTGCCGCAACGTCAGGAAAAGTTTCGGTGCCAATGTGGTCTTAAAGGACATTAATCTGGAAGTGAAAAAGGGCGAAGTGGTGGTGATTTTGGGCCCTTCGGGTTCCGGAAAATCCACCCTTTTGCGCTGCATCAATCACCTGGAATCCATGGATTCGGGGCTCATTACCGTGGGCGAAGAGCCGATCGGCTACGAATGGAAAAACGGGCAGTTGTGGGAAGCTCCCTACAACAAGGTCGCCCGCCAACGGCAAAAAATCGGCATGGTGTTTCAAGCCTTCAACCTTTTCCCGCACCTGACGGTACTGCAAAACGTCATGGAATTTCCCGTGCATGTTCACAAAATACCGAAGGATCAGGCAGAGCAAAAAGCGATGCGGATCTTGCAGCGGGTGGGCTTGGCCGACAAGGCAAACCAATATCCGAGACGGCTTTCCGGCGGCCAGCAGCAGCGCGTTTCCATTGCACGGGCGCTTGCCATTGAGCCCGATCTCTTGCTTTTTGACGAACCGACCTCGGCTCTGGATCCGGAATTGGTGGGCGAGGTGCTCAATACAATCAAGTCACTCGCGGGTCAGGGCTATACGATGATCATTGTGACCCACGAAATTCCTTTTACGCGGGAGGTGGCCGACCGGGTTGTGTTTATGGATGCCGGCGTCGTGGTCGAAGAAGGCAAGCCCGACGAGGTGATGGTGCAGCCGCGCACGGAGCGGTTTCGAACCTTCCTGTCCCGCTATTTGGAGCAATAGGCAAAGATAGAAGATTTTTGTGTCCAAAAATGACGCGTTTGCAAACTACAATCATCTAAAGATACTGAAGTACATTGAAGTATGGAACGCGCAGAAAAACGAATTCGCATCAGCACGGCGCTGCTGTTTGTCCTTTTCGTCTTGTCTTTGGGGGCAAGAGTGACGGGTGTCTTTGTCCACGAAGTCTTGGGTTTGGCCTACTGCATCGGGGCACTTTTTCATGCATTGGAGCACGCGGGATGGTTTTTTAACTGGAGGCAAGGCACCTGGGGTCTCAGGCGGATAATCAGTACCGCCGTCAATGCAGCGCTTGCCCTTGGATTCACGATCGTGCTTATCACAGGGGTTTGCTTATCTCCCGATATTTTCTCATTTCTGCATTTACCTTCGGACATGTTCGTAAGGCAGTTGCACAGCCAGACGGCTTACTGGTTGCTGGTGGTTGTCGGCTTACATATGGGGCTTCATGCCGAGGGATGCTGGCGAAGGCTAAAGGCCGAGCGGGGAAAAGCCTGGGCGTGGGCGCTAGCGGTGCTGACAGTGACGGTCGGCATAGTCGGCTTTCTGGACCGGATGCTTTTTCAAAAATTATTTTTGGGTTTTAGTTTTGACTTCTGGGACCCGGCCCGGCCGGTATTGTTGTACTTTGTTTTGTATGCGGCAAGCCTATTGGCGGTGTCCCTTGCCGTATATGCGGCAAGCACCGTTTTGGGCCGAAGCCGGCACGACGCGTTGTTTAGGCGGTCTCATTAGGCGCAGCCGTTTGTGCTTTGAAGTTCTCAATTTTCTTTTTCATAGATTCCAAAAAGAGTTCTGCCAACAGACGCTTGGGTCTGACTTGCGGCCAAGCCAGTACGCAGCCGACGCAAAAATCCGGCTTTAGAGGCAAAAACATCACGGTGTTGTCTTCTTCTACGATGCCTTGCAGGCACAAGGCATGGGCGCCTTGCCGCACAAGCCTTGAGGCGTTGTAGAGCAGATTGTAGCGTCCGATCACTCGGAGCTCTTCGGTTGAGTAACCAAGCCAGCCGGCAAAGCGATTCTCCAGCGGCTGCTTTGACATCAGCAAGGGCACGGTTTTGAGATCGACCGGACTGATAGCCGTTTTGCCTTGAAACGGACCGTCGCGGCGGGTTAAGAGTCCCCAGCGGTTGGAGACCGGCAATTGCAAATAATCCATGCCGCTTAAGTCAGCCGGCTCAAAAATGAGGGCGAAGTCGCTTAAGCCGGCTTGAAGCTGCTCGGCCGCTTCTTGCGAATTGGAACTTAAGATACGGCAACGTACGGCCGGATACCGCTGCATCAATTCCCAAAGCGTTTCGGCCACGGGGTCAAAGGCCGGGGATTCACCGGCGGAAATCACCAATTCGCCGGAAACACTTTCGCTAGCCATGGCCTCTTTTTTTGTCCGTTCCATTAATGCCAAAATGGACTGCGCCTGACGGTAAAGGTAGAGGCCTTTTTCCGTTAACGTCACTCGGCGCGTGCTGCGGTCAATGAGAACTTGGCCGAGCTCTTCTTCCAACTCGGCAATTTGCCGCGATAGCGTCGGTTGCGTGACAAAGAGCGCTTTGGCAGCGGCCGTAAAGCTTTTTTGTCTGGCTACTTCAACAAAATAGCGCAAGGAACGGATATCCATGGTACGACTCTTTTGTGGTGACGGTCCTTCAAGTGTATCGGTTTGTGCGCGTCCCAGGTTCATTTAGGAGCAGATTTTCCCAAAAATTCTCAATGAAATAAGTTTCTTTATCGCCATTGAAAGAATTCTCTTTGTATTGCCTTGCGATCGCCGCCGCCTCGGGTGAAAGCATCGATGACGGCCAAGGCGAGCTTTTCGCCGGCACAAACGGCTAGCTTTTGAGGCATATTTTTTGAAAATAGCGTTTTCACATCAAGGCGGGCCTTAGCCGATTCGTATATTTCCAAACGGACGCCCGCTTTGTCGGCGAGGGCTTGTACTCGCGGATAAAGCGGATCATTTTCCTTGGACTTGATGCACCAGACCAGGCGAATGTCGCCGTGGGGTGTGTGGACCGCGTCGTTGAGCCAAGCGCAAAAAGGGGCAATGCCGATTCCGCCTGCAAACCAGCACTGTTTCGGGTTAGCCCAGTCGGGGAAAAAAGCTCCCCATGGTCCCTCAACATCGATTTTTTGACCTGCTTGCAAAGCCGGAACCACTTGGCCGGTATAGTCGCCCAAGGCTTTGACGGCAAAAGTAAGCTCACCGTCTGGAGCAATCGTCGCAATGGAAAAAGGATGCTTTTCGTTGCCCGGCGTTTTCAGAAAGGCGAATGCACCGCTTCGAGCGCTAAGCGGCTTGTCAGGCCGTAGCGAAACGAGTGTGGTTGCCTGGTTTTTCACGACTCGGCTAAGAGTGGCTTTGACGGTTTTATCGCTGCCCGGGCCGACAATTAGCAGCTTCACGCTGTAATAAAGGCCGAGCACGGTAGCCGTGATATTGACTAAACCAAACGGTGTTAACGCATCGGCGGCATCCATTAAGCGAATGCAGTGAATGCTGAGCAGCAAGTACAGCAAGGAAAAGAGTTTGTGCCAGCTTAGCCAGCGGTTATAGCGGATCCAAGGAACAAAAGTGATGATAAGAAGGGCGAGCCCGATATAGGTTGCCCATTGCGAGGAAGTGACCGCAAAGCCTCTTAAAGATGACCAGAAAGCGTCCCAGCCCATTAACTCTCCTCGAGAAGCCTTAACAACCGGTTCAAGAGTCATGAGCGAGAGAACCGGTGCCATTAAAGCTTTGTTCAAATAGTGCAAAGCGGTTAACGCCGCTGCGGCGAGTCCAAGTCGTTTGTGCCAGCGGTAAAGCTCGTCCATCGGTGTGGCCGTGATTTTTTCGATCCATGACGGGCGAGCGGCGATCACAATGGCCATGGTCATCATGCCCCAAGCTAAAACGCCGGTAAGGTAGAACACTTCGTGCGTGATGGCGCGGCCGTTCATCGCAACCGGATTGAATTGGAGATTAATGAGCCAACAAATGACGGTTAGTGCACAAAAACCCAAGATAATTTTTTTAATCCGCATACAGTCCCTCCACCCGGAAAAATGTCTCTATAGCCGCTCAATAGCTGGATTTTAGTCTGGAAAGACTAACACTTAGAATAGGTCAAAAAGCTGATAGGAAATATTTCGAATCGTTTCCAATGCATTTCAAAAGCGAGTTTCTTTAGTCTCCCGGGCAAATAAAAAAGCCGATTTTATTGGCTGATTGAATTTGAAAAATGAAAGCCGATATATGATTTTTGTTGACTTGGGGTGTAACAGTTATTAACGATTTTTCAACAACCGATAGTATTTTCCTAATATTGGTTTTCAATATATTGTGTTCGTCGGTATACTCTTGT
>DVNT01000037.1 GCA_018714185.1 Candidatus Aphodousia gallistercoris | reverse complement strand
GTTCAGGACTTCGCGCTTTGCTACAAATTATTCGCTCGCTCAACGAAGCTGATATTCAAACCGAAGGCGATATCTACTTTGTTGCGACTGTCGGAGAAGAAGGCTTAGGAGATATCCGTGGCTCAAAGCATTTTGTAGCAACCCATACGATTGACGGCTTCATTGCTATTGATAATACGGAAATAGGCCGTATCTTAAAGGGAGCGGTCGGCTCACATCGCTACCGTGTCACAATCGAAGGGCCCGGTGGCCACTCTTATGGCAATTTTGCCGAAGTTGGCAGTGCCATTCATGCCATGTGTATCGCCGGCAATATGATCGCCCACCTGAAAACCCCGAAAGAGCCGAAAACAACTTTCACGATCGGCACAATCACGGGTGGTACGAGTGTCAATTCCATTGCCCCGAGTTGCTCAGTCGAAATTGACATGCGCAGTTTAGATAACGATGCATTATTGAAAATAGAAGCCGAAATCTTAGCCTGCTTTGATAAGGCTGTCGCTGAGGAAAATGCCATTTGGAATATCACAGACCCCGCCAAACAGGTTCATTGGAAAAAAGAAAACATCGGCAATAGACCGGCCGGTATGCGTCCGGCTGATTGCCCGGTATTGCAAGTATCTCGCTCAGCCCTGGAAGCATTAGGACAAAAGCTCACCAATTACGGAGTCTCTTCAACCGATGCCAACGCTCCGGTCAGCCTTGGGATCCCGGCCACCTGCTTATCATCTGGCGGCTTTCAATATAAGTGCCACACAGTTCATGAGTACTTTGACAAAATCGACATTCACCTAGGACCTCAATTGCTTATTTTGACGGCTGTCGGCTTAGTCGGTTGTGAAGGCTTCCGCCCCATCCTAACGAAGAGAAACCGGGGGTAAAACATGTTAGGCGTTGTTATTGTTTTATTGTCTGTGGCCGTTATATGTTGGTTGATTGTCAAAAAATTCTACCCATCTTGGTCACTTTTCATTGTTGGTATCGTAACGATTACCGTCGTTGCTTTAATTACTGGTGAGCCTGTTGCGACAGGGAAAAAAGCCACTGGATTCTTAGGCTTTGATATCTTAGGAATATTCGGCAATCTGCTCACGTCACGTGCCGGCGGCCTGGGCATGAACATCATGATCATCGGCGGCTTCGGCTACTACATGAGCAAAATCGGTGCCACTAGTGCTCTGGTTCATGTTTGCACGAAACCGATGTCCCTTATTAATTCCCCCTACATCATTATGGTGCTGGGTTACGTTCTCGGTCAATGCTTAAATGTGGTGTTGGGATCGGCCGTGGGCCTAGCCATTTTGATGATGGTAACGGTATACCCGCTGATGTTAAGCGCCGGGGTGAGCCGCCAAGCAGCCTGTGCCTCGGTTGTCATGACAGGCGGTTTTGGCATTAGCCCCCTGGGAGCTAATAACATGGTAGCGAGCAAGCTGACCGGAATTCACGTTATGAATATTTTCGTGGACTACCAATTAGTTATTGCCCCGGTTGCTTTGATCGTTGTCTGCATCGTGCATTACTTTGTACAACGCTACTTGGACAAAAAAGATCTCGCCAGCGGACGTATTACGAAAGCCGACTTCATTACTAAGGATTTATCCGATGCGGATAAAAGTGAAAAGGCGCCAGCTTTCTATGCCGTTTTCCCGCTAGTACCTCTGGTCTTTTTATTCGTTTTTTCACCCTTGGTTTACAAAGGTATCAAATTAGACATTATCAATGCTGTTATGGTTTCTATGCTCATTACTTTTGTCGTAGACTGTGTGGTGCGACACGATATTAAAACGTCCTTTGCTTATGTAAAGACTTTCTTTGAGGGTATGGGAAAGATTTTCTCGTCCACCGTTGTCTTAATTGTTTGTGCCGAGACTTTTGCTGCCGGTCTCACGCGCTCAGGTGGCATCACAACCCTCATCGATGCGGCAAGCAACTTAGGCACCGGCTATATCATCGTCTACACCATCATGTTCTTGATTGTTGGATTGTGCACATTTGTGATGGGTTCTGGAAATGCAGCGTTTTTTAGTTTTGCTCCAATGATTCCCGGAATTTGTCAAACGGTTGGCGGCAATGCTCAATGGATGCTAACCGGTATGCAATTGTCTTCCGGCTGCATTCGCTCCATGAGTCCGATTGCCGGGTGTGTCATTGCCGCCGCAGGCTTAGCCGACATTTCTCCGTTTGAAGTTGTCAGACGTTCGGCTTTACCCATGCTGTCAGCCTTTGTAACGATTTATATTATGTCGTGTATGTTGGTGTAGTTCGTCATTTAGCCTGACATAAGGGTGCCGCTACTGTATTATTTCCATGAGCGGCATCCTTTCTTTTGTGCTTTGCATGAGTTACTCCTTTCAGAAAATCTTCTCCCCCTGAACTTACCGTTATCACAGCTAGCAATCTGAATAAAAAGCCAATCAAATCAACCCGACTTATAAGATTGCAAAATCAAGTGTTATACCCTGGACAGACTTCAAAAATGAAGCGTTGCTTTTAAACAACTAAATACACCGATTTTTATAGCCATTGATTTTTATCAATCTTATACGGGGGGGGGTATTTGTAGACTTTAGACACCCTCTTAAGGGTTTTTTCATAGGGTTAAGCAATGAATAAAACATTCAAAATTCTCTGGAGCGACTCTCGTCGCTCTTACGTTGTTTCTTCCGAAGCCGGCCGCACTAAGGGCAAACCAGCCAAAATTGCCGTTGCGGTCCTTTCGGCTCTTCTCGCTTCCGGTGTCTATGCTGCCGATCCGGTAACGGGTGACATTTCTGACACACAAACACTCGCTACTTCTACTGTCGGTCATGTTAACGTTATCAAGGGCGGTAACGTTACTGTCAGCGGCTCTGTCACTGGGGCCGCTTTTGCTGAGGACAATTACGGTGCTGAAGGCTCCAGCTGGACGATGACTGACGGTGCTTTAACTGTATCTTCCGGAGCCGGCATTAATGTTGGCGGCGTAGCCATCAACGGCGGAGAAATCACTTTAAGTGCCGGCGGAGATTATGCTGCCAATACCGGTGCAATTCCCAAAGCTAATACAAACTTAGGTGCCTACGAAACCTTTAGCATGACGGGCGGTACAGTAAACCTCAATGATGCCCGCTTGTGGATTGGTGCTCGCAATAGCGACGACCCCAGCTCGTATCATGATATGGTCTTTACCGGCGGTACCATCAATATGGCCAACGGCGGTATCACCGGCATGTCCGGCACGCTTGAAAACGACCAAACCGTCGGCAACACCATTTTGTTAAATGGTACCGACATCAATGTAAAGTCCGGTGACAAGAACGTCATTAATGCCATTGCCGTTGAAATGAACGACGGCTCCATTACTGTTGACTCCGGTGCAAAGCTTCAAGTTTCGACCTACACGAAGGAAGGTACGGAATGGGCTAACCCGTACGACAGTGCCAAAGGCGGAAAATTCGTCCTTAACAACGGCAAAATTGACGTTGCCGGCACCATGACGTTCCAACATATGGTCGTCAACGGCGGTGAATTTACCGTAACCGGTTCCGCCAATGGTGATTTCACCAATACTAACTACGGTTCTGAAAGCACCAGCTTAACTGTCAATGCAGGCAAAATTGCCATCGGCAACGGCACATCAGATGCCGGCGTTAATGTCGGTGCTGTCGCCATTAACGGAGGCGAAATTACCTTAAATGGCTTCGGCTACGATAACGCCGGTGCTATCTATAAGGCCAGCACCAACCTGGGTGGATATGACGGCTTTACGATGACGGCCGGCACGGTGAACCTTAATGATGCCCGTCTTTGGATCGGATCGCGCAGCAGCAAAGATCCGGAGTCCTACCATGACATGGTCTTTAGCGGCGGCACGATCAATATGGCTAACGGTGGCATTACCGGCATGTCCGGCACGCTTGAAAACGGCCAAACCGTCGGAAGCACCATTTTGTTAAACGGCACCAACATCAATGTGAAGTCCGGAGACAAGAATGTCATCAATGCCATCACCGTGGAAATGAATAGCGGCAGCATCCAAGTACAAGAAGGGGCTGCTCTTCAAATTTCAACGTATACGAAGTCCGGTACGGAATGGGCCAATCCCTATGATCAAGAGGCTGCCGGTACCGTTAGCTTTAATGGTGGCACCATTGACGCCTCTGCCGGCCAATTAACCATTGCTTCCAATAAGACCATCATTGACGGCGCTACGGTTACCGTGGGCGACTTGGTTGTCGGTAATGCTCCGACAACGGAAGCAACGTTTGCGTTATTGGACTCGCAAGCCACGAGCCGCGCTGTTCAAGCCAGCAGCTTGGGCAACAACGTTGAAATTCTTGACGGTACGCTCAATGTGCTCGGCGACATGACGATTAACAATGGCGGCTCCGTCACCCTCACGACGATTAATTCCAAACTCATCGGCGACGGCGGTTCCTTTACGCTTGAAGATGGCTCTTCTTTCACGGCCTATACGGCATCGACCGGTGGCAGTATTGTTGAAGGTTTCAAGACCATTACGGTCGATAAAAATGCAACCGTCGAATTTAGCGATGAGATGATCGCCGGGGCTACGGTTAACGAAAAGGGCCAAATCACTAAGGTGGAAATCAACGATGCCAAGGATTTGGTCGATGATGCCTCCGCTGCGGCACTGATTAACGCTATCTATGCCGCCGGTGCACACGTAGCTTCCGATCCGGCTAGCGTCTTGATTGTGAACGCTATGCAAAACGGCCAAGAAAAGACTCGTGCTCAAGTTGTTAAAGAAGCCAGCGCCATTGCCAATACGGCCTTGGTTCAAACCACAAGCATTAATGCGGCTTTGGTGGGCTCTCAAGCGGTATATGACAATATCGACAACACTTCGAAGGCTTGGGCTCAATTAGCTGCCATAAGCGATGATTTTGCCTCTGCCGATATCAATATGGGCGGCGTTGTGCTTGGCGGCCAATATGCTCAAGACAATTGGGTTGCCGGCTTGTCGGCCAATATCGGTACCGGTTCAACGCACACCGATAGCCTCATCGGCGCAGCCAATGACTTCAACTACTACGGCGTCAACCTTTACGGTGCTGTTGACTTCGGTGCCATGCGCTTCATGGGCCAAATCGGCTACACGATGGGCGACAACGATGTGACGGTAACGACCGGTGGTCATTCGGTTGACACCGACGTTATCAACGCCGGCGTTCGCGCACAATACACGGCCCAGTTCGGCGATGTGTCGGTCAAGCCCTTTATTGGTGTTGAATACATGCGCGTTAACACGGATGCCTATGGTGTTTTAGCCTCTAAGACAGAGCAGAACATCGTCATGGTTCCGGTTGGTGTAACCATGTCCAAGGTTGGTCAGACTGCCAGCGGCTGGACCTTGGCACCTAATTGGCAAATCAGCTACGTCCCGGCTTTCGGCGATACGGATGCCGAAACGAACGTTTTGGGTGCTACCGCCACGACCACAGTCTGGGGCGACAACATGGTCAATACCAAGTTCGGCTTCCAAGCTATCAAGGGTAATTTCGGCATGGGGGTTGACTTAGGCGTTGGTGTAGGCGATCAAGATCGCTTGCAAACGGCTGTCCAAGCTCGACTCGATTATCGCTTCTAATTAAGCCCTAATAGGGGTGGCAGACTACTTAATCTGTCACCCCTGCTTTATCCCAAATTTGAAACTAAAAAGCTTTTGCCGCTTATAAAATCACCGGCTCGGGTTCGAGCTCAATTCCGAACACCGCCTTGACCTTTGCCCGCACGTCCTGGGCAAGTTGCCAAAGTTCACTGCCCGTGGCGTAGCCGTAATTTACCAGCACGAGCGCTTGCTTATCGTAGACGCCCGCATCGCCCTCACGAAAGCCTTTGAGTCCCGCGTAATCAATCATCCAGCCGGCGGCGAGCTTTTCCAATCCGCCCGCCAAACGGTAGTGCACGATGCTCGGGAATTGCTCAAGCAAAGCCTGGAACGCTTCTCGCGTCACGATGGGGTTTTTAAAGAAGGACCCGGCACTTCCGATTTCACGGGGATCCGGAAGCTTTTTTTGGCGCAATGCCACCACCGCGTCAAAGATACCGACCGCGGTAGACAGTCCGCCTTCTGAAAAAGCTTGCTGCAAATCCTTGTAGCTCAGGTTGGGCTCCCAGCGCTTGGGCAAGGCTAACGTTACCGAAAGTACCACCCAGTCGGCCGCTTTCGGCGTCTTAAAGAGGCTGTGCCTATAGCGAAAATCGCACTCGGCGTGCTTGACGGTACGCCGCTCGCCGCTTGCCGGATCGTAGACCTCCACTTCCTTGACAAACTGAGCGACTTCGCTGCCGTAGGCTCCGATATTTTGCACGACGGCCGCTCCGACGCTGCCAGGGATCAGAGCCAAATTTTCCAGTCCGGGCAAACCGAGTTTCAGTGTTCGCTGCACGGTGCCGTGCCAAGATTCTCCGGCACCGACTTTAATAAAAATCGCTTCGCTTGATTCGCCGACTTTCTCAAAGCCCTCAATCGCCATATGCATGACCACACGCGACAAGCGCTCAGAGACCAAGAGCAGGTTGGAGCCTCCCCCTAAAACAAAAGGACGAAGCCCCTTTTCCTTAGCAAATGCCAAGGCCTTCTTTAATTCATCCAAGTCATGAACCGTCGTGAAGAAATCGGCAACTGATGATACGCCCATGGTGTTGTAGGGCTTTAAGTCCACGTTAGCGAGCATGTTTTTTTAGCCTTTCTTGAATGCGTTCAATGACAGACTGCTCATCAAGGCCGTTGTCTTTCATGAGCTCGTCGACCGTTCCCTGCGGCACGAAGTGATCGCCGATACCCAATAAAAGCGTATCAACGAGAAGACCCTTGGCGGCGAGCACTTCCAGCACGGCGCTACCCGCGCCGCCCGCGACCACGCCGTCTTCGGCCGTAACCAACAAGTCATGCATTTGAGCCATCCTCACAATCACATCTTCATCGATGGGTTTAACAAAACGCATGTCTACGAGCGTGGCATCGAGCGTTTCGGCCACGCGGGCCAAGCGGCTCACCATTAACCCGAAAGCCAAAATGGCAACGCGGCCGGCCTGCGCCCGGCTCTCGCGCAAAATTCTTGCCTTGCCGATTTCAAGCGTCACGAGCGCTTCGGTTTGCTTCACGCCCGGCCCCTTGCCTCGCGGATAGCGCACTGCCGCCGGCGTATTCATCCGGTAGGCCGTCGTAAGCATCTTGCGGCACTCATCCTCGTCTGAAGGAGCCATGACGGTCATATTCGGAATACTTCTGAGGTAGGCGATATCAAAAACGCCTTGGTGAGTTTCCCCGTCGGCTCCGACCAAGCCGCCGCGGTCAATCGCAAACATGACGGGCAAATTTTGGATTGCCACATCATGCAGGATCTGGTCATAGGCGCGTTGCGCAAAACTTGAATAAATGGCGACCACGGGCTTGATGCCTTCGCAGGCAAGGCCCGCCGCAAACGTAACGGCATGCTGCTCGGCAATCGCCACGTCCCGGTAGCGATCCGGGAAGCGCTTTTCAAATTCCACCAAGCCCGAACCTTCACGCATGGCAGGCGTTATCGCGTAAAGCTTGTCATCGGCTTCGGCCATATCGCAAACCCAACGGGAAAAGACCTGCGTATAAGTCGGGTGATCGGGATCGGGTGCCTTGGGGACAATACCCACTTCGGGATCGAAGGAGCCGACACCGTGGTAGAGCGTCGGGTCATTTTCCGCAGGCTCATAGCCCTTGCCTTTTTTCGTGACAACGTGCAGCACCATGGGGCCGTCAAGAGCCTTGATGTTTTTGAGCACCGTCACAAGACTTGCAATATCGTGGCCGTCAACCGGCCCGAAGTAGTTCAGGTCAAAGGCCGAGAAAAGCGTCGATTCGGGCGCCACGAAATTCACGGTGCGCTGCTCAACGCTCTTAAAAAGATTCCAAAGCTTCGGCACGGGCTTAAGGGCGCGCTTGGAAAAATTGCGTGCGCTCATAAAGGCGTTACCCGAGACAAGCTTGGCCAAATGATGGTTTAGAGCCCCGACCGAAGGCGAAATCGAGCAATCGTTATCATTGACGATAATTAAAAGTTTGATGCCTTCTTTGTAGGTGCCCGCGTGATTGAGCGCCTCCACGGCCATGCCGCCCGTGAGCGCCCCGTCGCCGATCACGGCGATATGCCAAGCGTCGCTTCCTTTCATCGCATCGGCAACGGCCATGCCGAGCGCCGCCGAAATCGAGGTCGAGCTATGCGCCGTTCCGAAGGCATCGTATTCGCTTTCCCCGCGTTTTGGGAAACCCGACAAACCGTGAAACTTTCTGAGCGTATTAAAGCGCTCACGCCGACCGGTGAGCATTTTATGAGCGTAGGCCTGATGGCCCACATCAAAAATGATTTTGTCTTTCGGGGCATCAAACACATAGTGAAGCGCCACGATGAGATCCACCGCCCCCAAGGAACTGGCCAAATGCCCGCCGGTCTTCGATACTTCCTCAACCATGCAGTCGCGCAGCTCTTGGGCAAGCGAAGGCAGCATCTCCACAATGAGCGACTTCACATCCGAAGGCGAATGAATTCGATCCAATAAAGCCATACTTTTGCCCCGCGGTTAATGGTCACGATGAATGACAAAATCGGCAAGCTGAACCAAGCGCTCGGTCTTTTCCCCTTCAGGATCAATAGTTGAAAGCGCCTCAAGGGCCAGGCGAATTTGTTCGTCAGCCATCGCTTGCGCCTTCTCCAACCCCAGAAGCGATACGTAGGTGGGTTTTTCGTTGGCGGCATCTTTGCCGGCGGTTTTCCCGAGCACGGCCGTTTCGGCCGTCACGTCAAGGATATCATCGACCACTTGAAAGGCCAGTCCGACCGCTGAAGCATAAGTGGCCACGGCCCCCACCAGGGCCACGTCTGGCATCGTCCTGCCGGCATATAGCCCCATTAAAGCGCTCGCACGAATCATGGCGCCGGTTTTCATCCGGTGCATCGTGCTGAGCATCTCGAGGTTTAATTCCGAGTGCGCGGCAAGCAAGTCAACGGCCTGTCCTCCGCACATGCCGGCCGGCCCGGCAGCGGCCGATAAGAGCTTCACAAGGCTCACCAATTGCTCAGCCGGCACTTTGGCCTGGGTGAGTTCGAAAAACGCCTGCGCCTGCAGGGCATCGCCCGCCAACATGGCCATCGCTTCGCCGTATTTGCGGTGCGTCGTCAATTTACCGCGCCGCAATGAATCATTATCCATGCAGGGCATGTCATCGTGCACGAGCGAGTAGCTATGCACATACTCCACGGCCAAGGCAATATGGTCAAGCGCCTCATCGTCGGCATCAACCAAACGGCCTGCGGCATACACTAGCAACGGCCTCACGCGCTTGCCGCCATCGAGCACGGAGTAGCGCATGGATTCATGCAGCTTCCACGGAAGCTTGTTTTCAGGAGGAAGCGCTTTCTTAGCACAGGCTTCAAAATGCTCAGCCCGCTCCCGGCTCCACGCCTTAAAGTCCGTCATAGCAACTCCTCATCGCGAAGGTCGCCCGCGCTAAGCGGCACCGTTTTGCCCTCTTCCAATTTCTGCACAACGGCTGTGGCCTGGTTCAAAAGGGCTTCGCACCGGTCGGACAATTCTTTTCCGCGCTGATACGCTTGTACGCTTTCTTCAAGCGTCATATCACCGGCACGCATCTTCTCGACAATGCCCTGCAACTCTTGCATGGCTTCTTCAAAGCTTAACTTTTGAACCGATTTTAAAGCTGCCATTTTCTTCCTATTTCATCTCTTTGTAACCCACCCATTTTAGCAAACTCCTTTGAAGCACTAACGCCCCCAAAAACGGGAAAAAACCATTCACTTTAGCCGCAGAAAACAAAGCCTTTTTCCTCCAACAAAGAGGCAAAATCTTGCAGGCTCAAAAAGAACGATTATCATTGTCGCATTTCAATTGAATTCGCTCATCTTTTATGAAATCGCTGTGGATGCTCGCGGCCTCTTTTTTATTTTCTGCAATGGCCGTATTTGTCAAAATGGGGGCTGAGGATTTCGGCTCGCTCGAACTCATTTTTTACCGCTCATTGGCCGGGGTCATCATGCTCTACGGCTTTATCTGCGCCAAAGGCTACACAATCCGTACAAAATACCTCTTCGGGCACTTCAAGCGCAGCTTCATCGGCACTTTTTCCATGTCGCTGTGGTTTATTTCGCTCACGATGCTGCCGGTCGGCACCTCCATGACGCTCAATTACACTTCGCCTTTATTCATGGCTGTTTTCATCGTGATTGGAGCCTTGCTGAAAAGAGAAAAGCTGCCTTGGGGATTGCTGGGTTCAATTGTCTTGGGCTTTGCCGGCGTCGTGCTCGTACTGCGCCCCTCTTTTGATGACGGACAACTGCTCGGTGCTTTGCTTGCCCTGTCCTCGGGCCTTTTGGGCAGCATTGCCTACTGGCAAATTAAAGAACTCGGCCAACTGCATGAGCCGTCTTGGCGCATCGTTTTTTACTTCACCCTTTTCGGCACGTTTTACGGCTTAATCGGCAACGCCTTGTTCGAAGGGGGATTATCGCCCATCACAACCGACAATGTGATCTATCTGCTCGGCATGGCCGTTTGCGCAACGCTTGCCCAATGTTCGCTTACCATGGCGTTCGGCCAAGGCAATTTGCTCTTGAGTTCTTGCCTGCAATTTTCCGCCATTGTTTTCGCTGAAATCATGGGCCTAGTCTTCTTCGGTGACATCCTTTCGCTCACTACCGATCTCGGCATCGCCGTGATTATTGTCTCGGGCGTCATCGCCACGGTTTTGGCCAAGAAAAAATCTTAAGCCGATACGCGCCGGCCCGCTCTTATCCTAACGATGCCGCTTCTTTGCCTGAGCGGCATCGTTTTTTGGTTGGGTAGCTCTGAGACCGAGTCTCAAATGTTGCAAAAAAACACCTTCTCCAACTGAGTTAAAGGACACTTTAACCTTTTGATTTATCGGGATTTGTAGCTAAAACGCCGTCTTTTCCCTTGATTTAGACTGAAACATTTGGTTGCTTCCCTATGCATTTATTCACGCCTTTTTGGGAGAAATCCATTAAAGTTAGCTTCGTAGATAAGGCACAGCAGTCCTCCTACACAAGAGAAGAGAGAGTTTAGCCGGGAGTCAAATCCCGGCTATTTTTTTCTCACCCCTTTGCGCTTAAGAGCACTCGATTCTTTCTGCCCAACGGAAAAGCCAAGCAAAAACAAAACCGATAAGCGTCACGCCGAAGCTCACGAGATAAGCAAAAGAAAAGGTCTCGTGCAAAGAGTAAAAAAACGTCATCACGATAGGCCCGAGCATGGCCGCTGACGAAAAGCCTGCCACCAAAAGGCCGTAATTGGCGCTATTGTGCGCCGGCCCGAATTCCTCGGTCGTTAAGCTGGGATAAACCGACATGAACGCGCCGAAGGCAAGCCCGATGCAGATAACGGCTATCATAAAGAGCCCGTCGTCACCTTCTGCGCACCCCCACAAAAGCACCGCCCCGAGTAAATTCAATAAAAGCGCGAGCAAAAGCGACTGGATGCGCCCGATGTAGTCCGAGAGTACCCCGGCAATAAAGCGTCCGCCCATATTGCCCAAAGCCACCACAGACACCACCATGGCACAAACGGCCGGCGCGTAGTGCATCTGGTACTGCCCGATCATCGCCGCATGAGAAATCACCATCATGCCGGCTAAAGCGCCGCAAAACCCCAGCCCCATCATGGCCCAAAAGCGGCGCGTCTTCACCATCTGCCAAGTCGTCAGGCTGACTATGTGGCCGTCAACGGCCTTTTTCGGAACATAGCCCGCCGGGACAAAGCCCTCCGGACAGCGGCTCATAAATAGAGCGCACCCGACAACAATCACGATGAAAATAACACCTAAGGTACGAAATGCCGCCTCAACGCCTTCGCCCGAAATCAGGTATACGGCCAAAAACGGAATGATCACCGAACTGGCCCCGTACGCGCCGATGGAAAGGCCGCCGGCCAAGCCGCTGCGGTCTGGGAAAAACTTCAACAGGTTGCCGACATTGGCAGCAAACGTCACCCCCATCCCGAAACCGAACACAACGCCGTAAATAAGAATAATGGCGGTCGCCGTTGTGGCCATCGAGCAGCCGATCAAAGCCAGTCCCATAAGCAGGCCCCCCGCTACGAGCACGTAACGCGGCCCGAACCGGTCGCCCAGGTAGCCGCCGATCAGCATTGATACGGGCGAGCAGCAGCTTGCCAGGCTAAAGGCAAAGGCCAGTTCACTGGCTTGTGCCTGAAGGTGCTCTGCCAACGGTTGGGCAAAAACGCTCCACGCATAGTTGGCTCCGGCGCAAATATTAACGAGGCTTGCCAACAGCAAAATTAACCAACGCTTTTTCTCCAATACCGGATGATAGGTTAACGGCTGCATGGCAAATCCCTCCTTCGTTGCACCCACTCCTTTCTTCTAGTCTTTGATAAGGCAAAAGTCAATGAGTGTTTTCTCAAAGCGGCTTTTCAACGCTTCGGTTTTCGAGACATTTCGGCAAAGATTTCTTGCAGTAAGGAGGGAGAAATATTGCTACTTGTTATTTCAGAAATAGGAGAAAAATAACTACCCAAATGATTTTGAAAGGAAAATTAACTCCCTTGATCAATAGGTAATATTGCTTAGAAACATTTCGTTGCTTCCTCATGCAATTAGTCACCGCTTTTATCGAAGGCTTCGTCTAAAGTAGGAGGTGCGAGAGACAAGCACAGCTGGTCCTCCGGAACAAGAGAAGAGAGAGTTCGGGCCGGGCGTTAAACCCCGGCCCTTTTTTTCGATACAATGACCGCAATTTGAATTACATTCCTACAAGTGACAAGACGAGGTTGTTATGAAGAAAGCTTTATGGACGATTTTAGGAGTAGGCGCTATGGCCCTGACGGCATGCTCGAGCCAATCGGTAGAAGACAAGTTAGCCGGCGAAGCCGTTGCCAAATTGGAGGGCACCTCCTGGCAGTTGGTTACGGCTCAAGCCCCGACCGATGAAAACTGTGAAAACCTCCCCCCGATCATGGACTTTTTGGAAGAAAACCGCGTCGCAGGCAACCTAGGGTGCAACCTCTTTAATTCGACCTATAAGCTCGATGGGAAAAAGCTCACCTTCGGCGAAGCTGCCACCACGCGAAAAATGTGCTCGCCTGAGGCCATGCAAACCGAAGAACGCCTCTTGAAGGTACTCAAAGAAACGCGCTTTGTCACCCAAAATGACAAAGGCTTGATGTTCTGGAACGAAAAGGGCGAGCTGCTTGCCCAGTATGAACCGGAAACGCTCGGCGCTTGCCGTTAAGCTCCAAGCCGGTATGGGCCGCCCGCGTCGGCCCATGGCAACACCTTTTTAGTGCGCCGCTTCCCAGCTCTCGCCTACGCCAACCTCAGCCAAAAGCGGCACCTTGAGCGTAGCAACGCCCTGCATAAGCCGCGGCAGGGTTTCCTTGACAAGCGACACTTCCTCATCGGGCACCTCAAGCACCAATTCATCATGCACTTGCAAGACTAAAAGCGCCTTTAGTTTTTGCTCTTCAATCCAGCGCTCGACATCAATCATAGCCATCTTGATGAGATCGGCCGCCGTGCCCTGCATCGGCGCATTGATGGCGGCGCGCTCGGCCGCTGCCCGCACTTGCGCTCTCGAGCTTTGAATGTCGGGCAGCCAAAGGCGCCGGCCGAAAGCCGTTTCCACATAGCCTTGGCGGTGGGCGAGCTCGCGGGTGCTTTCCATGTAGAGCTTGACCTTCGGGTAGCGAGCAAAGTAGCGGTCGATGTAGCTGCGCGCAGCCGATGGTTCAATGCCCAAATTGGAAGCTAAGCCGAAGGCGCTCATCCCGTAGATCAAACCGAAATTGATCACTTTGGCCGTGCGGCGCTGATCGGGCGTTACCTGCTCAAGTGCCACGCCGAACACTTCAGCGGCCGTTGCCCGGTGAATGTCCAAGCCGCGATGAAATGCCTCGAGTAAGCCCTCGTCACCGGAAAGGTGCGCCATGATGCGCAATTCAATTTGCGAATAGTCGGCCGAGACGATCTGCTTGCCGCAACCGGCCACAAAAGCCTCACGCACCCGACGGCCTTCGGCTGTGCGAACCGGAATGTTTTGCAGGTTCGGGTCGCTTGAAGCCAAGCGCCCCGTCACGGCCGTCGTCTGCCCGAACGTGGTGTGCACGCGGCCGGTTTTGCCGAAAACCATCAAGGGGAGCTTATCGGTGTAGGTACTCTTGAGCTTACTTAAACGGCGAAACTCCAAAATGGCTTTAGGCAACGGATAGTCGAGCGCGAGCTGCTGCAGCACCTCTTCGCCCGTACTGTAGCCGCCGCTGGCCGTTTTCTTCGTCTTGGGCGGCACAGGAAGCTTCAACTCTTCAAAAAGCACGTGCGAGAGCTGTTTGGGACTTGCCAGATTAAATTCGTGGCCTGCCATGCGGTGGCAGCGCGCCTCGATTTGCACGATTTCATCGCCCAAGGCATCGCTTTGTGCACTAAGCCGCAGGCTCTCGATTAATACGCCGTTGCGCTCCATGGTAAAGAGCACATTTTGCGTGGGCAATTCAATCGTCTCATAGATTCGCTTTAGACCCTCGTCGGCCGCTACCCGATCGTGCAGCACGCGGTAAAGCCGGAGAATGGCTCGTGCTCTTTCGGCGGCAAAGCCGGCGGCGGCTTCAATCTCGGCTTGGGCCGCGGGCTTCGCCTTTGCACCCTTGCCCAACAAATCTTCAAGCGCCGGCACATCGGCCTTAAGCCAACGAAGCGACAGGTTAGCCACATCGTGCTTCATGTGCGCCTCATACACGTAGCTCAAAAGCGTAATATCGTCGGTTTGCTTTGAAAGCATCATGTCGGCATTCAGAAAAGCGTGTCGGGCAAACTTGCCCTCGCACGTCACCTTCGCAGAATCCGCCGCCAACCACGGGCCGAGAAGGCGCCTGACCGCCTCGGCCGATGGCGCTTTTCCCGAAAGATGGGCAAAGGGAACATACGCCGATTTTTCGCCATAGGCTAAACCCAGTCCCACCAAGGCAGCGTGCATGCCGTCGGTGTGCTCGGCAAAGACTTCAAAAGCGACGGGCTCAGTCTGGCCTTGCAGCTCGGCTACGAGCTTTTCGAGCTCATCCTCGGTGTGCACGATGCTCATTTCACCGGTTTGCACCACGGAAAGTTCTGCCTGGGGCTCCTCCTGCGCAATTTCATCGAAAAGCCCCGGAATCTCAGCCGTTTGGGGCTGCTCCTGCTTTTTCTCGGTACGATGCCGCGCCACTTTTTTCTTGCTTTGCTGCATTTCCCAACGGGCATAAAAGCCCTCTAAAAAGGCGCTATCTTCCGGCGCAAAAACCAGGCTTTCCAATCCCATGGGAACATATTCACTTAAATCCGCATCGGTTTTAATCGTGACAAGCGCCCGAGCCGTCGGCAGGAAAGAAAGCCCCTCGCGCAGGTACTCCCCGGCCTTGCCTTTGACCTCATCGGCTCGAGCCATTACCGCATCCAAGCTTCCGAACTCAGTAATCCATTTTGCCGCTGTTTTCGGACCACACTTATAGATGCCCGGCACATTGTCAACGTTGTCACCCATCAGCGAGAGGTAATCAATAATCTGCTCGGGCGCAACGCCGTACTTGCCTTTAACGCCTTCGGGATCGAGCACCTGGCGCGTCATGGTATTGACAATCACGACTTGCTCGTTAACGAGTTGGCTCATGTCCTTGTCGCCTGTGGCAATAAAGACCTTCATGCCTAGCGCTTGTGCTTGGCGTGAAAGCGTGCCGATCACGTCATCGGCTTCAATGCCGGGCACTTGCAATAGCGGCCAACCAAGAGCCCGAATCATCTCGTGAATCGGCTCAACTTGGGTTGCCAAATCCTCGGGCATCGGCGGGCGGTTTGCCTTGTATTGGGGATAAATTTCATCGCGGAAAGTGCCGCCGTGGGCGTCAAAAATGCACGCTGCATAGTCGGGCTTAACCATCTCCCGAATCATATGAAGCATATTGGCAAAGCCTTTAATGGCTCCCGTGGGCTCGCCGGCGCTGGTACGCAAATCGGGCAGCCCGTGAAATGCGCGATAAAGATAATTGGATCCGTCAACAAGTAAAACTGTGGGCATAATGCATTCCGAAATTTCAAACGGTGAAACAATAGCAAATTTCATTGATAAAAAAATTTTTGCACTCGTCCTTTTCCGAAACAGGCCCACACTTCAACCGAACCGCAATCGT
This sequence comes from Candidatus Aphodousia gallistercoris, assembly GCA_018714185.1. Classification (GTDB taxonomy): domain Bacteria; phylum Pseudomonadota; class Gammaproteobacteria; order Burkholderiales; family Burkholderiaceae_F; genus Aphodousia; species Aphodousia gallistercoris. Next base: position 2,074 of record DVNT01000037.1, on the reverse strand, counting down.
TCTTACCAAGATCGAACAAAAGCGGAGGAAATCGCCCATGACAGACACGTTGATATGTGTGATAATCTCCCACGAGGTTAAGAAACTGGACATTTCCTCATACCTCATAAGAATTGACTTTGGCTCGGTTGCCTCCGAGCCATTGTCGTTTCTACACCTCTAACGAGGGCCCATCTCGGTCTTTCGACCGGAATTCTTTTCTCAAAATTCGAAGGGCTGAGGCGGGAAATGCCGCCATCTCAACAGAGTGGTCGCGCCTTTAGCATAGCGTTACTCGCGGTTTCCTCTGTTTTCCGAACGATTCAGAAGATCCGGATTGTTTTTTTGAAACTGACGCTCACAATATCTGTGCAACTGCCTAGATCTTCCATTAGAATGGACGGCTCCCGATGACTGCTCTGTTAGAATTAGAGTAGAGATTAATGCTCCGTGAGTTTTTGTTATGCGCAATACTTTTTTAGTTGCTTCGTTACTGGGTTTGACCCTTGCCCAAGCGGCTTGGGCCGCCCCTGAGGCTCCGGCCGATGTGCGCCCGCCGCAGATTTCCGAGCAGGCTGCCAAGGACGCCTATGATAACGCCCAAAAGCCGCAACGCTCAGCATCCGGCTACGACCGACTCGCCAAGGAAAGCCGCCGCTACGAAGTCAACCCCGATTTGGCTCCGTCTGAGGCTGATTACGCCAAGGCCCGTCAAGACCGTGCTGAAGGCAAGGTCAAGAAACCCACGGGCGGACGCACTCAAATTGAAACCGTTCGCGACCAGAATAACCGCATTACCGAATACGTGGTGACGCCGGGCTCGACTCAAGTGCCCTACTCCATTGAAAACCGCTCGGAATTTCCGGCAAGCTCCGCTCCGGGCCACAGCAAGGACACCTTAGGCACTCCGAAGTTCATCAATTTCGGCTTCTAGTATGCAAGGACATATTGCGACTTTTTCCTCCCCTGTAAAATGGATCAAGCAGGGCATTGAGGCTATTCGCCGTGCGCCTTTCGGCATGGTAAGCATTTGCGTGTTCTACGTTTTTATGTTTTCCGTGCTGAGCACTTTACCTTTTGTCGGCTTAGTGTTAGCTTCGTTTTTCATGCCCTTCGGCACCATGCTCGTCATTGAAGGAACGCGAGAAGCTTATAACGGCCGTCAGCCGAGCTATGCGGTCATGGTGGATCTCTTTAAGAATGTGAGCAAGCGCTCGCGACTATTTAAAGTGGGCTTAATCTATGCCTTCTTTTTGATCATCGCCAACTACATTTACCTTCTTACGGCCATGGATGCCATTAGCCAATGGCAAGTCAAGGACGGGCAAATCGTTTGGGAATCGGTCGCTCAGCACTTTCCCTGGACGGCTGCCATTTTGACAATTCTGTGCTACCTTGCCGGACAGATGGCCACGTGGTTTGCACCGGCCCTGGTCGCGTGGAAAAACATGACCGTCGGCAAAGCCGTTTTTTATTCCTTCTTCGGCTGCTTAAGAAACTGGCTTCCCATTGTGGTACTGACCTGCATCGTAATCGGATTGACTTTGTTGGCTACCCTGCTTGTCATTGTCTTTTGCTCGGCAGTCGGACTCACCGGTTACATGGTTTACTTTATGACACCCGTCATCTTCATCATCTTAACGGTCGGCTACGGTACCATTTGGCCCATGTGGGATGATATCTACGGAGACATTGCCGCTGATTAACAGCCAGCAATGACAGCGATCCTTTCTCCAGACTGCCCGATACGGGCAGTTTTCCTATTAAAAACCATTGCTGTCCAGATCAAAATGTGCATAGCCGATTCTGGGCTTGTAAGTCATTGAATTTATTAGGGTCGATTTTTTGACAAAAAAAACAAGTCCCCCTCTGTCAAAAAAGTTCCTGTTGGGACCAGTTTTCAACGTCAGTTTCGAATGATGCTTCACCGTCCGGCAAGCTCGGACTCCAAAAATGAATTTAAAGTGACTGCTCCCCGCCCAAGCTCACGCTTGGACGAGGCTTCCTGCTTCTTCGCAGACCGCCGGGATTGCCCGGTCTTACACCCGCTCCACAGGCTTTTGCGCGAAACCTTACGCGCGAAGGACGACCAGCC
>DVNT01000004.1 GCA_018714185.1 Candidatus Aphodousia gallistercoris | reverse complement strand
TTATAGCTCAGCAGCTTTTCCTGCTTTTCCCTGAGCTTATTTTGCAGATCCAGTGCCTGATTGAACACCCAACGGCAACAGCCGGCGGTTCGGCTGAAAAGCGACCGCTGCTCTGTTGTCGGTTGAAGTTGATATCGAAAGCTACTGAGAATCTGCATGGTTTGAGCAATCTATCAAAATTCATGCAAAATTGCGTGCTTCCTTTCATCCCCGCTATGAATAACGGGGTTTTCAGGAAGTTTCTCTATAAAAAAAGGACCTCGCTAACGGAGGTCCCTGTGACAACTAACCGAAATCAGTGGTTGCGACGCTTTTCAGCCGCATCAATGGCCGAACGTGTGAGCGTGTCGAAAACTTCGCTGATAGCTTGCATCACGTCATTGTTGGTACGGGTGACAACGAGGTCCTTGCCGGAGGCGACAAGCGTAACGCGGACGGTGAAAGCGCCCATCGTCTGGTGACCTTCTTGGGTGATGGTGGCGTGGCACGGACCCAAGTTGCGGTTGAACTTACTCAAAGAATCAAGCGCTTTGCTGATGGCTTGTTCGACGGCTTCAGAACGGCTGATGCCATGGAATGTTACTTGCAATGCTTGTGCCATAAAAACCCTCTTTTTGTTTTGTTATCAAGAGTGGGAGGGATCTTTTTTCCCTTCCCTTAATCATAGTGTAACTCAAGAAAATCGGCAGCAGTTGTGTTTTAAAGCAAAAGAAAGTGCCTTTTTGAAACAAAAAATAAGGCCGTCGCGAGGGCGTTGGAAACGCTTCCGATCCGGGCGAAACAAGAATATTTTTCAATTCAAACACTTAACGCAAAAAGTCTGATATGATCGCGTTTTTGTCACTAATCCACTGAATTTCTTTTTAAAAAAATAGGTAACTTTTATGCGCAAACCTTGGGAAGAAGCGGGCAGCCACCGTGAACATTTTTTCGGTGACGAACGTCCCCGCCGTTTCGACCGTCGTTTTGATGATCGCGACGGTTTTACTCGCTCGGATCGCCGAGATGATTTCAACCGCCGTTCCGATCGCCGCTTTGATCGCCGCGATGACCGATTCGAAGGTAACCGTTTCGGGGATCGTCCGCGTCGCAGCGGAAACCGTCGCTTTGACGATCGCCGCGAGCAAAATAGCCTTTTCGGCGTTCGCTCCGGCCCCCGGGCCCGCGCTGCCGCCGCTTCCCGCTCGGCGGGCAACCGAGCCTATGCCGGCAATCCTTCCCGCAATGCGCTCATTACGCTTGATGCGGATGTCGCCCGCGTTTTCGGTTCCAGCCAAGCCGTAAACGAAGCCCTGCGCCATTTGATTGCATTGGCCAAGATCATGGGACCGCAAGCGCTTGAACAAGCCCAAACGGAAGAAAAGGTTGAACCCAAGCAAGAAGCTCAGGAAGAAGAAGTCGTTCAAGATCTCCCCGCGCCCGCTTCCGAAGACGATAGCATCGTGTCGCAAGAGCCGGCCGCGGAAAGCCGCGTTGAAGACGACGAAGAAGACTGGTTTGAGCTGCCTGAGGAAAACGGCGAGCCAAAATAGTCTTTTGTATCCTTTGGTATAAAGGCCGTTCGAGAAAACGCTCGGGCGGCTTTTTTACAATGAGCGTTTAGAAAAAAGTTTTTCAAGGTGACAGCGCAAATGCCCATTCAATACAAAATTACCGTTAAGGATCCTCAAGCTCATGTTTTCCTGGTGGAGATGGCTATCGCGAATGTGCACGAGGGGGAGCTCGTGCTGATGTTGCCGGCGTGGCTGCCCGGCAGCTACATGATTCGCGACATGGCCTCCGATCTTTCGGATGTGCGGGCTTTGGTTGACGGGAAGGCTTGGGCCATCGGCAAGATCGACAAAACGTCGTGGCATTTGACTGTGCCGGCAGGCACCCGAGAAGTGCGCATTGCTTATTCGGTCTTTACGCAAGACCGCTCGGTGCGCCGGGCCTATTTAGATACCCGAAGGGGATTTTTCAATGCTTCAAGCCTATGCTTGGCTGCTCTAGGCTACCGCAACCGGCCGGTCACGATTCGTATCAAAGCCCCGAGCGAGTATTGCAAAAAATGGTCTTTGGCAACAACCCTTGAACCCGAGAACGTTGATAAGAAAGGCTTCGGGACGTATCGTGCCGCCCACTATGAAGACCTGATCGATCATCCGGTCGAGATGGGGGCGTGGGAGGCAATCGACTTTGTCGCGGCCGGCGTACCGCACCGCATTATCGTCTCCGGTGCCGGGCTTGATTTCGATCGCGAAAGGCTGCGCCTGGATGTGACGAAGGCTTGTGAAAGCGTGATTGCCTTTTTTGAGCCGCAAAGTAAAAAACCGCCTTTTAAGCGCTATGACTTTTACCTGAATTTGTCCGCCGCTGACTACGGCGGCTTGGAGCATGCCGACAGCACGGCGCTTATTGCTTCGCGCTTTGACCTGCCGCAAGCCGATACAGGGGATGACGATGAAGACTATGTGCGCCTTTTAGGCTTGTTTTGCCACGAGTATTTTCATGCTTGGTGGGTCAAGCGCATCAAGCCCGCAGCCTTTATTCCGTATAACCTTGCAACAGAAACCTATACGAACTTACTCTGGGTGTTCGAAGGCTTCACGAGCTACTACGACCATCTCTTGTTGTTGCGGGCCGGACTGATTAGCCGGCAGACGTACCTTAAAGAGCTCGCGCGCACGATGACGCGGCACCTCTCGGCAGCGGCCAGGCGCCATCAGACGCTTGCCGAGTCCTCGTTTGATGCCTGGATCAAATACTACAAGTTGCGCACCAACCGCAATAACGCCGTGGTGAGCTACTACGACAAGGGCGCTTTGGTTGCTTTTGCGCTGGATGCACTCATACGGCACGAGACGCAGGCAGCCCGCAGTCTTGACGATGTGCTGCGCTTTGCTTGGGAGGGCTTTAAGTCGGCCGGGGATGACTATGCCGGCATGGAAGAACATGAGGTCGGACACCTAATCTATGAAGCCGTCGGCGTAGCTGTGGATAAAAAGCTTGATCGCTGGGTGTACGGGTGCGACGAGCCTGATTACGAAAAGCTTTTACGCCAGCAAGGCGTTGAGTTCGGGCAAAAGCCCTTGCCGTTGGTTCGTTCCATGCTCGGCCTCACGCTGGGAGCGGATTCGGCGCTTGGCATTCGCTCGGTTGACGAAGACGGACCGGCTCAAAAAGCGGGACTCTCGGTTGGCGATGAACTCGTGGCCATTGAAGGACTGAAGGTCAATAAAAGCAATTTGGAGAAAATGCTCAAGCGCTTGGCCGTTAAAAAGCGACTTCGCGTACACGTTTTTCGGGATGATTGCCTCATGGAGTTTGATGTGCAGGCTGAGCCGGCTGCCGTTTTTGAAGTGGAGTTAAAGCTCAATAACGCAGAGCTTGGTTACGGTTTTCTAGGAAAATAGGGAATTTCCGGGCTTTTCTTTGAGCGGAGCACTCTGTAAAATGCGCCGCTCCGGTTTTTTATCCTTATGCGCCAGATGTCGTTGTCAGATTTTTTTGGGTAGGAAGCCGAGCTTTCAGACTTTTTGTGATATCAGCCGAAAATGCCCATTAATTTTCAGAAGCAAAAGCTTTTTGCCGTTATTGGTTTTATTGCTTACGCGATGTTTTTATATGTGGCCGCCCGCTTTTTGTTGGCGGGCCTTGATGGCCACGCCTCAAAAACATCGGCCTGCATTTTGACGCTTGCCTGGATTTTTCTTTGCGCCTCGAAGCGTTCTTTTGCAATCGTTTTGCTCCTTTCGTGCATGGCCGCCGTGTATTGCCCGGTGGGCTACGAATACGGACCGCCGGATTTCCAAGCAATCTCTTCGCTTTTGGCAACGGATGCCAAGGAAAGCCTTGAATTTTTGAGTTTTATATCGGCTAAAAGCCTTTTGAAGGCTTTGGCCATTCCGATATTGTTGCTCTTAGCTTACGGCATCGCTCAACGTACGCAACTGAAGCCTTGGCGCAATAAGACCTTGGTGTTGGCTTCGATATTGTGTTTGGCTGTTTTGCTGGCGCCGATTCAATTTTTTTCGCTCTTGCAGACGTCTTACCAACAGGTGGAGAAAGAAAAAGCCAAGTTGGAGAGTTTTGCCAAGGATAGCGCCTGGACAGAGGTTGTCTATCATGGCGGTGCGAAAGACTATGTGCTGGTGATTGGTGAAAGCGTCCGGCGCGACTACATGGGGCTTTACGGCTATCCGGTTGACAATACGCCGTTTTTGGGTGAAGCCCCGGCGACCGTGGTGAAGGGGCTAAGTGCCGGCGGAACCTATACCATCGGCTCGCTTAGACTCATGCTCACCAAGGCCGACAAGACCACTTGGCAGCCGCGCTACGATCTCAATATCGTGGACTTAGCCAATGCGGCCGGCTTGCAAACTTATTGGATTTCCAATCAAGGCTATCTTGGCAAGTACGATACGCCGATCTCTGCGATCGGCTCAAAAGCAAAAACAAAGCATTTTGTTAACGCGAGCGGCTACGAAACGGCGCGCCACTCCGATCGGATTTTGTTAGACATCATGAGCAATTTCCTCAATGGGGGGGGCGAAATAGGGATGACGCCTCGGCTTTTCGTTTTGCATACCTTGGGCTCGCATCCGAGTGCCTGCGAACGCATCAAGGAAATGCAGGATCCTTACGTCGTCTCTGAGAAAAAGTGGTCTTACGTCGGCTGCTATATCTCGAGCATCAAATACACAGACGAGTTGCTGAGAGATTTGTACGATCTTATGCGAAACTACGAAAAGAAACATCACCGCCCATTCTCCATTTTATATTTTGCCGATCACGGCATGGTGCACCGCGATATTGACGGTGTGATTTATTTGAATAACAACAAGGCAAGCAAGCGGCACTATGACATTCCGCTCGCGGTCATCGATTCGGCATCGACCGAGCACCGAATGCTTCATTCGGCCAAATCCGGATTGCACTTTACCGACGGCTTGGCTGCGTGGATGGGTATCTCCGCACGCGAGCTTGAACCTTATGATCTTTTTGACGGGCGCAACGACGCGAATGACTTCGGCTTGAAAGAGAAAATCCGCGCAATCAAAGGCTCGGATGATCCGGCCGTGGATATTTCGGCGTATTTGCAGGAAACTTCCGTGAATTGAGGCATCCGCCAGCCGCCCGCAAAGAAAGACTTTGGCTATTGTTTTTCTTAACAATTTTCGGTAAAATCCACACCCTTATTGACCGAATCCGTTTTTCTCTGTTTTGCGGAGGAGGCAATGAGGAAAAGAATTTTGATCGGTATCGCTGGTGCTTGCGGCCGTAAGCGATACGACTTTGACGCGCGATGGATAAAGAAATCGTGCGTTTTCATTGATAGGTGAACAAATAATGAAGACCTTCTCGGCTAAGCCGCTCGAAGTGACCCGCGAATGGTACGTGGTGGATGCCACGGACAAGATCCTCGGTCATCTCGCTGCTGAAATTGCTGCTCGCCTTCGCGGCAAGCACAAGCCTGAATACACGCCGCACGTTGATACGGGCGATTACATCGTTGTGATCAACGCTTCCAAGATGAAGTTGAGCGGCTCCAAGGCGACGAAAAAGACCTACTACCGTCATACCGGTTATCCCGGCGGCATCGTTGAAACGACGTTTGAAAAGATGCAAGCTCGCCATCCGGGCCGTGCCCTCGAAATCGCTGTCAAGGGCATGCTTCCGAAGGGCCCGTTGGGCTACCAAATGATCAAGAAGTTGAAGATCTATGCGGGCGAAGAACATCCGCATACGGCTCAACAACCCAAGAACCTCGATATCGAATAAGGATTCGGCATGATCGGCAATTACAATTACGGCACCGGCCGTCGCAAGAGCTCCGTGGCCCGCGTCTTTATCAAGCGTGGTTCCGGCAAGATCGTGATCAACGGTCGTCCTTTGAATGAATACTTCCATCGTGAAACCGGCCGCATGGTCGTGATGCAACCGTTGCAGCTCACGGAAAACGTTGAAACGTTTGACGTGATGGTCAACGTGCGCGGCGGTGGTGAAACGGGTCAAGCCGGCGCTGTGCGCCACGGCATCACCCGTGCTTTGATTGACTATGACGAAGGTCTGAAGCATCAGTTGTCTGCTGCCGGCTTCGTGACCCGCGATGCTCGTGAAGTCGAACGTAAGAAGGTCGGTCTTCGCAAGGCTCGTCGTCGTAAGCAATTCTCCAAGCGTTAATCGCTTTCGGCAGTTTTGCCCGGTCCCGCTCATCCCTTTTGGAGCGGGACAGCCAAGAGCTCCCTTCGGGGGGCTTTTTTCTTACAGGGAACGGTTTTTCGGTTCTAAAATAAACGGCAGGATGTTTTTATAAAGTCATCATGTCAGGTCTTGCCCTTTCCTTGGTTTTGCTTGCAGCCCTTATTCATGCGACTTGGAATTATTTTCTTAAAAGGGCCAATGCCAACCGCACTTTTTGGTGGGTGGTGTATATCATCACGGCTGCCATTACGTTGCCGGCTGTTCTTCTTTTCGACTCGGATGCTTTTTCTCAAGTAACCCGGACGGGTTGGCTGGTTATCTTGCTTTCCGCACCGATTCACGTGCTTTACGGTGTGATTCTTCAAACGGGGTACCGCTATTCAGACTATTCGGTGGTGTATCCGACAGCGCGCGGCACCGGTCCTTTGATTACCGTTATTGCAGCGGTACTGATTTTGGGCAATGCCCCGACCGTGAGCGGCTGGATCGGTATTGCGCTGATTTTGTTGGGCATCGTGCTATTGGCCCGGCCGGAGCACTCGCAAGCGGCCGTTGCCGCTCATGTGAAAACTGGGCTCTTTTGGGGCACGTTGACGGGCTTGTGCATTGCCGGGTACTCATTTTGTGATGCGTGGGCCGTGCAACAGGAGACGGGCCTGACGCCCATTACATTTTATTTTCCCTCCATTGCCATGCGCGCCGTGGTTTTTACGCCCTTTATTTTGATGAGGCCGCGCTGGCGTGAAGAGGTGCGCGAGCTCTTTCGGTTGCCCAAGGTTCGGCAAGCCGTGGCGGTGGTCACGGTGGGTTCACCGGGGGCTTATATCTTGGTTCTTTTTGCCATGACGATGGCGCCCTTAGCGTACGTTGCGCCGACGAGGGAAGTCGGCATGATGGCCGGTGTTATCCTGGGCGGTCTGCTGCTTAAGGAAAAGCTTTCGGTTAAGCGCCTTTTAGGGGTGCTCGGCATGACGCTCGGCGTTGTGGCGATCGGTTTATCTTCGTAGGAGAAAAGGATGTCCGGAATAGTTTCTTTGGTATCAAGGGGGGCCTCGCCTTTTGTGCAAGGCTTTGATCTTTTCGATGCTCGTTTGGAAAACGGCTTGACGATTCGATTCGCCAAGGCCGGCTGCGGCGAGCCCTTGGTTATGCTGCACGGGCATCCGCACAATCATGTCATTTGGCGCAAGGTTGCACCGGAACTGGCGAAATCGCGGACGGTCATCCTGCCCGATCTGAGAGGTTATGGTGATAGCTCTAAGCCAGAAAGCGATGCCGAGCACCGGCCTTATAGCAAACGCGAAATGGCCAAGGACATTATTTTGCTCATGCGGGGGCTTGGCTTTGAGCGCTTTGACTTCGTAGGGCATGACCGCGGAGGACGCGTCGGCCACCGCTTGGCGCTTGACTATCCCGATAGTGTTAAAAAGGCCGTGTTTCTGGATATTGCGCCCACCGCCACCATGTATGCACGCACCGATATGGAATTTGCACGGCGCTATTTTTGGTGGTTTTTCCTCATCCAGCCCGAGCCTTTGCCAGAAAAAATGATCGGTAGCGATCCGCGATTTTTCTTGCACCGTCATATTGACGGGCAGATAAAAATCAAGGGCTCGGTTGAGCCCGAGGTGTTTGAAGAGTACCTCAGGTGCTATCAGCGTCCGGAAATGATCCACGCCGTCTGCGAAGATTATCGGGCTGCCGCCGGCATTGACCTCAAAGACGATGCGGCCGACAGCGACAAACGCATCCGAGCGCCGCTTTTGCTCTTGTGGGGCGCCATGGGTACGGTTGGCAAACTCTATGATGTGGTTGAGACCTGGCAGGACAAGGCACTGAATCCGACGGGCTTTGCCTTGCCTTGCGGGCATTCCCCGCAAGAGGAAGTGCCGGCGCTCTTTTTGGAAAAACTGCAGGCCTTTTTGGACTAAGTGCATCTCAGGGGCGGAGCGCTTTGGAGGTTGCAGACCGTTTCAAATGCTTACGATTTGCCCTTTTCGGTATCCTTCCGATTAGGAGGTTTTCCGAAAGCTACTCTATAATCGCATGTACCTTTTTGGAAGATAGATACTATGCAAGATAATGAAACTCCTTTGGCTCCCGAACCGATTCACTTTACGGACAATGCCGTGGCGAAGGTCAAAAGCCTCATCGAAGAAGAAGGCAACGACAAATTGAAGTTGCGCGTCTTTGTCCAAGGCGGCGGTTGTGCGGGTTTCCAATACGGTTTTCAATTTGATGAAAACATCAACGATGACGATGCCGTGATGGAAAAAGGCGGCGTCACGTTGCTCATTGATTCATTGAGCTACCAGTACCTGGTCGGCGCCGAGATTGATTTCAAGGAAGATTTGACCGGAGCGCAATTTGTGATCCGCAATCCCAATGCCGTGACCACCTGCGGGTGCGGCTCCTCGTTTTCCGTTTAGATAAGTCCTGCCGGATAGAGCGCGCCGAGTATTCTCGGCCCTCGGGCACGAGTCACAGCCGGGAGATTCCCGGCTTTTTTATTGACAAAGCAGTAAGCAAGCCAAGCAAAGGCCATGGACTCCACGTGCATCGGATCAATGCCGAGCGTGGCGGTGCTTGCCACCGGTACGGGGGCTTGCCCGAGCTCTTGCATGAGCAAGGGGTTGAGCGCCCCGCCGCCGCAGACGAAGATTTCGCGCGTTTGCGGCTGTGCCTTAAAAATGGCGTTGAGAATGCTTTGGGCCGTGAGGCTTAGGAGAGTGCGCTGCACGTCGGGTGGCGTCAGAGTCTCAAAAAAAGGCGCTCTTTGCGACAGCCACTTCAGATTAAAGTATTCCCGTCCGGTGCTTTTCGGGGGCTGCCTGGAAAAGTACGGGTCGGATAAAAGCGCCGACAGAAGCTTTTCATTGACTCGGCCCTTTTTGGCAAAAAGAGCATCCTCGTCGTAGAGCAAGCCGCAGTGCTGTTGCACCCAGCAGTCCATGAGCGTGTTGCCCGGGCCGCAGTCAAAGCCGCAAACCCGGTTCCCGTTTAAAAGAGAAATATTGGCGATGCCGCCGATATTGACGATGGCGCGGGGGACGGTGGAGGCAAACATGGCGGCGTGAAAGGCCGGAACGAGCGGAGCGCCTTCTCCGCCGGCGGCCATGTCGCGGCTGCGGAAATCGGCAATGACGTCAATGCCGGTGATCTCGGCCAACAAGGCCGGATTATTGAGCTGAACGGTAAAGCCGTTTTGCGGACAGTGCCTGACCGTTTGTCCATGAACGCCGATGGCTCGGATGTCTCGACGGGAAACGGATGCTTTTTGCAGCAGCTCGCGCGTGACAAGCGCGTAAAAACCGGCGAGCTTAATGGAAAGGGTGCCGGCGCGCTCGAGCTCATCGGGGCCCGGCGTTAACAGCGCCGAAAGGGCCTTTCTCAGATTAGCCGGGTAGTCAAGATGGGCATGGGCTACAAATTGCGTGCGTCCGGGCTGGCAGCGGCATAAGACGGCGTCAGCTCCGTCAAGGCTGGTGCCGGACATGATGCCGATGTATAAGGAGGATTCAGCCATGATGCGCCTACAAGGCGGGTGAGGCTTGGCCTTCGCCTGCGGCAACATCGCGATCGGCCGGAGCCACTTGAGGCTTCACCGACTGGATGCGGTCAAGCATTGCCAAGCGCGTTGTCAGGGGCCTGGCTTGCGACAGCAGCACTTGCTTTTCTTCGGGGGTAAGGCGGTCCTTATCCGGGATATTGGTTGTCAGGGGGTTGACTTGGCGGTTATTGACGCGCAGCTCATAGTGCAGGTGAGGACCGGTGGCAAGTCCGGTTGCTCCCACATAGCCGATCACTTGGCCTTTTTTAACACGGCTGCCGACTTGAAGGCCCTTTTCAAAACGGGTCATGTGTCCGTAAAGCGTCGAGCGGCGCTCGTCGTGCTTGATAATCATGTAGTAGCCGTAGCCGCGTTTGTTAAACGTTTTGCGGGTAATGACGCCGTCGGAAGCGGCATAGATGCGGTTACCTTTCGGAGCACCGAAGTCGGTTCCTTGGTGCGGTCGGAGTACGCCCGTGACCGGATGGCGTCGCATCGGCATGAAGCTTGAGGTCACGCGTGCACCGTCAACCGGTACGCGGATAAAAGCCACTTGGTTCGTTGTCCCGTCCAAGTTATAAAAGCCGCCGTTTTTCGTGCCGTCGGCCGCCCAAAACGACTCCATGGGCTCGCCCGCGTGCGTGATGGCAACGGCTAGCAGGTGGCCGGTACGGACAAAATCGCCCTCAAGGTATTTGCGTTCGTAGATCAGGCGGAAGTCATCCCCGGCGGTAAGTTTTAAACCGTTATTGAAGCGCCGTTCAAAGGCTTCGGGCACTTGGGCGGCGACGGTATCGGGCACCCCGGCGCTTTTAAGTGCATCTTCGAGCGTGGTGCGGATAACGCCGGCGGCCATGGCCTGCTGCGTTTCATAAACGAAGGGATCCGAGTCGATGGCAAAGCGGTTGTCGCCGCGCCGCGTCATGGCCACGACCGTATCGGTTTCCTTGGCATTGCGCGCTTCGAGAAAGAGCTTGAGCGATCGCAGCTTGCGGTCGGCCGAAACTTTGGCCTGAACATAAACGCCTTCACGTGGATTGGAAAGAGGCTGCAGGCGACTTTGCTGGCGGATAAAGCGTACGGCGTCGGCATCGGAGACATTCAGACGCGAGAAAATGGAGGCGAGCGTATCGTTTTTGCGAATCATTGTCGTGTGCGTGGCCAGTGCCCGGTGCGACGTAACGACATCAATTTGCTCGCTAATGGCTGGAATTTCCAGCGGAATTTCGATGATCTTTTGCTGGCTGCGGGCCTCGGCTTCGGCCTCAGCAGGAGAAAAGTTGTATGCGGCGATACCGGCTGAAATCGGTAAAACGGCAAAAAGGGTTCCCAAGCAGGCACGACGATAGGGGCTTCGAATAATCGAAGTCCAGAACTGGCCGAGCAGGTGGGCGCTGATGCGCATGCCTTGGCCGACCGTTCGCAGGTTTTTAGCGAGGATGCTGGGAGCGGACATTCAGGTGAGGTATTGATACAATAAGCCGTTATGAATCTCGAAACGGGTTGTATTTTACCTTCTTGGAGGCAAGTTTCGGGTTTTTGCTTTCCGTTTTTTTGTAAATAATTTTTTTGAGAAAGTCTATGTCCGAAAGCGAAGAAAAGTTTCCGGTCACCCCGGAAGTCAAAGAAGCGCTTGCTACCGTCAAGCGCGGCGTGGATACGCTGTTAATTGAAAGCGAGTTTGAACAAAAGCTCGCCCGCTCCATGGCCACGGGTGTGCCCTTGCGCTGCAAGCTCGGGCTCGATCCTACGGCACCTGACATTCACATCGGGCACACGGTGGTGCTCAACAAATTGCGACAATTGCAGGATTTGGGCCATACGGTGATTTTCTTGATCGGCGACTTTACGGCCGCGATCGGCGACCCCTCGGGCCGCAACGTGACGCGCCCGCCGCTGTCTCGCGAACAAATCGAAATCAACGCGAAGACCTATCTGGACCAGGCCAGCCTCATTTTGGATCGCGAAAAAACGGAAATCCGCTACAACTCCGAGTGGAGCGACAAGATGACGGCCACCGACATGATTAAGCTTGCGAGCCGCTACACGGTTGCCCGTCTACTCGAGCGCGATGACTTCGCCAAGCGCTATGCCGCTCAAGCCCCGATAGCCATGCACGAGCTCATCTACCCGCTCATGCAAGGCTACGACAGCGTTGCCCTAAAGGCCGATTTGGAATTGGGCGGCTCGGATCAGCGCTTTAACCTGCTCGTCGGCCGCGAATTGCAGCGCCAGTACGATCAAGAGCCGCAGTGCATCCTCACGATGCCTTTGCTCGTGGGCTTGGACGGCGTCAACAAGATGAGTAAGTCCAAGCACAACTATATCGGTATTACCGACAAAGCCGATGACATGTTCGGCAAAGTGATGTCGATTTCCGACTCGCTCATGTGGGACTGGTATGACCTCTTGAGTCTAAAGAGCAACGCCGAGATTGAGGATTTGAAGCGCCAATGCGCCGAGGGCCGCAATCCGCGCGACGCGAAGGTGCTGCTCGCAAAGGAAATTGTCGAGCGCTTCCACGATCAGGCCGCAGCCGATGCCGCAGAGGCCGAATTTAATAACCGCTTCCGTGCGGGCGAAATGCCTTCGGATATTCCTGAAGTCAATGTGGCGGCCGAGGACGGTGAAATCGGCGTAGGCAAGATGATCCGCGAGGCCGGTCTTTGCCCGTCCACGACGGAAGCCAACCGCAATATTGACCAGGGCGGCGTGCGTATTAACGGCGAACGCGTCAGCGACCGCGCCCTCAAGCTCAAAGCCGGCACCTACACGGTGCAAGTCGGCAAGCGCAAGTGGGCGAAGGTGACGGTGCGCTAAGCGTTTCGGTTTTCCCCCAATCAGGGCTCTTCGGCGGCGTTTCGGAGAGCCTTTTTTGTTGCGGGGATCTTCGTGCGTGCCAAGGCCAAAAGGCTGGCGGCGGCCGCTAGGGCAATGCCGAGCAAGGCAAGCGGAGCGCCCGTGAGGTTGCCGGCAAGTCCTAAAAAGCCACCCGCGACGGCTCCGGCGAGCCAAATCAGTTCATGGCAGCGGGCCTTTTTTGACAACAGCACCACCAGTAGCGGTACCGCCACGCCCGGTACAAAAAGCGCGTAGGCGTACAAAAGCCATCCGATAATGTCGGCCGACTCGTAAGCGAGGATAACCGAGCCTGTTCCGAACAGGGCGATCAGCCACCGCATGCGCGAAGATCGGTCACCTTCCAAAATGTCGCGCTCAACGATGCCGGTAGCCGATAGGAGCACGGTATCGGCCGATCCCGCGAGCGCTCCCACCAACCCCAAAGCCAAGGCGATGCGGATCAGAGCCGGCATCGGCGAGCCTTGGGTGAGCCAGCCCGAGATCGGGTTAGCGGCCGAGAGGTTGTTGAGTGCTAAAAAGGTGATGGCGGCTCCAAAAAATAAAAGCAGCACGCCGGCTAAGACGGCCCCCTTCTGCGCATCCGGCGTCGAGCGCGCGGCAAAGGTGCGCGAAAACATGTCCGGCCCGATCACATAGGTAATGCCCACGAGCAGCAAGAGCTTGATCCAATCAAAAAGGCCGAAGGTTTCGTTAAAAGGAATAAGCTCGGTAGCCTCAAAGGCGGGCGCACGACTGACGCACCATAGACCCGCGAGCGTAAAGCCGCCCGCCAGAAGCAGCGTTTGCAAGGCATCGGTTCGAATGACGGCCTTTTGCCCTCCGAGTGCGGTATGAACAATGACGGCACCGGCGACCAAAAGGAAAAAGATTTCTCCTTCAAGCCCCGGCAGGATGTCGGTAAGCAGCGTGCGCAGGGCCGTAAATTGAGCGGCTACCACGCCGACCCAGGATAAGACAATGATGAGTGCGCTCCAACGTTTGGCACGCCGACCAACGACCCGTCCGAGCACATCAGGCAGCGTGCAGGCGCCGAGCGATCGGATTTTCGGCACGATAAAACGAGCATGGATAAAAAGTCCGAGCGAGCCCACCCCTAACCACCAGAAAGCCGCTGCGCCGGTCTTTTGAGCAAGCGAACCCATGCCGAGCGTGGCCGAACCGCCGATAATCGTGCTTACAAGTGAAAGGGCGCAAAGCAAAGTGCCGGCTGTGGCATTGGCCGTGAGAAAGCGGGCGGCGCTTTGTGAGCTCGCCTTATCGTTGAGTTTCAAACTCAGGGCAATGAGCGCGGCAACGTAGGCCAACAGTAATAGGGAGAACATTTTTTATTTTCGGAAGGATTGCGTTCTCCTGATGATACCGAAGTCGCTCGGTTTGACAAGAGACTTACCGCTATAATGGTCGGCATTGTCGCGATAGGAGCTTTTTATGATAGCGCTGCTACAACGGGTAACCGCCGCATCCGTTTCGGTCAACGGCGAGGTGATCGGCTCGGTCGGCCACGGCTTGATGGTTTTATTCTGCGCAGAAAGAAACGATACCGATGCCGCCTGTGACAAGTTGGCGGCCAAAACGCTTGCTTACCGCATTTTTGAAGATGAAAACGGGAAAATGAACCGCAGTGTTACCGATATCGGCGGCGAAATCTTGGCCGTTTCCCAATTTACCTTGGCCGCCGATACTTCTAAGGGCTTAAGGCCCAGCTTTTTCCCGGCAGCTGAACCCGCCCTAGGCCTGCGCCTATATCAGCGATATGTTGATAAACTCAGGGAAGGCGGCCTAAAAGTTCAGACCGGCCAATTCGGTGCCTACATGCAAGTGGCCTTGGTCAATGACGGTCCGGTGACGATTTGGCTCAAAAGCTAAGAGTCCCCGCCGTTTTTGAGTCTGCGCAGATTCGGGATGGCGCGGCCAAGTGCTGCCAACAGGTGCCGCGGAATTTTCCGTGCAAAAGTGCGGGGATGGATAGCGGCTATAATTGCGATTGCAAGGTTTTCGAATCCTTGCCATCTTTCTTATTTGGAAAAACGAACTCGGGAATGAGCCGCTCAGAGAGTAGCTCGAACTCGATGGGGGTACGCTCCCATGAAGCTGCGTTCGACAGAGCGCGGCAGTTCATCCGCACTGTGAAAGGAGGAGGCGCCCCCTTTCGTCTTTAGACGGAAGTTGCTGCGCCATGAGATCTATGAAAATTATCAGTCACGACTTTGAGCATGGCGAATGGATTCCGAGCGAATGCGCCTACGGTAAGCTCTTAAACGGGGAGTTCGCTTTAGCGGAAAATCGCAATCCGCACCTTTGCTGGAGCAATTTGCCTGAAGGAACCCGCTCGCTGGTCTTGGCCTGTATCGATCCGGACGTGCCGACAGACCGCAATGCGCTTAATGCTGAAGGGGAGATTCCGGCCGATCAGCCGAGGCGCGACTTCGTGCACTGGCTTGTTTGGAATATCGAGCCGACGATGACCGAAGTCCAAAAGGGCGAAGCCAGTGTGGGAGATGCTCATAGCGGCATGCGCTTTGCGCGCCCCGTGGGCGTTGAAGCCATCAACGACTATTCGAGCGAAGCGGAAATTCACCGCGGCTACGACGGTCCGTGCCCTCCGGGAACGGATGCAAGGTTGCACGGCTACGAATTTCGCGTGTATGCGCTCGATGTTGAAAAATTGGATTTGCCCGATACCGCCCGTTGGGCGACGGTTTGCGAAACCATGGCCTCTCATGTTTTGGGCATGGCCATGATCCAAGGGATCTATAGCTTGAATCCTCGCCTGCAACCCTAGACCGATTTTTTTGTGCAGCACAAAGGGCGCTTCGGCGCCCTCTCTTGTGTTCGGAGAATACAAAAAGAGCCGGATAAAATAAAAATTATCCACAGGTTGTGGTTTGGTTGTACAATCAAAGCAATGACTCCAGCCCCTATATGTAGTGGGGGACGGAGTTCTCTTCTTTCTCTTTTTGTTTTGCCTGTGCGGTGAAATCGGGGGATTTATGCATTGTCCGTTTTGCAAATATGAACAAACTCAGGTGATCGATTCAAGAACGAGCGAAGACGGTACGACTATACGCCGGCGTCGTCGTTGCTTGCGCTGCGAAAAGCGCTTTACGACTTACGAACGGGTGGAGTTATCGATGCCCACCATTATTAAGCGTGGGGGCGGCCGCTGCGAATACGACCAAAAGAAATTGCGCGGATCAATGATGCTCGCCCTGAGAAAGCGCCCTGTTTCGCGCGAACGAATCGACGAAGCGGTCAATCGCATCGAACAAAAGATGTTGGCTTTGGGCGAGCGCGAAGTTAAAACCGAGCGCTTGGGTGAATTGGTCATGGACGAATTGCGCCGCATGGACAAGGTGGCCTATGTGCGCTTTGCCAGCGTGTATCGCAATTTTGAAGACGTCAAGAAGTTTGCCGACGTTGCCAAAGAGGCTTAAGGCGCCATGCAGGCACAAGACTTTATGAGAAGGGCTTTGGCTCTGGCGGCCAAGGCCCGTCCTATTAGCCCGCCCAATCCGTCGGTAGGGTGCGTTATCGAAAAGGACGGCATCATTTTAGGCGAGGGCTTTACCCAAGCCGTAGGCTCTGATCATGCGGAAATCCAAGCGATTAAGGATGCCAATGCAAAGGGGCACGGCATTGAGGGGGCAACGGTTTACGTAACGCTGGAGCCTTGCTCGCATTACGGCCGAACGCCGCCTTGCGCGTTGCGCTTGATCAAAGAGAAAGTCGCGCGCGTGGTGATTGCCTGCCTGGATCCCAATCCTTTGGTGGCCGGCAAGGGCAAGATGCTTTTAGAGCAGGCCGGCATTGCCGTCGAGGTGGGGCTCATGCAAGACGAGGCCTGGCAGATGAATGCGGGCTTTATGACGCGCATGACCGAGCACCGCCCGTGGGTGAGAATGAAGCTTGCCATGAGTTTGGACGGATTGACCGCCTTGCCTGACGGCACAAGTCAATGGATTACCTCGGCAGCTGCTCGGGAAGATGGTCGGCGCTATCGCAGCGAAGCCGGTGCGGTTTTAACCGGCATCGGCACGGTTTTGGCCGATGATCCGCAGATGACGGCACGCCTTGACGGCAGGCTCTGTCCGAGGCAGCCCTTGAAGGTAGTCTGCGATTCGGACTTGCGCATTGCGGAAAACCAAAAGATTTTTGACTCGGGCAAGGTGCTTGTCGTGTGCGCGCGGGCCGATAGCGAAAAGGTCAAAAAACTGACGCGGCGCGGCGTGGAGGTGCTTGCCATGCCCGATCACGGCCGGGTGAACCTAAAGGCGCTTTTGGCCGAGCTTGCCCGCCGGGAGGTCAATGAGGTGCATGTGGAGGCCGGGGCAACGCTTAGCGGAGCCTTTTGGGAGGCCGGGCTCGTTGATGAGCTCGTCTGTTACGTGGCACCGAAAGTTTTGGGAGCGGGACGCCCGGCGATGCGAGTGCGCGAGGCGCCGGATTTGACTGCCGATCCCGACTGGCAGATTGTCGAGGCGACGCTGCTGTCGCCTGATGTTCGGTTGATTTTACGAAAAAGGAAGAAATAAAGGATGTTTACCGGAATCATTCAAGCCATTGGCAAAGTGCGTGAGCCCGAAGCGTTGGGCGACGGCGTTCGTCTGACGATTGAGGCGCCCGATTTGGGGCTCGAGACCGTCAAGGTGGGCGAATCAATTGCCGTTAACGGCGCTTGCATGACCGTCGTCGAGGTCGAGGGCGACACCTTCCAAATCGAAGTGTCGGCCGAGAGCTTATCGAAGACGACGGGCCTGGATACGTGGGGCGAAGTGAATCTGGAGAAGGCGCTTCGCGTAGGCGACCGTTTAGACGGGCATATTGTTTCGGGCCACGTCGACGGCGTGGGCCAGGTCGAAGTGATGGAGCCCAAGGCCGAGAGCTGGCACCTGGTGGTGCGCGCGCCGATTAAGCTCAGCCCCTATCTTGCGTATAAGGGCTCGATTACGGTCAACGGGGTCTCGCTTACGATTAACGACGTGCAGGATACGCCGGCGGGCACCCGTATTTCAATTAACCTCATTCCGCACACGGTCGAAGTCACGACGCTTAAACACTTAAAACCCCAAGACTGGGTCAATTTGGAAGTCGATACGATTGCCCGCTACGTTGAACGCATGATGAGCGTGCGCAATGACGAGGGACTTTTTTAATCCAGAGGTGCTGACTATGAAAACGATGCTTTTTACGCCGGTGACGATCGGCAAGATGACGCTTCGTAACCGCATTTCCGTGCCGCCCATGTGCATGTACCATGCCACGGACGGCATCGCCTCGGACTGGCACAAGGTCCATTATGCAAAAATGGCCTCTTCGGGGGCGTCCGTCGTTTGCATTGAAGCAACGGCCGTCACGCCCAACGGGCGCATCTCCGGCGGCTGCTTGGGGCTTTGGCAGGATCGCCAAATTGAGGGGTTTTCGGGGATTGTACGCGCCATGCGCGCGGCCGATCCCGAAACGCGGGTGATGGTGCAGCTTAATCACGCCGGCCGTAAGGGAGGCGAACGGGCCCCCTGGATCGGAGGCTACCTCACTGAAGAAGAGGGCGGCTGGAAGCCGATCGGCCCTTCGGCCGTTGCCGCAGGCAAGGATTCTCCCGTGCCCGAAGCCATGAGCGAAGGCGGAATCGTTGCCATGGTGCAGGCTTTTGCCAATGCCGCTGTCAGAGCCCGCCAGGCAGGCGTTGACGCGATTCAGATTCACTCGGCACACGGCTACTTGCTGCATCAGTTCCTGTCGCCTTTGAGCAATCAGCGCACGGATCGTTTCGGCGGCAGCTTTGAAAACCGGATCCGCTTTCCGGTCGCGGTTTTTGAAGCGGTCAAGCACGCTGTGCCGGATTTAACGGTCGGGGTGCGTGTTTCGGCCACCGACTGGGCTGAAGGAGGCTGGAACCTTCAGGAGACGATTCGCTACGTGAAGGTGCTCAAAGAGCTGGGCTGCGATTTTGTTGACGTGTCTACGGGCGGATTGACCGATGCGCAACAAATCCCTGTCACATACGGTTATCAGCTTCCCTTTGCCCGCGCCGTGCGCGCCGAAACGGGGCTGCCGACCTTTGCCGTGGGACTTATCAAGACGGGGTACCAAGCCGAGACCTGCTTAGTCGACGGCACGGCCGATGTGGTCGACGTGGGCCGGGAAATGCTCAAGAATCCCCACTGGGGTTGGCAGGCGGCGCTCGATTTGCGTGCCGACGTGCCGTTGCCGGAAGCTTACCGGCGCGGCATGCGCTAAAACGAATTTGAGACGCCCCGGCCGACGTCGGGACGCTTTAGGTGTCGTGCACTCGGATTGGACAGAAAAACCTGAAAAATCAGAGTGCAATCGTGGTTTTCCGCGAGGCAAACACGGTACAATATGCAGAATATCTTTTTGGGACCCGTTTTTTCGGAGACTAGTAATGTCGATGGATATTATCGAGAATTCTATGGACGGCCGTGCGCTGCGCATCGGCATTGTTCAATCGCGCTTTAATGAATACGCGGGCGAAGGGCTGTTGGCGGCGTGTTTGGCCGAGCTCAAGCGTTTGGGAGTGGTCGAAGAAGACATTACGCTCATGCGCGTTCCGGGCGCCTTGGAAATCCCGTACGCCTTGCAGCAGCTTGCCTCGACCGAAGAGTACGATGCATTAATTGCGATCGGTGCGGTGATTCGCGGTGAAACCTATCACTTTGAAATCGTTTCGAATGAGTCGGCCTCGGGCATCATGCAAGTGAGCTTGGACTTTGATATTCCGATTGCCAATGCCGTACTGACTACGGAAAACGATGAGCAGACGAAGGCCCGCTTGGTGCAAAAGGGAACCGATGCGGCGCAGGTGGCTGTGGAAATGGCCAACCTTCGCAAGGAATTCATGTTTGACATGGAGGAAGAATAAGCATGGCAGGAAATCGTCCTCACCGTCCGAGCCGCGGCGCTCGCTCGCTTTCGCGGGAATTTGCCTTGCTCGGCGTGTACGAGTGGCTTGTCAACGGCGCTGATGCCCAGACGATCAACAATACGCTTTTGAGCGTTTTAAGCGATGACGGCGCCCCGGTGCCCGGAGCGGCCATTGATCCGGCCGATTTCGAGCGCTGCGACAAGGCGCATTTCCATGAGTTGCTCACCGGCGTCATTGACAATGCCGCCGAGCTTGAAGCGCTTTATGCCAAGCATGTTGACCGCGATGTTTCGCGCTTGTCGCTTGTGGAACGCTCCGTGCTCATGCTCGCCACCTATGAGCTCAAGCACCATGTTGAAATCCCGTACCGCGTCGTGATCAATGAAGCGGTGGAGCTAGCCAAGCAATTTGGCGGCACCGAAGGCTTTCGTTATGTCAACGGTGTCTTAGATAAGGTCGCAGCCGATGTGCGTGCGGCTGAGTTGGGGGCCAAAAAGTAATCACCTATGGGCGAGCGCCCCTCTGAGTTTGAAATCATCGAGCGGTATTTTTCTTTGGGAGTGCCTTCTGCCTGGCCCTCCCAAGGAATCGGTGATGATTGTGCTTTTTTAGATATCGGTGCCACGCGCGTTGCCGTCACGACCGATACCTCAGCCATCGGGACGCATTATTTGCCCGATGCCGATCCTTGGACCGTGGGCTATAAAGCCCTCGCCGTCAACCTTTCCGATTTAGCAGCGGCGGGAAGTACCCCGCGTGCTTTTTTCCTTGCCCTGTCTTTACCGCAATCCGATCCCGATTGGCTTGAGCGCTTTAGCGCCGGGTTAAAACTTGCGGCTAGCCGCTACCATTGCGCTCTATTAGGGGGCGATACCACGAAAACAGTCCGCATCGGGGATCAATGCGCGCCCGCAGTCATCACGATTACCGCCTTGGGCGAAGTGAAAAAAGGATTGACCCGCGGCGGGGCCCGTCCGGGCGATGATATATGGGTGAGCGGCACGATAGGTGATGCCTATGCGGCCCTGATGTTTAGGACCGGGCAGTGGGCGGGCACCTGTCCGGCAGAGCTGGCGCGTCGCATGGATTGCCCGACGCCGCGCGTCGAGCTCGGAGAATTTTTGGAACCGCTTGCCAGCGCCTGTGCGGATATTTCCGACGGTTTGCTGCAGGACCTGGGGCATATTTTGAAGCGCTCGGGCGTAGGAGCGCGCCTTTATCCCGAAGCGTTAGCCGTGAGCGATGCGCTCGCTCAGGTGCCGCACGAGCGGCGTCTTCAGGCGCAATTGGCGGGCGGCGACGACTATGAGCTCGTATTCACCGCGCCGGAGGCTTTGCGCCCCGATATTGTGGCGTATGCCGTGCGCAGCCGCCTTAGCCTATCCCGAATAGGGAAGATTGTCAGTGAGAAAAATCTGCTCGTTTGCAAGCCCGACGGTACGCCGATACCG
This sequence comes from Candidatus Aphodousia gallistercoris, assembly GCA_018714185.1. Taxonomy (GTDB): domain Bacteria; phylum Pseudomonadota; class Gammaproteobacteria; order Burkholderiales; family Burkholderiaceae_F; genus Aphodousia; species Aphodousia gallistercoris. The sequence continues at coordinate 2,940 of DVNT01000004.1, read as the reverse complement.
TGCCGTTTTGCCGGGTTCGATCATTTCAGATAGTTGTATATGTCAGTTTTTGAGAAGTACCGACCGGACAACCCGGTCAACAAAGTCAAAATGACGGCCGCCTTTGCTTTTGCCAAGCCGGCGCACGTGCTGGCGAGTTTTTTCGGTAGCGGCCTGATCCGTCCGGCCCCCGGCACTTGGGGCACTTTGGCCGGCTGGATCGTTTTTGTCCTCTTGCAGCCATTTGTGGCCTATGAAATTTGGTTTGTTTTGATTGCCGCTTTGTTTTTGGCCGGCGCTTGGGCAAGCGAGGTGACTTCGCGCGATCTCGGCGTGCCCGATCACGGCAGCATCGTCGTTGACGAGGTGTTTGCCATTTGGCTTTTGCTCGCACTCATGCCGGCAAGCTTGGCCTGGCAGATTGCCGCTTTCGTTACCTTTCGCTTTTTCGATATTGTCAAATGCCCGCCCGCCGATTATTTTGATAAAAAGATGAAAAATGGCTTCGGCATCATGTTTGACGATGCCATTGCCGCCGGTTATGCCTGGGTAGTACTTATGCTGGCGCAGTGGCTCATCGGCTAGGAGAGAAAAATGCATACTGATTTGATTGCGTTGGCACAAGCCTTGGGAAAGGCTGCTTTAAAGCAGAACGCGACCGTGGCTACGGCCGAATCTTGCACGGCAGGCGGCATTGCGTTCATGATTACCGAAGTGGCGGGCTCCAGCGACTGGTTTGACCGGGGGTTCGTCACGTATTCGAACCGCTCAAAAGTCGAGCTTTTAGGCGTTAAGGAGGCTACGCTTACCGCGCATGGAGCCGTAAGCGAAGAGACGGCGGCGGAGATGGTTTTAGGCGCACTTGCGCATTCGCAGGCCGATGCGGCAGTGGCCGTCACGGGCATTGCCGGTCCGGGCGGAGCGGTACCCGGCAAGCCCGTCGGAACGGTTTTTATCGGTTGGGGGCGGCGCGCAGATGCTCCCCAGGTCAAACGCTTTCAGTTTGAAGGCAACCGCCAGGCCGTGCGTGCACAAACGGTTGCCGAAGCGCTTAAGGGCTTGATTTCACTGTTGAGTTGATAGGTAGAAAATGGATAACTGGTTTAATGTCTTATGCCTTTTAGCGTTGATTTTGCTCAACGGTGCATTTGCGATGAGCGAAATCGCTTTGGTGACAAGCCGAAAGCCGCGCCTTCAGGTCAAGCTCGATGAAGGAAACCGCGGGGCGAAGGTTGCCATGAAACTCAACGAGGAACCTACGCGGGCGCTTTCGGCAATCCAAGTGGGCATTACTTCGATCGGTATTTTGTCCGGTATTGTCGGCGAAGCGGCCTTGGCCGCGCCCGTGGCAGCCTGGCTTAATGCCGAATTCGGCGTGCCGATTGAAACGGCGCGCTTTGCGGGGCTGCTCCTTGTGGTGGTTTTGGTAACGTATTTTTCGATTGTGTTGGGCGAGCTCGTGCCCAAGCGCTTGGGGCAAATGAATCCCGAGGGCGTCGCTTGCCGCATTGCTCCTCCCATTAATTTCTTGGCCGTTTTAATGGCGCCTTTTGTGAAGCTGCTTTCCGTTTCGACGGATTTGCTTTTACGGCTTTTTGGGAAAAAGGATGAAGAAGAGCAGGGCGTAACCGAAGAGGAAATCCACGCCATGATCGAAGAGGGCAGTGAAACGGGGGCCATTGAAGTGCAAGAGCGCGACATGGTGCGCAACGTTTTCAGGCTCGATGACCGTACGGTGGCCTCTTTGATGACTCCCAGAAGCGAAGTGGAGTGGATTGACCTTCAAGACGATCCGAAGTCTAACGTGGCTAAGCTTTTAAGCTCCAAGCACTCTCGCCTTCCGATCGGCGACGGCTCGCTCGATGAGATCAAGGGCTTTTGCTCGACGCGCTACCTGCTGCAGCAAATTGTGGAAAAGGGCCATGTGGACTTTACGAGCCGCTCAGCTCCCGTGGTGTATGTGCCCGAAAGCATTACCGGCTTGGAGCTTTTGGAAAATTTCCGCAAAAACGATGTGCCGATTGCTGTTGTGGTTGACGAATACGGGACCGTACAAGGCTTGGTGAGCCCGCGCGATGTGCTCGAAGCCATTGCGGGGGAATTTACGCCGGTGGCCGGCGAAGAGGCTTGGGCTGTGCAGCGCGAAGACGGCTCGTGGCTATTGGACGGCATGATGGCCGCCCCCGAGCTCAAGGATCATTTGGATATTAAGAATTTGCCACAGGAAGAGGCCGGGCGCTACAACACGCTCGCAGGCATGATCATTTGGATGACGGGGCACTTGCCTCGTACGGGTGACATCGTGACTTGGCAGGGGTGGCGATTTGAAGTGGTGGACATGGACGGCCGCCGTATCGATAAAGTGTTGGTGACCAAGCTGCCCGAAGAGAATAAGCAGGACTCAGAAGAAGAGGCCGGCGATAAAAATTAAGTTTCATCGTCTTGCACAGCGAGGGCTTGTAGGCAATGGCTTTTGAGCTGTTGCACAGCCCTCTTTGTAACGCTCGTGAGAGTCACTGCGGATCTCTTCGCATACAACATACGACATACAAGATTAGTCTCACTGCCAATCGATCATGTTGGCCGATGGTACGAGACTCTCTTTCAAACATTTAGTCATGGTGTCATTGACGGCTCTTTTTTAAAACGGACGCCGCAAGGATAGGAAGCTTCCTTTTCCCAATACAACAAAGTAACTATTTCTTAAATCAAATTCTGTTTGCCCCCTCTTTTTCCTTTGAAATCAACTAAATACAATTTTTCCCATGTTCCCGGGAGGGGGATAAACGCTTTCCCTTAAGGTTGCATGCATTGCGCCGGCTCCCGTGATTATTATTAACGAGGCAGCTTAATAGTTAACAAAACTCAGCCGCATAACGTACGTGTTTATTCTCGAAAATCTTCCTGATCTTGGAAACGCTTTTGGACATCTTAGCCATGAAGCGATGCGTGCGTTCTTTC
>DVNT01000036.1 GCA_018714185.1 Candidatus Aphodousia gallistercoris | reverse complement strand
GCCTGCTGCGCTCGGGATGGCCGTATTAACGATCAGCGTGACGATCGTGCAGGCAGGAATCAAAAATAGGCCCAAGTGCTTTAGCGGGGCCGCGAGCAGCGTGACCAAATGCAAGTCGCACTTGGTGTAGCTCATCAAGAAGGCAAAGCCCATGGCGGCCGTGATGGATTGCACGAGCGTGGCGCTTGTCATCATCTTGGCAAACTGGTCAAAGGCGGCCATCGGCGTCATGGAAACCAAGCAAAGGAAGATACCGGCGGCAAGAAGCGTCGTGCGGACTTCCATTTTCTTCAGCAGTGCAGCAACGGTAAGGATAATTACCGCCACGGCAAGCCAAGCAGTCAATGTCATAGTGAATTTCTCCTGTAAGGGTTAGGCGCAAAGGCGCTCGGGTTCGGGCGAAGCCAAGTCAATCGTGATGGTTTCGTAACCTTGTTCTTTCAGCGCTTTTTCTCCGCGATCGGTTGTGATGATGCGAAGGTCGCGTCCGTAAAGCACGCCGTCCTTCATGTTGATGTGCCCGTCGATATAGGTTTCCGTTGCCGTCAGCGACTTTTGGTCCACAACCGTGATGTCGGCGACAGCCCCGACGCTTAAATGGCCGCGGTCAAAAAGCCGCAAGTGGCGAGCTGCATTCAGGCTTGCCTTCATCACGAATTCGGGCAGCGTGAGCGCGCCGAACCGCACGAGCGAGAGCCCTATCGGAATAATGACGTTGCGCGGGATGCAGCCGCCGTCAGTCGACATGGCATCCACAACGAAGGAGCCGTCTTCGCGCTTGGCCTGGGCAAGCATCAAACGGGAAACGGCCGCGTTTACCGGGAAGCAGCCGACCACTTTTTCATCCATTCTCTCTTCCCAGTATTTGAGCGCATCCGCCCCCTCGAGGATTTCCGTGATGTAGCCCGTATCGCGCAGAGCAAGCAGCAGGCGCGAGCGGAAGGCTTGCCGGATGCCTTCGGCGTTCACGGGCAGCTTGTAAATTTCCAGGCACGTGCGCGTGACAAAGTCCAGGGCGTTGCCGTCTTTGTCGCATGAAAGGTGCGTGCCGTTATAAGGGCTTAGGTAGGCTTCGGACCAAATGCGCGGGTGCGACTTCAGTAGCTCGAGCGCTTCATTGGCTTCGGCATCGGCCGCATGTACGCGGCCGCGGCAGTAGGAATTGATGTGTGCCAAATGCAGCCTCAGGTCGCCGGCGGTTTCCACCGCCTGGCGCATGCCGATAATGTCGGAATGAGCGGTCGTGGAGCCGGCGTGCCAAGCAACGTAAACGTCTTTTTCGTTGCAAAGCTCGATGGTGGCGCGGCAAGCCTCAACCGAAAGCGGCCAGTGTCCTCCGACGAGCTTCACGCCGATCGCACCCCCTTCGGTCTGGGAGTTGATAAAGCCTTCGATTTGCTGCTTGGAGGGCGTGTCCGTGCCCCATAATTCCGACGGCTCCATCCGGTCGACGATGGCAATATTGATGCCGCTGCCGGTTTTGTGCCCGCCTTCAAGGAGTTCGGCCAAAGGCCCTGCCATGTCCAGGCAAGTGGTTACGCCCGCCAAAGCGGCCATCCGGGCACCGTAGGGCGAGCCGTAAACGGCTCCCAAGTGCATGTGCGCATCGATAATGCCCGGAAATACGTACCGGCCCGTGCAGTCATCGACGGCTTTGGCCGGGCCTGAGAGCGATTCGCCGACCGCCGCAATTTGTCCGTTTTCAATGGCAACGTCCATGATGCCGTTGCGCCGGTTTTGGGGGTCAACGACATGTCCCCCTTTGAGCAATACATCCCACATAAAACTGTCCTCCGGTTGGGTTGGTCCGATTTGGGACTTCTCCTTATAAGGGAAAGGTTATGCTTGCCCGTCGGTTTCTCCAAAATAACTCAGTTACCTGTTTATCAGGCCCAAGCTCGTTTATATTGAATGCATCTGAGCGGCAGGAGAGAAAAATGAAAACCTCTTTTATTGCAACCGGCGACAGTTTCATTACGCGCCATATCGGCGAAGACGGCTACGAGGGCTATGAGGATCTTTGGTCACTGATTAACGAGCACGAAGTGCGCTTTGCCAATTTGGAGATGACCTTTCACAACCAGGAAGGCTATCCCGCGGCCGCCAGCGGCGGCACTTGGGCGATGACCGAGCCCGAAATGCTCGATGATATGCTTGATTTCGGCTTTAACCTCTTCAATACGGCCAATAACCATTCGGGAGACTACGGTCAAGGCGGCATTGCTGCGACCATTCGTCATTTGCGCGAACGCGGCATGCTTTTTGCCGGAACGGGGATGACACTGGCCGAAGCCTCCCGCCCTTGCTACTTGGAAACGCACGATGCCCGTGTGGCGATGATCGGGGTAACCTCTTCGTTTGATCCGGCCGCGCGCGCCGGTGCACAAAGCGCCGACGTCGTGGGCCGCCCGGGGCTTAATCCCTTGCGCTTTAAGACGGTCTACCATGTCAATGACGCCCACTTTGACATGGTTAAGGAGTTGGCTCAAGTCACGCTTGTCAACTGGCCCGTGGAGCAAAAAATCGAGTGCGGTTACTTGCCGCCCTTTGCCGAAGGCAGCTTGCCCTTCGGAAAGATGAACTTCGTGCGCGACGATCGCGAATTTATTGAAACCGTGCCGCACGCCGGCGACATGAACCGGATTCTTGAAGAAATCAAAGAAGCCAAGCGCCAAGCCGATATCGTGCTCGTGAGTTTTCACGTGCATGAGATGACGGGCAAAGACACGACGCGGCCGGCACAGTTTCACGAAACGTTCTGCCACGCCTGCATCGAAGCGGGGGCTAGTGTTGTGATCGGACACGGTCCGCACGAGCTGCGCGGTATCGAATGCTATAAAGGCGGGATCATTTTCTACAGCTTAGGCAACTTCATTTTCCAAACGGAAACAACGGCGGTGCAGCCCGCCGATGCCTTCCAAGAGCAGCGCCTGCCGATGGACATGAAGGTGGGTGCCTATATGGATAACCGCAGCCGCAACAACACGATAGGCTTTCCGGTCATGCCCAATATTTGGCGTGCAGTGATGGCCGGTTGGACGATCGAAGACTCTAAAATTACTTCGGTCAACTTATACCCGATTGATTTGGCCATGAAAGCAAGCCGCGCGCAACGCGGCCTTCCGAGGCTTTCGCACGATACCGATACTTTGCAGTACTTGCAGTCGCTTTCAGAGCCCTACGGTACGGTGATTGATATTCAAGACGGAATGGGCACGATTCGTCTTTAGTTTTCAAGCATGGTGATTCCCGGAGGTGAGAGACCTCCTTTTCGTGGGACCGCGCAAGCGGTCCCATTTTTTGTTTAGTTGACATTTTCGGTCAGGCCGCAACGAAAGTTTGGCTACAATAAAAAGAGTTGTTGTCTTAGGGTGCCATTATGGTTTCGGCTCACCACACGTTGTTCGAAGAGGTTCAAAACCAGATCGTTGGAAATATTCAAAGCGGGGTTTGGAAGCAAGGCGATGTGCTTCCCAATGAGCTTGAGCTTGCCGACTACTACCACGTAAGCCAGGGGACGGTGCGCCGCGCGTTGCGTGAGCTTGAAAATCACGGTGTGCTGATCCGCCGCCAGGGCAAAGGCACTTATGTGGCAAGCTTCAAGCAAAACCTGGCAACGCTGCGCCATCGAATGAATTGGTTTTTGCCTGACGATCCCAAGCACTACGATCCGCATTCGCGATTGGTGCTTTTTGAGTCGGTGATGCCGCCCATCAAAATTGCCCGTCTGATGAAGTGCGATGACGTGGAGCCGCTTTTTCACATTCGCCGTGAGCTTTACTACGGTGAGGGTAAAACCGTCGTGGGCTTTGATGACACCTATCTGAGGCAAAGGGATTTTCCGGGACTGACCGAAGAGGTGGTTCGCCAAGCGCTCGTGGGTGGAAGCCTTTATATTCTGTACGAGGAAAGGTACGGCTACTTTATTTCTCGAATGGACGATACGGCCAAGGCGGTTTTGCTCAATCCTATTCAAGCCGAGAAGGCAGGCGTTACGGTTCCCTGGCCCGCCATTTCTTTAAGGCGGCTATCTTATACGCTCGAAGACAAGCTCATTGAGCTTCGCTATATCGTCAATGTGACCGTCAATCAGCACCTGAAGTTGCGCTTGTCGGCCGACTAGAAGCACTCGTTTGACAGCATCTTCATTGCGGAAATAGGTAATCTTTTGCCTTTTTTTCGGTATAGAGCGAAAAAAGCGCATAAAATAAGCAAATTACTTTCTGTAGCCGCTTTGGCGGCAGTGCGGCTCTTTGCGGCCGGAATTTGGAGCTAATTTATGAAAACTTCGCAAATTCGCGAGACCTTCTTGAAGTTTTTTGAAAGCAAAGGTCATACGATTGTGCACTCGAGCCCGGTTGTGCCGGGCAACGACCCGACGCTGCTTTTTACCAATGCCGGGATGAACCAATTCAAGGACGTGTTCCTGGGCTTTGACAAGCGCCCGTACACGCGCGCCACGACGGCACAAAAGTGCATCCGTGCCGGCGGCAAACACAATGACCTGGACAACGTGGGCTACACCGCACGCCACCACACCTTCTTTGAAATGCTGGGCAACTTCAGCTTCGGCGACTACTTCAAGCGCGATGCCATCAAGAACGCTTGGGAATTGCTCACGCAGCACTTTCACTTGCCGCCCGAAAAGCTTTGGGTTACGGTTTACGCCGAAGACGACGAAGCCTATGACATCTGGAATAAGGAAGTCGGCGTGCCCGCCGAACGCATTGTGCGCATTGGCGACAACAAGGGCGGCCGCTACATGTCGGATAACTTCTGGATGATGGGCGATACCGGTCCCTGCGGTCCTTGCTCGGAAATCTTCTATGACCACGGCGAAGAAGTCCAAGGCGGCCCTCCGGGAAGCCCCGATGAAGACGGCGACCGCTACATTGAAATTTGGAACCTCGTGTTCATGCAATTTAACCGCGACGAACACGGCGTGATGCATAAATTGCCGAAGCCCTCGGTGGATACCGGTATGGGCTTGGAGCGTATTGCGGCTGTTTTGCAGCATGTTCACAGCAATTACGACATCGACCTCTTCAAGAACCTGCTTGCAGCCGTGAAAAAAGCCGTTGAAGAAGCCGGCGCAACGAACGTGGATCCGAATAGCCCCTCTTTGAAGGTCATTGCCGACCACATCCGTGCGTGCACGTTCTCGGTGGCTGACGGCATTGTGCCGGGCAATGAAGGACGCGCTTACGTGCTGCGCCGCATCTGCCGCCGCGCCATTCGCCACGGCTACAAGCTCGGCGCCCGCAAGCCCTTCTTTGCCGGTCTAGTCGATGCAGTGGTTGCCGAAATGGGCGACGCTTATCCGGAAATCCGCAATCCGAAGATCAAGCCCATCTTGGCCAAGGAAGAAGAACGCTTTGCGCAAACGCTTGCCCAAGGCATGCAAATTCTGGAAGACGCGATTGCAAAGACCCAAGACAAAGTCTTGGACGGCAAGGTGGCCTTTAAGCTTCATGACACGTACGGCTTCCCCGTGGACTTGACCGCTGACGTCTGCCGCGAGCGCGGTTTGACCGTGGATATGGAAGGCTTTGAAGCCGCGATGCAAGAGCAGCGCGACATGGCCCGCGCCAACGCTAAATTCAAGATGGCTGCCGGCCTTGAGTACAACGGTCCGGAAACGAATTTCACCGGCTACACGAGCACCGAAGAAAAAGGAGCCAAGGTGGTGGCTCTTTACAAGGACGGCGATCCGGTAGAAGAAGTTGCCGCGGGTGACGATTGCGTCATTGTGCTCGATAAAACGCCGTTTTATGGTGAAAGCGGCGGCCAGATCGGCGACGTGGGCGTCTTTAAGAACAACACGACGCTCGTGCGCGTTTTGGATACCGAAAAGATTAAGGCCAAGGTTTGGGGACACAATGCCCACGTGGAAGAAGGTAGCGTCAAGGTGGGCGATGCCTTTGATGTGGCCATTGATGTCGAACGGCGCGAAGCAATCCGCCGCAACCACTCGGCAGCGCACTTGCTGCAATACGCGCTTCGCAAGGTGTTGGGCGATCACGTGCTGCAGCGCGGTTCTTGGATCGGACCGGATGTGGCGCGCTTTGACTTTGCTCATACCGAAGCGATGACGGTCGAGCAAATCCACGAAGTCGAAGATATCGTCAATGCCCAAGTGCTCGCTAACACGGAGGTAAAGACTGAAGTGCTTCCGATTGAAGAAGCCAAGAAGACGGGCGCGCTGATGCTTTTCGGCGAAAAGTACGGCGAAACGGTCCGCGTGCTTCATATCGGAGACTCGGTGGAATTTTGCGGGGGCACGCACGTAGCCCGTACGGGTGATATCGGCTCCTTTAAGATTTTGAGCGAATCGGGTATCGCAGCCGGCATCCGCCGCGTGGAAATGACCACCGGCATGAACGTCGTGGCTTTAACGCGCAAGCAAGAAACCATGATCAAGGAGGCGGCAGCGGCCATTAAGAGCCCGGTGGACTTGGTGGTTGATAAAGCCCATGCGCTTTTCGAAAATGTGAAGAGCCTGGAAAAGGAAATCGTTCACTTGAAGGAAAAGATGGCGGCCATGGCAGCCGAAAACTTGGTCAATCAAGCCAAGGATGTTGAGGGCGTTAAGCTGGTTGTCTCCCGCGTAGAAGGCGTGGATGCAAAGAGCTTGCGCTCGATGGCCGAAACGCTGCGTGACAAGCTGGGCAACGCCATCGTGGTGCTCGCTTGCGTCAATGACGGAAAGGCCCAACTGGTAGCGGGCGTTTCGAAGTCGGTTACCGGCCGCGTCAAGGCCGGTGAAGTCGTCTCGCACGTTGCCCAACAAATGGGCGGCAAGGGCGGCGGCAAGCCCGAGCTTGCGATGGCAGGCGCTCCCAATGCGGCTGCGTTGGGTGAGGCCTTCGCCTGCGTAGAAGCCTTTGTGCAAACGAAGCTCGCATAACGGCCATGGACTTTGATAGGCAAATTGACACCCGGGGCACCAAGTGCCCCATGCCGGTGTTAAAAACAAAAAAGGCATTGGCTACGATGCAAACGGGTGAGGTGCTCTGCGTGTTAGCCTCGGATCCGGCAAGCGTTGCTGATCTTGCGCAGTTTGCCCGCCAAACCGGTCACAAGATGTTGGCCCAAGAGGAAAAAAACGGAGAGTTCGTTCACTGGATCGAACATAAATAGTTTTTTGCAATGGCCTTAGAGCTTGGCGGTTAAGCTTTTTGAATCGGCGACTTCTCTTTCGATGGGAAGCCGCCGATGCTTATTGGGTAAGGCAAAAAGCTTGATTAGGTATGGGCGAAACGAACCGAACTGATTCGATTCAACCGTTGACAAGGGATGCAATCATTATATAATTCGATATCGAACTAATTATGAAAGACTACAAGCCCATTTTCTCCAACGCCGCCAGGCTTCGCCAGGAAGGCAATGATTACATTGTCAGTTCGCTCGCAAAAGCCGGGCTGCACGGTGTGGTGCCCAGCCACGGCGATATCCTCGTTAATTTGCTCAAGAACGGATCGTGCCGCATGAGCGAATTGGCCCATGCTGTCGGCCGCAGCAAGTCGACCGTGACGACGCTCATCGAAAAGCTTGAGCGTGAGGGACTGGTCAGCCGCGAAACTGACAGCGCCGATAGCCGCAGCGTTCTCGTCAGGCTCACGGAGAAAGGAAAAGGCTTGGAAGCGGTTTTTGAGGAAATTTCCGCCGGACTGCAAGCACTGCTGTCTGAGCGTTTGACGCAAGAAGAGCAGCAGATGCTTGATGCGCTTTTACGTAAAGCGACAGGTCAAAAATAAAAGGCGGAATTCTGTTTTTTTTTGATTAATAGTTCGATACCGAACAATAGGAGAGAAAAATGAAAAATTTTGCTTTAACCCATGTCGATTGCACGGCCGCTCGTACGGAATTGCATGAATTGTTGCATTTGACCGGTTGTGAAGCTTCGCTTAACAATTTGCCTGCCGGTGTTTCGATTCCGTTTGTTCATGCACACACGAAAAACGAAGAGCTGTACGTGATTTTGGCAGGAAACGGCACGTTCTTTGTCGATGGTGAAGAGTTTGCGGTCAAAGCCGGAGACGCCATTCGCGTGGATCCTAACGGCCAGCGCTGCCTCAAAGCGGGTGAGACCGCTTTGCGTTATCTTTGCATCCAAACGAAGGCGGGTAGCCTCGAAGGCTTTACGATGGGCGACGCGAAAGTGGCAGATGACTTTGCTAAGCCCTCGTGGCTGAAATAGCCTTTAAAGGCAGGCCTTGACGGCACGTTTTCCGCTTTTTGCCGTTTAGGCCTAACGCTCGAAAAATTTCGGGAGGCCGATGCCTCCCTACCCTCGCTTAAAAACCTCTTTTCCACGGCCTTCGCCTTCCTTGCGTTGTTCTCTACCTCTTCTTTTCCCGCTCGTTGACAAAAAAGTCAGCTGAAAGCCGTCAGGAGCCCTCGCCCTCTGAGGGCGGGGAGGAATGACGGCCCCGGGTGCCCTGCGATTCAACGTAGCGCTTCAAGATATCAATGGTGACGCCGCCCGTTGTGGCGGCGAAGTAGGC
>DVNT01000035.1 GCA_018714185.1 Candidatus Aphodousia gallistercoris | reverse complement strand
GGATCAGGTCAAGCCTGATATCCCCCGTGACAATGACCGTCACTTGTGCGATAATTGTCTGGCACGAGGAAAATGCAGTGAACATTTTTAACCCCCATGCAAAATGACAGGCCGGTTTCACTAGAACTGGCTTTGTCGTTAATACACCCCTTTCGGGTACCTCTTCGACTTAAGTCGAAATCTTTTAAAATTGCATGGGCCTTGAAACGCACAAGGGGCAGACCCCTTTTAAGGAAGTTGCCCCTCTTTCGCGCTTTAGCGCTTAGTGCGGACAAAAATCCACAGAACGGCTGCCGCGAGGATCAGGTCAAGCCTGATATCCCCCGTGACAATGACAGTCACCTGTGCGATAATTGTCCGGCACGAGGAAAATGCTTCAGACATTTTTAACCCCCATGCAAAATGACAGGCCGGTTTTGTGGGAACCGGCTTTGTCGTTAATACACCCCTTTCGGGGACCTCTTCGGCTTTCGCCGAAATCTTTTTAAATTTGAAATTCGTAAGATTCGGCCCAAAGATTCTGAGGCTGGAGGTGCAAATGCCCTTCATTTGCCGCGTGTTGATCGATATTTTACCGATCACTCTTCAATTTTGAAAGTGAAAAACAATTTCTGATATCTATTGTTTGAAACCTATATCTCAATTTTAATATAAAATTTCCTCCCCCTTACCCCTTTTTCAAGGCCAGCGGTGCAAAAAAAAGCACCGAAGATAGTTTCTGCAGTGCCTTGTTTTTCAAATTATTTTTGGGATTCAGACTCAGGAGAGGCTGATTGTGTCTGTGTCGGCTCATCAACCCATTCCGGGAACCAAGCATCCGGATCGTCAACCTCTCGCCCCCAACCGATATAAATAGCCGAAATCACGACGATGGCAAAAAGAATATTCAAGATCCGGCGAATCCACTTTTTCAAGTTATCCATGTATCTGTCCTGAGAATTTATTCGGCTTGTTCGGCAGGTTGAGCCGGCGGGGTCTCATCGGGTGCCAAACCGGCAAAATAATGTGCCCAACCGCTCATAAAGGCATAATACTCTAAACGGGAAATCCCCGATTGCCCGTTGTGCGTCGCACGCGCCAGTTCTAAAAACCGGGCGATAAAGCGCTTAAGTGCATGCTCAATGACATCACCCTCAACATCGGTTTCATGCTTGAGCAAGTGCTCACGCAGTTCCTCACCGGCCCACGTGACATGACGGTTGACCCGCTTATCCTTAATTTTTCCCTGCAAAATACCCAACAAGTCAGCATAGACTTCATCGGCTTGAGCATGAATATCGTCGGCCTCCGGGTGGTGAGGGTCGTTTAACCGAATCCAATCGCTCGTGGAAGCCGTAATTGCCAACTCCTCGAGCAGCTCCATCATAATATCGGGATCGGAAACGTCGATAAGCGGCAATTCCTTAGTCGGTGCCGTTAATTGACCGAAAAGCGCCATAATGCAGAATTATCCTTTCAATTGGTTTCGTGAACAACGCCGGGCGGCAAAGGCAACACAGCAATACCCTCTTCGAGAAGTTCCTCGGCTTGTTCAGCCGTACAGCGGCCGTGTATCGTACGCATCGGAGCTCGCCCGCTATGAACGGCACGGGCCTCGGTGGCAAAACGCTCGCCGACGTATTCGCTGTCTTTTACGAGCTCACGGGCAGCGTTTAGCGCCTCGCTTCTGAGCTTAGCCTCTAGCTCCTGCGCCTTATATTCGGGCTTGGCCTTGTCTCGGGAGGCCATCACGTATGAAGCGGTCGGCAGTCTTTTAATTTGCGTTGAATTGCAATAAGGGCAGACAACCAGCCGAGCCCGGATTTGTTCATCCAAGCTTTCCACTGAATCAAACCAGCCCTCAAACTCGTGACCAAATTCGCAAACGCAGTTAAATACTTTCACGAAAAAAGACCTAAAACACTAACAAATTTTTAATTTTAACGTTTTTTTTCGCACTGAAAAAGGCAAATCACCGCTCGCGGCGCCGACGGCGCTGCTCAAACAGGCAAACAGCCGCAGCCGCTGAAACATTAAGCGACTCGCAATCGGCTTGAATCGGAATATAAAGCCGCTGCTCGGCCACGCTTAAGGCCGCATCGCTTAAGCCCTGGCCTTCGCTGCCCATCATCCAGACCGTGGGCCCTTTTTCCCAGCCTGCGGTAGCGTAGAGATCGCTGCCGCCTCGGGCATCGGCTGCCAAGCGGCGCCCGCGACAAAAGCCAACAACCTCCTCGGGCGAGACATTTTCATAGATAGCCGCCGCAAAATGCGCACCCATCCCGGCTCTGAGCGCTTTAGCCGACCAGCAATTGGCGCACCCGGCCGAGGCGACAATGTTCGTCACGCCCGAGGCCACGGCCGTACGAATGAGCGTTCCAATGTTACCCGGATCCTGCACCCCATCCAAATACAATACATCTTCGTCAAGAGACTGCGGCCGATTCAAAACCGGCAGGCGCACTTCCAGCATAAGCCCCGCCCCATGTTCGACCGGGCTAATAGCATCATAAAGCGTTGAATCCAACACAAAAAAGGGCGCACTGCCTCGCTGTAATCCGGTTAAAAGCGACTCCGCTTCCGCATTGATGCCCTTGCTGCGCAAAATGACCGCATTAATCGGGACGGAGCGCTCCAGGGCAGTCTGCGCCAAATGCACCCCTTCGGCCAGTGTCGCCCCTTCCTTTTTCACGGCGCGACCCGAATCGGCTAACTTTTTCCAACGCTTAAACCGCGCATTGGCTTCACTTTGAATCGGCTGGTATTGCATGTTTTACTGCCCGATAAGATTTGATCGGTTCAAATGATAAACGGTGAATCGGCGTGGGCCCGAGCCGAGCGAGCGCCTCCAAGTGAGCCCGGGTTCCGTAGCCCACATTGTGCTCAAAGTCATAGCCCGGATACTCTAGGGCGTATCGGTGCATCAAGCCGTCTCGGGCTGTCTTGGCAATAATGGAAGCGGCTGAAATTTCCGAAATTTTATCGTCGCCCTTGACAATCGCCTCGCTCATCCAGGACCATTGCGGCAGCTTATTGCCGTCGACCCGTACGAAATCCGGCTTCACGGAAAGCGCCCCAACCGCCCGCTTCATGGCCAAAAACGTTGCCTGCAAAATATTAAGTTCGTCAATTTCACGGCAGTCGGCGCTGCCGATCGCCCAAGCACGGGCTTTTTGCTTGATTTCCAAGGCAAGCGCCTCGCGGCGTTTGGCTGTCAGTTTTTTGCTGTCACGCAGCCCGGCAATAGGCTGCGCCGGATCCAAAATGACGGCAGCGGCCACCACGGGGCCGGCCAAGCAACCTCGGCCGACTTCGTCAACCCCGGCGACACAGGTAAATAGCCGCGCGTCAAACAAATCTAAGGAATTGGATTTCATTACGATTAGCCGCAAACATTACGGATGGCTTCCGACGCTAGGGCCGGAGTATCTCTTAAAAGCGACTCATGCATGGCATAAAAGCGCTCCATCAGGCGCGAATCATCTCGCTTCAGGTACGCTTGCCAAAGCGCAAACGCCAAAGGCTCCGGCCGGCAGTAATACTGCAGCAACTCAGGCACCAACGTTTCGCCCGCAAGAATATTAGGCAAACTCACCCAAGGCGTCGTGCCCTTTTTGAGCATCAATAAACCCGTTAAGCCCGGCATCGCATAGCCCACGACCATCGGACGCTTAAAAAGCGCCGCTTCCAGCGTGGCGGTCCCGGAGGCTACCAAAATGGCATCGCTTGCCTGCATCACCGTGTGGCTTTGTCCGGCCACAAGGCGCGTTGCCTGCTTAACATTCGGGTATTGAGCCAGAAGCGACTCAATCTGGGCACGGCGGGCTTCGTCGGCTGCCGGTACGAGGAAAATCGCACGGCGGTCAAACTCCAGGACCTTTTCGCAGGCCCCGAAAAAGCGCGGTCCGCACCAAGCGACTTCCGCCTGACGCGAGCCCGGCATCACGGCAAAGACCGGTCCGAGCGGATCCAGTTGCAAAGCTTCGCGCGCAACGGCCTTATCCGGATGCATGGGAATTTCGCGTGCCAAAGGATGGCCGATATAGGTCGACTCGATCCCGGCCTCGTCCATGAGCTTTTTCTCAAAAGGAAAGATCAAAAGCATGTGATCGACGGCGCGCTTAATCTGGTGGATGCGCTCGGGGCGCCATGCCCAAATGGAAGGGCACACCAAATGCACGGTCTTGATTCCCCGCTCGCGCACATGCTCTTCAATAGCAAGGTTAAAGTCAGGCGCATCCACGCCGATGAAAGCGCGAGGCGTCGCCTCCAAGATGCGGCGCTTCATTTCTGCGCGCAGCTTCACCAGTGAGGGCAGCTTTTTGAGCACCTCAACATAACCCCGAACCGAGAGCACCGAGCTGTGATGCCAAGGCGTTAGCCCCGCTTCAATCATCCGGTCGCCCCCGATGCCCTGCATCGGCTCCTCGGGATAAAGCGCCCGGACTTCAGGCAGGATCAAAGAGGCAATGAAGTCGCCGGACGTTTCGCCGGCGAGCCAGACAAGTCCCTTGCTCATTACGCGTTTTTCGGGCGAATGATGCCGCGCTGGCTGGACTCGATGAAATCGCGCATGAGCTTAAGCTCGCGGGCAACGCGCTCGTTATTAGCAATCAAAATATCGAGAGCCTTCACCGCCTCGGCAATCGTCAGGCCGTCGCGGTAAATCATCTTGTAGGCCGCCTTGAAAGCGTTCAAAGCTTTAAGGTCGTAGCCCGCGCGGCGCAAGCCGACGATATTCAAGCCGTGCGGCTCGGCCGGATTGCCGTTGCAAATCACAAAGGGCGGCACGTCCATTACCAAGATGCTGCCGCCGCCCACCATGGCGCCTTCACCGATACGGCAAAATTGATGCACGCCGGCCTGTCCGCCGATCACTGCGCGGCTGCCGACCGTAGTATGCCCGGCCAAGCCCACGTTATTGGCCATCACCGTATCGTCGCCGATGATGCAGTCATGCGCAATGTGCACATTAGCCATGAAAAGGTTGCGGTTGCCTACCACGGTGATGCCGTGGTCTTGGATCGTACCGGTGGCAATGGTCACGTGCTCGCGAATGACGTTATCGTCCCCGATAATCAAGCGCGTGTCCTCCCCGGCGTATTTTTTGTCTTGGGGCTCGCAGCCGACACTTGCATTCGGGAAAATGCGGTTGCGTTCACCGATCTCGGTATTGCCGTAAATATTGACGTGCGAAATTAGCTCCGTTCCCGCGCCGATCTTCACTTTCGGTCCGATTACGCAAAACGGTCCCACGACGACATCATCGGCCAACTGAGCGGAAGGGTCCACTAAAGAAAAATGATGAATTTTTGCCATATTGTGTGCCTTTACAAAAAACGTGCTCAAAGTCGGTCGTCCGATTGATTTAAGCGCACCTTGTTGTACAAGGCGCACCCGAAACTCTCAGACTATTTTGCCTTGCGGCGGGCGCACATCAGCGTGGCCGAGCAAGCCAATTGGCCGTCAACCGTTGCTTCGGCTTCCATTTTGGCAATGCCGGCACGGTCGCGCAGGAAGTGGCAATGAATGCGCAGCTGGTCGCCGGGCAAAACCACCTTCTTGAAGCGGGCATTATCAATGCCGGCAAAGAAAAAGAGCGATCCGTCGGCACGTTCTTCCTCGGGCAGGCGTTCCAAGGCGAGCATGGCGCAGGCTTGCGCCATCGATTCGATCAAAAGCACGCCGGGCATCACCGGATAGCCCGGGAAATGGCCCGTGAATTGCGGCTCATTTGCCGTAATGTTCTTAATGACCACCGCTTCGGTCTTGTCTTCATTGATGCTTTCCACGCGGTCAATCAAAAGAAACGGGAAACGGTGAGGCAACACCTTCATAATGTCGTTAATGTTGTATTTCACGATTAATCTTCCTTCGTTGTTTTTTCTTGTAATTGAGAAACTGCACTTTCCAAAGCCTTCAGGCGCTTGCGCATTTCAGGCAGATGCATGATCAAAACGGCCGAGCGCTCGAAATCACGATTGGGCATCGCCGGGAAAAAGCCCATCATCAGCTTCTGGTTCTTCGGGAACGACATGAGCTGCGTAGCCGGGCCAACGGTGACATCCGAAGGAATCGTGATATGGCCGTTAATATTTGAGGAGCCGCCCACGATGACATGATCGCCCATATTGACCGATCCGGCCACGGTAACGCTGCCGGCCATCACGCAATGCTTGCCGATGCGCGTGTTGTGCCCGATTTGAATGAGGTTATCGAGCTTAGTGCCTTGCCCGATCACGGTATCTTCCAAAGCGCCGCGGTCCACGCAGGTATTGGCACCGATTTCAACGTCGTCTTCAATGCGCACGGCGCCGATTTGGGGAATTTTCACCCATTCGCCGTCAAAGGGTGCAAAACCGAAGCCGTCTGCTCCGATCACGCACCCGGAGTGCAAAATGCAGCGGGCGCCGACGTGGCAGCCGTAGTTGACCGTCACGTTCGGATGCAGCCGGGTGTTATCGCCGATGCTGGCGCCCACACCCACCACGGCATTGGCTCCGATCCAAGCATGTTTGCCAATGACGGCATGGTCTTCAACGATAGCCCCGGCATCGATGCGGGCGGTCGGATCCACATGCGCGGTCACGGCCACGCTTGCTCGCAGATTGACACCGCTGGCAAAGGTGTCCTGCTGCGCCACCACCACTTGCAAGGCATAGGCAAACCAAGCATACGGATTGGGCGTAATTACCATCGCACGCGGCGTCTCATCGCCGTAGATCGCTTTTTTATCCTCTTCGCGCAAGACGATGACGCCGGCACGGCAGTCCTTGACTTCGTGAATGAACTTCGGATTCGCTAAAAACGCCACTTCATCCGGAGTGGCGTGTGACAGCGTGCCGATGTTGTTGACGCAAACCCCTTCATAAGGGCCGATCAGCTCAGCCTTAAGGCGCCCGCCGCTTTGGCGGCGGACAGCTTCCACCAACATGGCAATCGGATAAAACTGTTGAGTATCCATTTTATTTCTTCCCCGTACCTAACGCTTTAATCACCTGATCGGTGATATCCACATTCGGGCCGACATAAACGGCCTCCTGCACAATCAGGTCATACTTTCCCTTGCGGGCGATATCGCGGATGATGTCGTTGCTGAGCATCAAAATGGTCTGCAATTCTTCATTGCGGCGGCGATTGAGGTCTTCACGCAATTCACGCTCGCGGCGCTGGAGTTGGCGTTCGCGATCGGCGAGCTTGCGCTCGGCGTTGATGCGCTCGGCCTTATTCATCTTGGAGGCCGCTTTTTGGTATTTCTCGACATCGCTTTTCAGGGACTTTGCCTCCGTAGCCAAAGCCTTCTCCCGGCTCGCAAACTCTTTTTCAAGCTTTTGCTGAGCTACGATGGCGGCTTGGCTCTCACGCAAAATCCGTTCGGGATTGACGACGCCGATTTTCGTGTCGGCAGCCGCCGTTTGCGCGATCAAGCCCAAAGACATCAGCCCGGCGAGCAATAATTTCTTGTACACGACGGTCAACTCCTTTTGTGCACCAAAGGGAAAGAGTGCCTTTTGCGCCCTTTCCCCTTGTCTAATTCTATACGGTTGCTAAACGACTGAGTCGTCTAGAAACCGGTACCGATCTGGAACTGGAAGCGTTCGGTTTCGTCGCCTTCCTTGTCGCCGATCGGCGTTGCAATACTGAACTTCAACGGACCCAAGGGCGAAATCCAGGCCACGCCGATACCGGCCGAGTAACGCAATTCCGAGAAGTCCACACTCATCTTGTCAACGATCTGGCCGTTGCGGTCATAGGTATCGCCCCAGACCCAGCCGCCGTCAAAGAAGGTAAACCAGCGAAGCGTCCGGTCAGCGCCCGGCAACGGCATGAGCATTTCCACCGAGAAGTTAAAGGCCATATTACCGCCCGTCGGTTCATTATCGGTCAAATCGCGCGGACCCAAGCTCGAGCTTTCATAGCCGCGCACGCTGCCGATACCGCCTGCGTAGAAGTTCTTAAAGAACGGGTAGGCTTTGCCGCCGAAACCGTCACCATAACCGATTTCCGTGTTAAACGACAAGGTCAAGTCGCGGGTAATCGGTTGGTAGTGTTGCAACTGGTAGTTCAAACGGTAGTAGCGCAAATCCATCACCGGCATCGTAATTTCGCCGGACAGGCGCTGGTACGTACCACGAGTCGGCGCCAAGGCATTATCGCGGCTATCACGCGACCAACCCAAGGTGGCTGCCACGGCATGCGGCGAATCGCCGAACTGCGTCACATAGTTTCTATAGCGCATCGGCGAATCGGCCTGCAAATCCACGGCCGTATTTTCCCACTTCACGCCGAGGAAAACGCGGTCCAATTCCGTAAAGGGAATGCCCCAGCTGACGGCAGCGCCCTTCGTTTCGTATTCCACGTCAGCCAAATCCAATTCGTCCATATCGACGCGGCGGTCGTAAATGTTAATCGAACGGGAAATGCCTTCCGGCGTAATGTACGGTTCGGTAAGCGAGACCGCGTACGTGCGGGTACTGTCGGAGGTATTGACCTCCACGCTCATCGCCTTGCCGCTACCGAAGATGTTGTTTTGGGCAAAGCCCGCTGACAAAATGATGCCGTCGCTCGTTGAGTAGCCGGCACCTAAGCTGATGCTGCCGGTCGGACGCTCCTTCACGGCCACTTCCAAGTCCACTTGATCGCGAGTGCCGGGCACGGGCTTCGGTTCCACCGTGACGCTTTCAAAGTAGCCCAAGCGGTCGATACGGTCGCGTGAGAGCTTAACCTTGTCGCTGTCAAACCAAGAGGCTTCATACTGGCGGACTTCGCGGCGGATCACTTCATCGCGCGTCTTGGTGTTGCCCGTGATGTTCACGTGGCGAACATAGGCGCGGCGCCCCGGATCGACGGTGTAGACAATCTTGGCTTGATGCTCACCGGTCACCACCGGCGTCGGATTGGCCGTTGCAAAAGCGTAGCCTAAGCTTGAGAGCCGGTCGGTAATGGCGGTTGATGCATTGTTGATCGTTTCGGCGTTATAAATTGAGCCCGTCTCGATTTCAATGAGAGGACGCAGCTCGTCTTGCAGGCCGAGCATGTCGCCGGTGAGTTCCACTCCGCTTACCGTGTACTGATCGCCTTCGGTCACGTTAATGGAAATAAAGATGTCTTTTTTGTTGGGTGCAATGGAAACTTGCACGCTGTCGACCTTAAAGTCCAGATAGCCGTTATTGAGATAATAGGACCGGATGGATTCGATGTCGGCGGCGAGCTTTTCACGCGAATAGAGGTTGTTTTTCGTGTACCAGCTCATCCAACCCGAGGTAGAAAGCTGCATCTGCTCGCGCAGCGTATCGTCGTCCATAATCCGGTTGCCGACAAAGCGGATCGATTCAATGGAAGCGGCTTCGCCCTCATCCACGATAATCGACAAGCGCACGCGGTTGCGGTCAATCGGGGTCACCGTGGTTTTCACGTCAACGCCGTAATAGCCGCGGGCAAGATACTGGCGGCGCAACTCTTGGTCGGCACGGTCGAGCGTTGCATGGTCAAAGATGCGGCCCTCGGCCAAGCCTACATCGCGCAAGCTTTGTTCGATGGCCGTACCGTCAAAGGCCTTGATGCCTTGCGTATCAATGGAGGCTACGGCCGGACGTTCCTGTAATACAACGACCAGCACATCGCCGTCTTGCTCCAGGCGCACATCGCGAAATAGCCCCGATCCGTAGAGCGAGTGGATGGCCGTATCGCCCTTATCCACGGTAAATTCATCACCGACTTGAAACGGCAGGTGCGACAGCACCGTTCCGGGTTCCGTACGGGCGATGCCTTCAATACGGATGTCTTTGATGGTAAACGTCTGAGCAAAGGCTCCGGTTGCCATCGCGAGCACCGCGGCAGCCACGCCAGCCCGCATTGCAGAAACTTTAAAACTCATAATGATCTTTACTTTTGGTCGGATGGCTTATTCTAACAGGCGCAGGAAATCATTGGAAAGCGCAAGCACCCCCAATGCCAAGACAATAAACAGTCCGATTTTCTGTCCGGCCAGCATCACCGACTCCGGCAGCGGCCGTCCGCGCAATATTTCCAACGAATAATACAACAGGTGTCCGCCGTCTAACAACGGGATCGGCAATAAATTAAGCAAGCCGAGGCTCACGGAAATCATTGCCAAAAACGACAGGTACGTCCTCCAACCGAGTTCGGCCGATTTTCCGGCCCAGTCGGCAATCGTCACCGGCCCAGACAGACTTTGCGTTCCGGCCTTGCCCGTGACCATGTCGGCGATGGCATTGACCGTGGTTTTCGTAATCGAGACAAGGCGGTCAACGCCGACGCCTACGGCTTCGATCGGGCCTTTCTTGAGCCAAATCAAGTCGGGCTTAATGCCGACGTACACCCCGATCATCGGCCGGGTGACCTCGATCCCATTTTCGTCCTTGACCGTTTGCATGCGCGGCTCAATGGAAAGATCGCGCACTTGCCCTTCGGTATCTTCAAGCACCAGTTGAACCGGATTTCCCCCTGACGAGCGGATCATCTTTAAAAGGTCCTCGGCCGAAATCGCATAAACGCCGTTAGCCGCCAAGACGACATCGCCGTCGCGCACACCGGCCTCTTCGGCCGGGCTGCCGGCTTGAATATTGAAAAAGACGGGCTTACCGAAGTGCAACTTAAGACCCAACTGCGCCATGGGACTCACCTTTTCATCGTCGAGCCTGAGCGAGCTCAAATCCCAATAGACGGTGTAGTGGCTTTCGTCGCGACGCAACTCCATCGGCACGTCGCGGCTGCCCGCATTTTCCAAAATGGCCCAATTCAGGTCCTCAAGCCCCTCTATGGACTCGCCATTAAAACGCTCGACACGGTCAAGCGCACGGATGCCGAGCTGCGCAGCCTGCGAGTTGGCTACAGGCTCGGCCATCACCGGACGGATTTCCGGCTGCCCGGCCATCGCCATGAAGGCATACAGGGCAATCGCCAAAATAAGGTTGGCCGCGGGGCCGGCAGCCACAATGGCAAATCGCTTCCACACCGATTGGCGGTTAAAAGCCCGGTGGACCTCTTCAGGCAACACTTTAACTTTTTCGTCTCGCTCATCGAGCATGGAAACATATCCGCCCAAAGGCAGCGCCGAAATAATCCATTCGGTGCCGTCCTTGCCGAACTTTTTAGACCAAAGTTTCGGCCCGAAACCGAAGCTAAACTTTAAGATTTTCACCCCACAAGCGCGAGCAACACCATAGTGCCCCAACTCGTGGATCGTAATGAGGACGCCGAGCGCAACAACAAAAGCAACTATCGTGAGCATCGGGCAATGACCTCGGAGGTTTTCGCTCGAGCCAAGCGATCGGCCTCAAAAATATCCGATAGCCCGGACGGGGCCGGTAAGCTGAGACTGTCCATCATCGTGCGGCAGGTACGGGCAATGTCGGTAAACTTAATCTTTTGCTTTAAGAAAGCGTCAACCGCCACCTCATTGGCTGCATTGAGCACAATCGTGGCGCAGCCGCCTTGCTTAAGGGCCTCATAGGCATAAGATAGCTGAGGGAAACGCTCGGTATCGGGTGCTTCAAAAGTCACCTGGGCGATCGCCGGAAAATCCACCCGGGCGGCAAAGCCGTCAAGCCGCTCAGGCCAACCGAGCGAATAGGCAATCGGCGTACGCATGTCAGCCGACCCCATTTGGGCAATGATGCAGCCGTCGGCAAATTGAACCATCGAATGAATGAGACTTTGCGGATGAACGACCACGTCAATGCGATCGGCCGGGAAATTAAAGAGCCACGAAGCCTCAATCACCTCCAAGCCCTTATTCATTAGCGTGGCGCTATCAACGCTGATTTTTTGCCCCATGTGCCAGGTCGGGTGCGCGCAAGCGTCTTGCGGGGTCACGTCCTCAAGATCGTAGCGACGGCGAAACGGTCCGCCCGAAGCGGTCAGAATAAGCCGCGCCGCTTCCCGGTCCTTGGCACTTTCCCCGCTTAGACATTGGAAAATGGCATTGTGCTCGCTATCGACCGGCAAAAGTTCTGCCCCGGTTTGAGCAATGGTTTGCATCAGAAGCGCCCCGCCGCAAACCACACTCTCCTTATTGGCAAGCAAAAGCCGCTTGCCCGCCTTGGCCGCAGCAAAAGTGGGCACAAGCCCTGCCGCCCCGACAATGGCCAGCACATCAATGTCAACCTCGGGCAAGGCGGCGAGCCTAGCCATGTCCTCGGTTCCGGCCCAAACCTCGACCTCGGCAAGGCCCTCTTCAAGCAATGCTTGAGATAAGGCCGACTTGAGCGACTCACGGGCAATCAAAGCAATGCGCGGACGAAAACGCTTGCAGGCCTCAACAAGCTCGGGAATTCGCGAATGAGCCGTCAAGGCAAAAACGCGAAAACGCTCCGGATAATGAGACAAAACATCCAAGGTGGAACGGCCGATGGAACCGGTCGCGCCGAACAAAGCAACATTTTTCATACAATGGTCGAGGCAACTTAGAAAAGTTTCTTAGAGGCATGCAACATGAAGCAGCCATAAAAACAAAAAAAGATTCAAGCGGCTAAAACGGAAGATAAAAGATCTCGATCACCGAAGAATCCGAGTGGCTACATTCTAACAATTTCCCGGCACGCAACAAGGTTTTTTGGGCCAAAGAAACAAAGAAAAAAGCAGACTGAGGGAAGATTCAAAAAAAGATAGCTCCCCCTCAAAGGAGGGGGAGAAAATTTCTAGCCCAGATAGCCGGAAGCGACCATGACGGTCATGACAAGGCCGGCGGGCAAGGTGGGCATCATCGCATCCATCCGGTCGTAAAAGCCGCCGTGACCCGGCAACAAGTTGCTCGAATCTTTCACGCCGACCTGGCGCTTTAGGGCGCTTTCAAACAAATCCCCGACAATGGAAAGGCTCACGAGAATGAAGCCGCCGAGCACCCATCCCAAGGCGCCGAAGCTATTCATCAAGACGCCCGGCACCGTGTGGTACTGCGGCAAAAACCAACCGGCCAATAATCCGAGCACGATTACGCTGACCATGCCGCCCGCAACCCCCTCCCAGCTCTTATTGGGGCTGATGGCGGGAGCCAGGCGATGCTTGCCGAAAGCGCGCCCGGTGAAGTAAGCCATGATGTCGGCAATCCACACGATCATGAGCAGCGACAAAATCATCGAAATACCGAACGCCGAATACATGCTGACAAAGCTAAGCCAGGCTGCCGGCGCAAAAAAGACGGCCGTCACGGAAACAATCACCGGAGCCACTTTCATACCGCCGAAGCGGCTGAAAAAGACGCGGATCGCAATGCCGATCCACAAAAGCGAAACGATGCCTACATAAAGAATGAAAAGGCCGGCGACCTGATTGTAGAAAGCCGTCTCAATTTGTCCGCCGGTGATTTCCGCATACATCACGTACACCGAAGAGCATACGGTCAAGCCGAGAATGGCTGCAACGACTCCGGCCACCCAAGACTGAATGCCGGCAAGCCTGAGCCACTCCCATTGTGCGAGAAAAAAGGCAATAGCCATCACGGCACAAAACGCCACGGGTCCCGCCCAGTACGACGCCAGCAGGATCAGCAACAGCACAATCGCCGTGATCACACGTTGTTTTAACATTCTGAGCCCCCTTGAAGCTTTGCTTGAATCTGTTCGCCCGTCATGCCGAAACGTCGTTGCCGACCGGCATACCAGGCAAGCGCCTTTTTCAAATCCTCCGCGCCGAAATCCGGCCACAGTACGGGCGATGCGTAAAGCTCGGCGTACGCCGACTGCCACAGGAT
>DVNT01000034.1 GCA_018714185.1 Candidatus Aphodousia gallistercoris | reverse complement strand
AACCATCATCATGACGAAGGCGAGTGTTGCTGCGGTGGCGAGCATCATCACCACCATCATGAAGAAGGTGAATGTTGCTGCGGTGGCGAACATCACCACCATCATCATGAAGACGGCGAATGCTGCTGCGGTGGCAGTCGTTGCCAAGACGGGGATGATGATAAAAAAGTTAAGTCCGAATAATCAACCATTAGGTTTTAGCAATATGTGAGGGGAGGAGGTGTTTTTGTTAGTTCAGCCGCCTCCCTTTTTATTGATATGAGCGTAGAAAACGTAAAAAAAATCTTAGCCGAGCATCACCTTGCCGACAGGTATATCGAATTTGATGACTCAACGGCCACCGTGGCGTTGGCTGCAGAGCAGCTGCACTGTGAGCCGGCCAGAATTGCCAAATCCATGGCGATGATTCTCAAAAGCGGTGATGCCATCGTTATTGTGACGAACGGTACCGCCAAAATCGATAACAAAAAATTTCGAAACCTCTTCCACGACAAGGCTCATTTCTGCCCCGGGGAGCAATTGCTCGAAAAAGTGGGGCACCCGATGGGTGGGGTATCGCCTTTCGGCTTAAAGGAAGGGGTGAAGCTTTATTTGGACGAAAGCCTTAAGCTTTTTGACTTTGTTTATCCGGCGGCAGGCTCCGCGCATAATGCCGTTCGTTTAACGATCGATGAGCTTGAAAAGGTAACAGGCGGGCAGTGGATTGATGTCTGCAAAGATCAAAGCGAAAAATTGGAATAAACAAAATAGACTTTTCGTGTAAAATGATGCCTTCCGTGCGGGGATGGCGAAATTGGTAGACGCACCAGGTTTAGGTCCTGACGCCTATTGCAGGCGTGTCGGTTCGAGTCCGATTCCCCGCACCAGTGTGCATTTCGTGCGTTTTTTGTTGACAGTACAACCAATCGCGCATAAAATGCCCAAGACAATTCGGATGGTCTCCGATAATCATTTTGTTTTATCGGAAGTTGAAACCGTGATATCTCCATCGTCTAACGGTTAGGACATGACCCTCTCAAGGTCAGAATACGAGTTCAAATCTCGTTGGAGATACCAGATCTTTTCTTGAGCCTGCTGACACGCAGGTTTTTTCGTATCTGCCAGCCTCTTAAATTTCTGACATACTCCTTCCAAGATTGCCAACTTCGGGCGTACACTGTATTGAATTTTTGATTTGCAAACCCAACGAGAGGAGCAAGGAATGCAAAATTTTGATTTCCAGAATACGACACGCTTGATTTTCGGCAAAGGACAAATTGCCCGTTTAGCGGACTTGATTTCCGACGGCACTAAGGTTTTGGTGACATTCGGCGGTGGAAGCGTCAAGCGTAACGGCGTCTATCAGCAGGTCACGGAAGCCTTAAAGGGGAAAAACTATATCGAATTTTGGGGCATTGAGCCGAACCCGAGCGTGGAAACGTTGCGAAAAGCCGTGGCGTTGGGATTGGAAGAAAAAGTGGACATGCTGCTTGCCGTGGGTGGCGGCTCCGTGCTTGACGGCACCAAGCTTGTTGCGGCAGCCATTGCCGAACCGCAACGGGATGCATGGGATATCGTCAAGACCGGACAGATGCCCAAGCAGATTCCTTTTGCGAGCGTGATGACGTTGCCGGCGACGGGTTCGGAAATGAATAACGGTTGCGTGATTTCTTGCCATGAAACCAAAGAAAAATTCAGTGCACGCGGTGATTATCCGGTCTTTTCCATTTTGGATCCGGAAACGACCTATTCGCTGCCGCCTCATCAAATTGCCTGCAGCTTGGCAGACATTGTGGTGCACTGCTTTGAGCAATACATGACGACGCCCGGGCAAAGCCGGGTGCTCGATCGTTGGGCTGAGGGCGTGATCGCAAGCACCATGGAAATCGCACCGCTCATCCGCCAAAATCAACATGATTACGACCTCATGAGCGACTATATGTTCTGCGCGACGATGGCATTGAATAACTTTATCCGCATGGGGGTAACGCAAGACTGGTGCACTCACCAAATCGGTCATGAACTGACGGCCCTTTGCGGCATCACTCACGGGGAGTCGCTGGCAATGGTCTATCCGGGCACACTTAAAGTGCTGCGTGAACAAAAGAAAGCCAAGATTTTGCAATTTGGAGAGCGCGTTTTAGGTGTTGTTGACGGAACCGAAGACGCACGCATTGATCAAACCATTGCGGCTATTGAGGCGTTCTTTAAGTCGCTCGGATTAGCTACCCGCCTATCCGAGAAGGGGATCGGCATGGAAACCGTCGATGAAATTACACGTCGCTTTAACGCTCGCGGAGTACATTTAGGTGAGAACCATAATGTGACAGGCGATGTGGCCCGCCAAATTTTATTGGCGAGCCTTTAATCCGGATCAGGCCGGTTCGAGAAGTTGAGTTGATGCCTTTGAAAATCGGCCTAAAGGAGTGCTTGAAATGTTCGCCTATCTTTTTGTTATTTAAGGAATAAATAACAGTTGTTTAATTTTTGCTTAAAGAGTGCCTTTGCGTTGCGGGCGCACAGATAACACAATTTGTTGTATTTTTGTTCGAGCAATTAACAAAAAGGGTAATTTCACGGCTATAATCAAGCGTTTCTGTATGAAAGTATGACCATTTTCATACCCGAATTTTGATAAAAAGATAAGGTGCTCACGCCTTGTCTTCGGTTATTGACCGCCGGCGATCCGAATTCATGAAAGACACCGGCACTTTTATATATCTAAAAAAATGACTGAACAACAACCTGCAAAGAGCTCTTTGGAACGTACCATTGATCTGACCGTGTCTGCCGCTCAATTAAAGGCCGATACCGAAACCCTTTTGAGAAAGCGTGCCAAGACCGTCAAGGTCCACGGCTTCCGTCAAGGCAAAGTGCCGATGACGATGGTTCGTCAAATGTACGGTGCCCAAGCCTACATGGATGCTTTGAATGAACTCTTGAACAAGGCTTACGAAGCCGCCGTTCAAGAAAAGCAATTGAAGGTGGCCGGCGCTCCCCACATCGAGCCCAAGGGCGAAATTAAAGACGACGTGGATCCCGAATTCACGGCTACGGTTGAAGTCTTCCCGGAAGTTGAAGTGCCGGATTTGAGCGAAGTCGAATTAAAGCGCTACACCTGCGACGTGACGGATGTCGAAGTCGACAAGACGATTGAAATCATGCGCAAGCAACGCGCTACGTTTGAAGAAGATCCCGAAGGTGTTGCCGGCGCTGAAAAGCGCGTGACGATTGACTTCGTCGGCAAGCTCGACGGTGAACCCTTCCAAGGCGGTTCTGCTACCGACTTCGCTTTCGTGATCGGCGCCGGTCAAATGCTGCCCGACTTTGAAAAGGCCGTTGACGGCATGAAGAAGGGTGAAAAGAAGACCTTTGATATGACCTTCCCGGCTGACTATGTTGAACACTTGGCCGGCAAGACCGTTCAATTCGAAGTGGAATTGAAGAAGGTTGAAGTGGCTAAGTTGCCCGAAGTGGATGCTGAATTTGCCAAGAAGCTCGGCATCAATGACGGCGTTGAAAAGATGCGCGAAGAAATCGCTGCCAATTTGACCCGCGAAGTCAAGGCCCGTATCACGCAAAAGACCAAAGACGGCGTGATGAATGCTTTAAATGATGCAGCCAAGTTCGACCTGCCCAAGGCTTTGGTTGAACAAGAGCAAGAATCCATGGCTCGTGCTTTTGAACAAAACATGCAGGCCCGCGGCATGAAAAAGCCCGGCCGTTCGTTCCCGGCCGAGCTCTTTAAGGAAGGTGCCGCCCGCCGCGTGCGCCTTGGCTTGTTGATCGACGCCTTGGTCCAAAAAGAAAACTTGGCTCCGACCGATGAAGAAGTGGACGCCCACATCACTGATTTGGCCGCCAGCTACGAAAATCCGGAAGAAGTCAAGCAATGGTTCAAGAGCGATGTCTATCGCATGAACGATGCCCATGCCTATGTCTTGGAAAACAAGGTGACCGAATGGGCTTTGTCCAAGGCCAAGACCACGGAAGAAAAGGTCGATTTCGATCAATTGATGGGTGCTAACTAATCGGTTAGACCTTGAAAGGGGCAATGATGATTCAAAATAATTTGGTGCCTACCGTCATCGAGCAAAGCGGACGGGGTGAGCGTGCTTTTGACATTTTCTCTCGCCTTTTGCGTGACCGGGTTGTATTCTTGACCGGTCCCGTGACCACTGAAAGTGCGAATCTGGTCATTGCCCAATTGCTTTTCTTGGAAAGCGAAGATCCGGACAAGGATATCTCGCTTTACATCAATAGTCCCGGAGGCAGCGTTTACGCCGGCATGGGAATCTTTGATACGATGCAATTTATCAAGCCTGCCGTGAGCACGATCTGTGTAGGCATGGCTGCCAGCATGGGTGCTTTCCTTTTGGCAGCCGGGGAAAAGGGCAAACGTTTTGCTTTGCCGAATTCGCGTATCATGATCCATCAGCCCTCCGGCGGCTCGCAAGGCATGGCAAGCGATATTGAAATTCAGGCCAAAGAAATTTTGGATTTGAAACAAACGCTCAATGCCATTTTGGCCGAACGCACCGGCCAGTCGATCGAAACGATTGCCAGGGATACCGACCGCGACAATTACATGAATCCGACTCAGGCCAAAGCGTACGGCTTGATTGACGAGATTTATGTCAAGCGCGGCGAAACCCTGAAGTAACCGCTTCAAACCGATTCGGTTTAAGAGGGGAGGCGGAGCCTCCCTTTGATTTTTTTAGCTAAAGGTTCTATCAATGTTTGAAAAGAAAAACCGTTGTGCATTTTGCGGACGCAGCGAAAGCGAAGTCGACCATATGGTCACGGCCAATGGCGTCAGCATTTGCTCGGACTGCGCCAGAATGGCACTGGAATCCATGACGGGTGAAGCATCCGCTTCCAAAGAGGGCGAATCGCAAGGATCTGAACCTGCCGCTCAAAAGCCCTTGCCGACCCCCAAAGAAATTTTTGATAAGCTTGACGAATACGTAATCGGCCAAGACCGCGCCAAGCGCATTTTGTCAGTGGCAGTTTATAACCATTACAAACGCTTGCGCCATTTAAGCGAGAAGACTTCCGAGGTAGAGCTCTCCAAGAGCAACATCCTGTTAATCGGTCCGACCGGATCCGGCAAGACGCTCTTTGCTCAAACGCTTGCCAAAATGCTTGACGTGCCCTTTGCCATTGCCGATGCCACCACGCTGACGGAAGCGGGCTACGTTGGCGAAGACGTTGAAAATGTGGTTCTGAAGCTTTTGCAAGCCGCCGACGGGGATATTGAGAAAGCCCAGCACGGCATCATTTACCTGGATGAAATCGATAAGATTGCCCGTAAAAGCGAGAACCCTTCCATTACCCGCGATGTTTCGGGCGAAGGGGTGCAGCAGGCGCTTTTAAAACTTATTGAAGGAACGGTGGCCAATCTTCCGCAACAGGGCGGTCGCAAAAATCCCGGCAAGGCCATGGTGGCCGTTGACACCACCAACATCTTATTTATCTGCGGCGGAGCCTTTGACGGCTTGGAAAAGATCATTCAGCGCCGCGGGGAAAGAGCAGGCATCGGTTTCGGCGCTCAACTCAAGAGCAAGAGTGAAAAAAGCCTGACGGAGCTTTTCGATCAGGTCGAACCGACGGACTTGGTCAAGTACGGATTGATTCCCGAATTGGTGGGGCGCCTACCGGTGATTGCCACGCTACAGGAATTAACCGAAGAGGCTTTGATCAGCATTCTTGTTAAACCGAAGAACGCTTTGATCAAGCAGTACCAAACGCTTTTTGACATGGAAGGCGTAAAGCTCACGGTGACCGAGCCGGCACTGAAGGCTATTGCGCAAAAAGCGCTGGCTAGGAAAACCGGCGCCCGCGGTCTTCGCAGTATTGTCGAGCACGTATTAACGGACGTCATGTTTGAAGTACCCGGACAAAAAGACGTAAAAGAGGTTGTGGTCGATGAAAAGACCATCAACCAAGACACCAAGCCGCTTTATATCCGCTAAACCTTGAACGAAAAATCACTCGGGCATCGCTTTCTTTTCTAATACTCTAAAAAAGATGCCCGATTCTCTTCTTCTTGATCAATCCTTGCAAAAGACTTGAATTTCAGTCTTTAAACCCCATATAGGGTGTGTATTGACTAGGATCGTGGATCTGAATATATCTATGACAAAAAATAATCCCTCGATAAAAGAAAAAGTTTTACCCGTGCTTCCGTTAAGGGACATGGTCGTGTTTCCCAGCAGCATTGCGCCGGTTTATGCCGGCCGTGCAATGTCCTTGGCTGCCCTTCAAGCCATGGGGGATAACAACGAAATCCTGGTGCTCACGCAAATCAATCCGGAGATTAACGACCCCAAGGAAAATGATTTGTATAAGGTCGGTGTAGTCGCCCGTGTGCTGCAGCGGCTGACCCAACAGGACGGGACGGTGAAATTGCTGCTCTCGGGGCTTTATCGTGCCCAGGTGAAGTCGCTTGATTTCAGCCAGCCTCACGTGACCGCGGTCGTGGATAGCCTTGCAACGGTTTATCCGGATCAGCCCCTGGAGGTGCAAGCTTGGAAGCGGGCCCTGACAACGGCTTTTTCGAATTTTGCCGCAACTAATCCGGCCATGCCCAAGGGCATTGAGCAGACGATCCAAAATAAAAACGACTTGGAAGACGCCGTTGATACGGTGAGCGCCTATTTGAATATCAGCCCGGCCAAGCGCCAGGAGATTCTGCAAGAACCTGATTTGCTCAAGCGTTGTGAACTTGTTTTGGCAAGAATCACCGAGCTCATGGATCAAGTGCAAATTGAAGCCAAGATCCAAAACCGCGTGAAAAAGCAAATGGACAAAAATCAGCGCGAGTACTTCTTGAATGAACAGATGAAGGCCATTCAGCGCGAACTCGGCCACGGTGAAGACGAAGGGGCTGACCTTGACCAGTATGAGGAGAAGATTGCTTCGAGCGGAATGAGCGAGGAAGCCCGCGAAAAA
The DNA here is from genome assembly GCA_018714185.1 of Candidatus Aphodousia gallistercoris. Lineage (GTDB taxonomy): Bacteria > Pseudomonadota > Gammaproteobacteria > Burkholderiales > Burkholderiaceae_F > Aphodousia > Aphodousia gallistercoris. The sequence continues at coordinate 15,479 of DVNT01000034.1, read as the reverse complement.
GCAACCGGCGAACTAAAGAAACTCAAAATGATGCCTCCGATGTCGGCTGAAGCCACGGTGGTGCGCGGCTACTTGGACACGCTGCTGGCCCTGCCCTGGACACAAAAGAGCAAGGTGAGCAAGGATCTCAAGAAGGCAAGCGACATTTTGGAAGCCGACCACTACGGCTTGGAAAAGGTCAAGGAGCGTATTTTGGAATACTTGGCCGTTCAGGCCCGTGTCGATAAGCTCAAAGCGCCGATCCTTTGCTTGGTGGGTGCCCCGGGCGTAGGCAAGACGAGCCTCGGTCAGTCGATCGCCCGTGCCACGAACCGCAAGTTCGTCCGTATGGCCTTGGGCGGCGTGCGCGATGAAGCGGAAATTCGCGGGCACCGCCGCACCTATATCGGCTCCATGCCCGGCAAGATTATCCAAAGCATTACGAAGGCGGGCGTGCGCAATCCGCTCTTTTTGCTCGACGAAGTTGACAAGATGGGCATGGACAGCCGCGGAGACCCGGCGAGCGCTTTGCTCGAAGTGTTGGATCCGGAACAAAACAACACGTTCCAGGATCACTATGTAGAAGTCGATTATGACCTCTCTGACGTCATGTTCGTGGCTACGAGCAACTCGTTAAACATTCCTCAAGCATTGCTTGACCGCATGGAGGTGATTTATCTTTCCGGTTACACCGAGGATGAAAAGCTCAATATTGCCAAACGGCATTTGATTCCGAAGCAAATCAAGGCAAACGGCTTGCGCCCGAATGAACTGGAAATCACCGATGAGGCGATTTTGGACATCATTCGCTACTACACGCGTGAGGCCGGCGTGCGCGGCTTGGAACGCGAAACCAGCAAGATTTGCCGCAAATGCGTGAAAAATGCGCTCATTGCCCAAGGCTCTGCACCGAAGAAGCGCTCGCGCCGGGCTAAGGCCGACTACAAAACCGTGGTTGTGGGCTCGGGCAATATCGGCGAGTATCTCGGGGTGCGCCGCTTTAGCATCGGGCTCGCCCAGAAGGAGCCGCAAATCGGCCAAGTCAATGGTTTGGCTTGGACGGAAGCGGGCGGCGATTTGCTCTCGATCGAAGCTGCCGTCTTCCCGGGCAAGGGCCAAGTACAACGCACCGGCAGCTTGGGCGACGTGATGAAGGAATCGGTCGAGGCCGCCCGAAGCGTCGTTCGTGCCCGCGCAGAAAGCTTGGGGCTTGATAGCGACATTTTCGCAAAGACCGATTGGCACTTGCACTTCCCGGAAGGGGCTACGCCCAAGGACGGACCGAGTGCGGGCGGAGCCATCGCTACAGCCATGGTCTCGGCCTTAACGAAGATTCCCGTACGGTGTGATGTCGCCATGACGGGCGAAATTACGCTGCACGGAGAAATTCTTGAAATCGGCGGGTTGAAGGAAAAACTCCTGGCAGCATTGCGCGCCGGCGTGAAGACCGTTTTGATTCCGAAGGACAACGTCAAGGATTTGGAAGAAATTCCAACCAATGTCAAGAATAGTCTGGAAATCATCCCGGTTAAATGGATTGATGAAATCCTCCCGATTGCGCTGGTTCGCAACCCGATGAAGCGTTTTGATTCGCTCACGAGCGAGGTACAAGCACCGGTCTGCGCTCCGGTTTCTGACGGAAACCAGCAGCTCGGCTCTAAAGCGTAATTTTCGGGCTCTGAGAGAAAAAAGGGGAGGGGACTTAAAAATCTTCCCCTTTTTCTTTTTTAATACAAAGGCTTAACAACATCCTATTGTGTTTTTGTGACTAAAAATCAAAAAATTTTGTAGTTTGGGCTTGAAAACAGTTCCTCAGTCGTATAAAATGCGGTCTTCACTTTGATGTTTATGGGTGCTTAGCTCAGTTGGTAGAGCGGCGCCCTTACAAGGCGTAGGTCAGGAGTTCGAGCCTCTTAGCACCCACCATAAACAACAAGACGGAAAGAGTAGTCCGGAGTGGTAGCTCAGTTGGTTAGAGTATCGGCCTGTCACGCCGAGGGTCGCGGGTTCGAGTCCCGTCCACTCCGCCAATATCGATGGTCCCGAGGCGAAAGCCGGCGGGATTTTTTCTTATCTGCGCCGCCCGTCGCGCCTGCCAGATCCTGTCTTTTCGTTACAAATCCCGAGGCTTTTTTAGGCTCTAATTGCTATCATTAACAAGTTTTTTAACTTCGGTAAAACCGAATTTTCAACCACAGGGAATTGGGAAATGCTTCAAGCTTTTCGTACTCATAAACGATGGATGATGTTTATCGCCATGATTTTCATCATTCCGTCCTTTGTTGTTACGGGTATCTACAGTTATAACCGCATGAGCGATGATGAAAATGACATTGCCACGGTCGGTGACACCTCGATTACGATGATGGACTTCGACAATGCCAAGCGCATGGCTTTGGACAATTTGCGCCGTCAGATGGGCAATTCTTTCAAGGCTAACATGCTGGATACGCAAGAAGCCCGCGTGATGATTTTAAATAACCTCATTGCAGAACGCGCGCTGATGCTGGAGATGACCGGCGATTATGTTTCCGTCGGTGAAGCCGATGCCATTAACATGATCAAACAAGCCCCGGCTTTCCAACGCAACGGCCAGTTTTCCACCGAAGTCTACAAGCAATTCTTAAATTCCATGGGCAAATCCGATGAGCAATTCGTTCAAGAATTGCGCCGCGATCTCTCCCGCGAGATGCTGATCAATTCGGTTGCCGGTACTTCGTTAGGTTCGACGGCAATGGCCCAGCGCATCCACGACTTGCTCACCGAAACGCGTACGGTGCGTACCTACACGATCCTTCCTTCACGCTACATGGATAAGGTCAGCGTAAGCGACGAGGAAGCGCAAAAATACTACGCCGACAACCAAGCGCTTTTTGCCGTTCCGGAAAGTGTTGATATTGAGTACGTTGTGCTCTCGCCGGAAATTTATACCGACATTAAAGCCAGCGAAGATGACATCAAAACCTTCTATGAACAAAATCCCCAACGTTTTGCCACGCCTGAGCAGCGCAGTGCAAGCCATATCTTGATTGCTACGGCCGGCGTTGAAGAGGCTGCTGCCAAGAAAGAAGCCGATGACGTGTTGGCTCAAGTCAAGGCCGATCCCAAGCAGTTCGAGAAATTGGCCAAGGAACACTCCGATGATCCGGGCAGCGCTCAGAACGGCGGCAAGCTCGGCTTTTTCGGTCGCGGCATGATGGTACCGGAATTTGAACAAGCTGTTTTTAACGGCAAAAAAGGCGATATTGTCGGCCCGGTGAAAACCGCTTTCGGCTATCACATTATCCGAATCGATGACGTGCGCGCTCAGCAAATTAAGCCGTTAGATGAAGTGCGCGATGAAATTCAATCGCTTTATGTCCAACAAAAGGCCATGGAACTTTTCGCCGAGGATGCCGAAACGTTCTCCAACATGGTTTACGAACAAAGCGAATCGCTTGATCCGGTTATTGAACGCTTCAAGTTAAAGAAGCAAACCGCCCAGGGGATTACGCGCGACTACGAAGACCAGTTGATTAACCAAGGCGTCGTTGAGGCCCTCTATAGCTTTGATGTTCTCAGCGACAAGCGCAATTCCAACGCCATCGAAGTGGCGCCCAACACGCTGATTTCGGCTCGCGTTGTCGAACACCATCCGCGCAGCACTAAAGCCTTTGCCGATGTGAAGGGCGATATCGTAACGGCCCTGAAAAACCAAAAGGCGGCGCAGCTGACCAAGGTGGAAGGGGAAAAGGAACTTGCCCAGTGGCAAACGACCAAGAAGGGGAATACGAAATTTTCCGAAAAGGTTGAAGTCTCTCGGGAAAATCCGAACGGTTTAGGCTTTGACGTGGTCACGGCTGCCCTGCGACCGGCGGCGCAAGCTCTGCCGAGCTACACCGGCGTGCAATCGCAAAACGGCGCTTATGTGGTCATCGAAGTGCTCGATAGCAAGAAGACCGAACCCACGCCTGAAGAGCTTGCCATGCGTAAGGCCGAATTGGCTCAGCTCTATAGCTTGGCTGAAACCAATGTCTACATGGATGCACTGCAAAATAAATTCGGCGTGCAAATCCTCAAGGACGAATATAAGCCGGGTTACAATCCCGAGGAAGATCCTGAGCACTAAAAAGCTCTGATCGACCTGCAAAAACGCCGACAAAGGAAATTTCCGATGTCGGCGTTGCTATATTGAAGGCTGCTGCGGCAATGACAGCAGCCGATATCAAGAGCTTATGCTTCTTCGCTTCCCATCGTTCGGGCAAGCGCCTCGCCCGGACCGTCTTCGTCAAGCACAAATTCGCTTTCGTCATACGGATCAATCAAGTCATCGGGATTGCCGCCCCAACGCAAGATTTCCAAAGCGCGGGCTGCGCGCTCAGCCACATCCATGGCCACGATGCCGGTGTTGCGGGCACGTACCGCTTCGCCGTGCAGCCAAACGGCCCCGAGCGTAGCGCTCACCATGTCAAACTTTTGCGCAAAGAAAGAGGCAATCATGCCGGCCAAAACGTCGCCGGTGCCGGCCGTAGACAAGCAAGCGCTTCCCGTGGGATTGACCCAGGTGCGCGAGCTTCTTAAAGCCACCACGGTACCCGTGCCTTTCAAAACAACAATGGCACCGGTTTGAAGAGCCAATTCGCGAGCGCTTTCCATGCGATCGGCTTGGATTTCTTTTACATCTCGGTGCAGCAAGCGGGCCGCTTCACCCGGGTGCGGCGTCATCACCGTATGGGCGCGGCGACCGAGCACGCTGTCTTCGAGCGCCTGATCCTGAGAAATCATCGTGAGCGCATCGGCATCGATAATGAGCGGCACCTTGGTATTGATGGCATCCACGAGGCGCTTTTTGGCGTGCTCGCTAAAGCCCATGCCGCACCCGATAACGATCGCATCGGCTTGGCTCAAATCCTGTTCGTCATTGGTGATCATGAGTTCGGGTTGTACCGGGTCGTAGGCCGGAGGATTATCCAGCATCAGTTCGACTGTCACTGAGCCGGCTCCCAGCTTCAGTGCCGAACGGGCTGCCATGATAGCCGCACCGGTTTTGCCTTTGGCTCCGCCGATGACAACCACGTGACCGTACGTGCCTTTGTGGGAGTTGTACTTTCGCAGCTCAAGGATGTGCTTGAAATCATCGGTGTCGATCAAGCCGCGCGAGGCCAGGGGAACGGAGACATCCAACTCCGAGAGCGTAACCATGCCGCTTGCATCCTTGCCGTCATTCATGAAGCAACCGGCCTTGGCGCTGATGAGGTTTAGCGTCATATCGGCCATGCAGCCCTTGATACCGCCCACCCAAGTGCCTTTTTCCGCATCAATACCCGTGGGGATATCAATGGCCATGTGCAGCGCTTGGCGTTCATTAAACCAAAGTACCGCATCAATGAAGTCGCCCGAAATCGGCTTGGAGATGCCGACGCCGAACATGGCATCGACCACCACGTCAGCTTTCGGAGCCATGTAAGGATCTTCCATGACTTCGCCGCCTTTGTCGAGCCAATTTTGATAGGCGCGTTGCGCATCTTCGGTCTTGGGCTTTTTGCCGCCGACCATCACGCAGATGACATGGTGTCCGCGGCCTTTCAAATGGGCCGCAGCCGTATAGCCGTCTCCGCCGTTATTGCCCGGGCCGCACAAAATCACAATCGTGCTCGCGGCATCGCATTGATCATCAATCCAGTTGGCAATAACAAAACCGGCACGGTCCATCAATGTGCCGGCCGGCAGAATGTGCGATTGGCGCTCTTCCAGATCCGCCAATTCCTCCAATGTCAAAAGGGTCGTCGACATTTCTTGTAACGCTCCTAAATTAAGTCCAAGTAAAAACGTCGCTATTTTAACAGATACCACGGAATTCCCCGTGCGAAAACGCAGGAAGCAATGACGGGCGACTTGAGAATTGTGCCGACGGGAAACACCTTCGTTGTGGAGCTGACCTATCGCGTCAAGAAAGAGGAAGAAAAGGCAGCAAAACATCACTTAGATCCCGAACGATGCCTTGCTTCTGATTTTGTACGGCATCAGCACGCTCGTGCAGAGGCCAGACGACGGCTAGAAATAGGGGCATGCTCCCATGAAACCGCTTGCGGCTAAACACGGCAGTTCATCATTGAGTCGGAACATAAGCGACCGATATCGTCCGGGATCACCTAAAAACTTCCGCAATCTCACTACGGTTGCACTCGAGCAGTGCCCGCCGAGGTGGCCCGACGCGAATCATTTTTGAAAACTATTTTCACATGAAGATATTACATTGAAATTCAAAAGCTTTTTTCCGATTTTGTCCTGTGAAATGGGTTTCTGATCTTTATAATGGCATGAGTCGTTAATTTGGTTATTCATTTGCATTTTTAATAGGGAATCTTTCCGTCATGTCCAATACTGATTCGATGTTTTCCTTAAAAGCGACCAGTGCCTTATCGGACTTTCGTGCCGCTCGATTGCTTAAATCAATCCAAGCATTAGCTCCCGAAGCCCGCGGCATTTCAGCCCGCTTTGTTCACTTCGTCCATGCTTCGCGCGAATTAACTGCTGACGAATCCGATCGGCTGGCCACGCTTTTGAGCTACGGCAATAATGACAAGGATGTTGCTGCCGATGCGACCTTCATGGTCATTCCGCGCTTGGGCACGATTAGCCCTTGGGCGAGCAAGGCCACCGATATCGCCCGCAATTGCGGTTTGGATGCCATCGTGCGTATTGAACGCGGCACGCTTTATAACATCGACTTTGGCGGCCGGACTCCGGATTCGGCTGTTTTGGCCAAAGTGGCCGGCGTCTTGCATGACCGCATGACCGAGAGCGTGGTTGATGCCGACATCCCGGCTGAAACCCTCTTTAAGGAACTGCCGGGCAAGCCCATGGTAACGGTGGACCTTTTGAAAGAAGGGCGCAGCGCCTTGGCAGAAGCCAATCTGAGCATGGGCTTAGCCATGAGCGAAGATGAGATCGACTACCTCACCGAAGCCTTTACGAAGGCTCGTCGCAATCCGACGGACGTCGAATTGATGATGTTTGCCCAGGCCAACTCCGAACACTGCCGCCATAAGATCTTCAATGCCCAATGGACGATCGACGGGGAAGCTAAAGAAAAGACCCTTTTCGGCATGATCCGCGATACGCATAAGGCCCATCCGGACGGCACGATTGTGGCTTATTCGGATAACGCCGCCATCTTCGAAGGCGCCGAAGTGCCGCGTCTGTACCCGAGAACCCCTGACGGAGAAAACTACGGAAAGGTCTTTACCGAGGAAAAGGAATTAACGCACACGGTCTTTAAGGTCGAAACGCACAACCACCCGACGGCGATCTCGCCTTTCCCTGGAGCCTCGACGGGTTCGGGCGGTGAAATCCGCGATGAAGGTGCAACGGGGCGTGGCGCCCGTCCGAAAGCCGGCTTGTGCGGCTTTACCGTTTCATCGTTGCAGCTGCCGGATGCTCCGCAAGGCTGGGAAAACGACAAAGACGTGACACAAATGCAAAGCTCTTCGGATAAGCCTTACGGCTACCCGACGCGCATTGCGAGCGCCTTATCGATCATGACCGACGGCCCCTTGGGAGCGGCTGCCTTCAATAACGAATTCGGACGCCCGAATGTCTTGGGCTACTTCCGCGTTTTCGAAAGCAACGTGGGCGGCAAGCACTACGGCTACCATAAGCCCATTATGCTGGCCGGCGGCATCGGCAATATCCGCAATGACCAAACCCACAAGACCAGCTTGCCCCCTGGCACGCTTCTTATCAGCCTGGGCGGTCCGGGCATGCGCATCGGCTTGGGCGGGGGAGCGGCAAGCTCCATGACGACCGGCGCCAACTCCGAAGCGCTTGACTTTGACAGCGTGCAGCGCGGCAACCCCGAAATGGAACGCCGGGCCCAGGAAGTGATCGACCGCTGCTGGGCTGCCGGAGAAAATAATCCGATTCTTGCCATCCACGACGTTGGCGCCGGCGGCTTATCGAACGCCATGCCGGAGTTGGCTGACCTCTCGGGCCACGGCGCACGCCTTGACCTTACGAAGGTGCCCCTGGAAGAAAGCGGCATGAGCCCGCTCGAAATCTGGTGCAACGAAAGCCAGGAGCGCTATTCCATCGCTATTGCTCCGGAAAGCTTGGAGCGCTTTGATGCCATGTGCCGCCGCGAACGCTGCCCCTACGCCGTTTTGGGCACGATTAGCGAAGACAATACGCTCGTGGTTGCCCGCGAAGAGGGGCAAACGCCTGCCGTTGACATGCCGATGGAAGTTCTCTTGGGCAAAGCCCCGCGCATGCATCGGGAGGTCAAGCACGTTGAAGCTGCCCTGCCGGAATTTAAGGCCGAGGGTATTGATTTGGCAAAAGCCGTTAAAGACGTTTTGCGCCACCCGACGGTTGCCGGCAAGAGCTTTTTAATTACGATCGGCGACCGTACGGTTGGCGGCTTGGTCCATCGCGACCAAATGGTCGGCCCGTGGCAGGTGCCGGTAGCCGATGCCGCGGTCACCAATATCAGCTTCTTGGATAACCGCGGTGAAGCCATGGCCATGGGCGAGCGCACGCCGCTGGCCATTGCCAATGCGCCGGCAGCCAGCCGCATGGCAATCGGTGAAGCCATTACCAATATCGTCAGCGCAGACATTGACTTGCGTTTGGTGAAGCTTTCAGCAAACTGGATGGCCGCTTGCGGCACCGATGGCGAAGACGCGAAGCTCTATGATGCCGTGCAGGCCGCCAGCGACGTTTGCCAAAAACTCGGCATTGCCATTCCGGTGGGCAAGGACAGTCTCTCGATGAAGACCACTTGGGAGGCCGACGGCGAGAAGAAGTCGGTGACTTCACCGGTTTCGCTGATTGTTTCCGCAGCCGCTCCGGTCGGAGACGTCCGCTTGTCCCTGACGCCGCAGCTTAAGACTGACAAGCCGAGCCTATTGGTTGCCATTGACTTGGGCCACGGTAAGAATCGCATGGCCGGCTCCATTTTGTCACAAGTGACACAGCAGTTCGGCAGCGCAACGCCGGATCTTGATAACACCGATGAGCTGAAGGCTTTCGTGAAAATGGTCCGCAAGCTTACGCTGGCCGGTTGCGTGATGAGTTACCACGACCGCTCCGACGGCGGCTTGCTCGCCACCGTTGCGGAAATGATGTTTGCCGGCCACACGGGCGTGACGCTCGCGCTGGACTCCATGACCGCTAGCTCCAAAGCCGAAGACGTAATCGGGGCGCTCTTTAATGAAGAGCTCGGCGCCGTTTTGCAGGTGCCGGTTGACCGCATTGACGAAGTCTTCGCCGAAGTGAAGGCCTCGGGCTTTGCCCACTGCACGCACTTTATCGGCACCCTCAATCAAGACGACAAGCTCATTATCCAAGCCCACGACGAAGTGGTCTATGAAGAGGAGCGGGGAGCGTTGCAACAAGCTTGGAGCGAAGTGTCTTGGCAAATCGCCCGCCGCCGCGACAATCCGGCTTGCGCCGATCAAGAGTATGCCCGCTGCACGGCCAAAGACGACACGGGCTTGTTCGTGCGCACGACTTTTGATACCGAAGAGGATGTGGCTGCGCCCTATATTGCGACGGGGGTTCGTCCTCGCATGGCGATTTTGCGCGAGCAAGGCGTTAACAGCCAAACGGAAATGGCGGCAGCCTTCACCCGTGCGGGCTTTGAAGCTTACGACGTGCATATGACCGACCTGATTTCCGGTCGCGCCGACCTCAAAGACTTCGTCGGTTTGGCTGCCTGCGGCGGCTTCTCCTACGGCGACGTGTTGGGCGCGGGCGGCGGCTGGGCTAAGACCATCCTCTGCAACAGCCGCATGCTTGACATGTTCGGCGCGTTCTTTAACCGGGGTGATACTTTTGCCTTAGGTATTTGCAACGGTTGCCAAATGATGAGCCATCTGCGTAACATTATTCCCGGTGCAGAATACTGGCCCCGCTTTGTCCGCAACGATAGCGAACAGTTTGAAGCCCGTTTAGTCCAGGTGGAAATCTTAAAGAGCCCGTCGATCTTCTTTGATTCGATGGCCGGCTCTTCGATGCCGATCGTCAACTCCCACGGCGAAGGCCACGTGCAATGGATTCGTCCGGAAGATGCGCAGAAAGCGGTTCTTGCCGCGCGCTATGTTGACCCGGCCGGTCGTCCCACGGAAGTCTATCCGTTTAACCCGAACGGTTCTGCGGGCGGCATTACCTCGGTCACGACTCCTGACGGACGCTTTACGATCATGATGCCGCATCCGGAACGGACCCACCGTACGGTTCAGATGAGCTGGGCGCCCGATACGCTCGGCGAATTCAGCCCCTGGATGCGCATGTTCCGCAACGCCCGCAAGTTTGTCGGCTAAGCGCTTCAAAGTTTAAGGCTTAATACGAGGGATCGGTGTTCGCATCGGTCCCTTTTTAATTAAAAAAGAAAGCGAGTGTGTAATATGCCTTTTGACCTTTGGGTAAGTTTTACGATTGCTGCGGCCATTTTAGCGGTTGCCCCCGGACCGGATAATCTCTTCGTTTTATTGCAATCGGCCATCTACGGCGCGCGAGCCGGCGTGTTCGTGACGCTCGGCCTATGCGTCGGCGTGTGCATTCAGACGATGCTTGCTGCCTTTGGCGTAGCTGCCGTGGTGGCTGCCTCGCCCACATTGCTTTTTATCATTCAATGCGCCGGTGCGGCTTACCTTTTATATTTGGCTTGGGGCGCTTGGCATGCGCCGGCCGGCACCGATGATGAAGCTTCGATTAAAAAGCTTGTCAAGCTCACGCCGTTTCAGTACTGGCGTCGCGGCATTTTAATGAACATCACCAACCCGAAAGTGCTCATTTTCTTCTTGGCTTTTTTCCCGCAATTTATTGTCAAAGGAGCGACGGAAACCCAGGTCATGATCCAAATGCTCATCATGGGCTTTACTTTTATGATGTGCACGCTTGTGGTCTTTTTAATGGTGGCGTGGTGCGCGGGTACTTTAGCTGACCGGCTGCGCAGCGCAAAAGTTCAGAATATACTGAATAAAACCAGCGCCGTTATTTTCACGCTGCTGGCCATCTCGACGCTTTTGTGGAAAGCCAACTAAATTGGCGGAGGCCTTATGAGTTCGATTGCCCGACAACGTGACGTGCTTTTAATCACACTGCTCGGACTCGGGCACTCGATTTCTCACTTTTTCCAACTGGTCATCCCGCCGCTTTTTCCTTGGATCATGCCGGAGTTCGGCTTAAACTTCACGCAAATGGGCGCGGTGATGACGGTCTTTTTTATTACCAGTACCGTGGGCCAGGCCGCTAGCGGCATCATCTCCGACCGATGGGGAGCCAAAAAGACGCTTTTCACGGGGATTTCCCTTTTAACCGTTGCGGGACTCATCCTCTCTTTAAGTCCCAATTACTACACGCTATTTTTAGTCACCTTCTTGGCCGGGCTCGGCAACTCCGTTTTCCATCCGACCGATTATTCCCTTATGAACCGTTTGGTCTCGGCCGACCGTTTGCCTTTTGCCTTCTCAATACACTTGGTCATGGGCAATGTCGGTTGGGCAGTGGCTCCCGTCATGATGGTTGCGGTCGCCTCCGTTTTCGGTTGGCGGACGGCTGCGTTGAGTGCTGCTGCCGTCGCCGGCCTCGTTTTAACTTCCTTTATTTTTGCCAGGCGACTATTTGACTTGGATCCGGCCTTGCACAATATAGACGGGCCGGATGGAAATTCCCGAATTCAGAAAACGCAGACGCCCGTTGCCGAAGAAGGCAGCAGTTTTGCCTTTTTACTCACTCCCGCCGTCTGGCTTTGCTTCGGCTTTTTCTTCTTTAATTCCTTTGCCCTGAGCATTTTGCAAAATTTCTCGCCTTCGATTTTCGGAAAGATCTACCACGTAGCCCATGAATCCGCCACGGTCGCGCTCACCTGTTACTTGATCGGAAACGGCGTGGGCGTTCTCATCGGAGCGTGGCTAGCCAAACTCTTTACCGATAGCGAACGAGTCGTTGCGCTGTGCTTGTCCGTGTCTTTTGCAATGGCCTGCCTGCTCGCTACCGGCGCCATTCCGACTTGGAGCCTCTTTCCGGTCATGACGGTCTTGGGCTTAGGCTGCGGCTTAGCCAATCCCTCCCGCGACATGATGATCCGCTCAACCTGCATGCAAAAGGTGGGAAAAAATAGCTTCGGTCGCGTCTACGGCTTTACCTACTGCGGGATGGATTTCGGGCAAACGTTGGCGCCTTTGGCCGCCGGCGCCTTGCTTGATATCGGCCAGTATTCGGCCGCGCTCATCTTGATGGCTCTCATGCAGTTAGGTGCAATTTTGACGACCGTCGGCGTTAAAAAGCAGCGCTCATAATCGTTAACTTCATCGGCCGCTTGAGGCCCGTCAATACTTGGCCGAAAGCTTTCAACCGTCTTTCGGCCCGGTGTTATCATGCTCGGGATTGCAAACTAAGGAGTTTATCCTATGTGTACGACCATTTTGGTAGGATCCGAAGCCACGGTTGACGGCTCCTACTTGATCACCCGCAGCGCTGACCACGATTCGCGCAGCCCGCAACATTTCATTATCCATCCGGCCGTTTCGGGCCAAAAAGGCTTTCACAGTACGGCCGCCATGGGCGGCGTCAACCGCTTTGCCTATCCGCTTCCGGAAAATAGCCTTCGCTATACGACTTTCCCGAACTGGCGCACGCACCTGCACGGCGGCGAAGGCTATAACGAAGCGGGCTTGGGCATCACCGCAACGGAATCGATCTTCGCTTCCGACGCTATTTTGAAAATTGATCCGTATAACACCGAATCTGGCATTACCGAAGACGATATTCCGGACGTCGTACTGTGCCGCTGCCGCACGGCCGTCGAAGGCGTGAAGCTTCTCGGCAAGATTGTCGAGGAAATCGGAGCCGGGGAGGGCTTCGGTGTGGCTTTTATCGATAAGGACGGCATTTGGTGGTTTGAAACCGGATCGGGCCATCAATGGATGGCTCAACACCTTCAAGAAGATGTCTACTATACGACGGCTAACCAAGGGCGTTTGCAGGACTACGATCCGGAAAGCTCTGAAATGATGGCTTCTCCCAATCTCGTTGAATTTGCCCGCGAACATGGTTTTTATGCCCCCGAGCGCGACGGTGCCTTTAATTTTTCTAAAGCCTATACGCGAAATGACGAGCGCGACCGCGTCTATAACGATCCGCGGGTTTGGCGCATCCAACAATACTTCAATCCGGAGCGTGTGCAAGCTCCCGATGACGGTCGGCACTTCCCGGTATTTATGAAGCCCAAGGAAAAGGTCAGTTTGACGGACCTGCGAACCATTATGCGCGATCACTATCAGGGCACGGAACACGATCCCTACGCCAACGGATTAAATGGTCAAGAAAAATGGCGCCCCATCAGCGTTTTCCGCACGTACGAAACGCACATCATGCATGTGAGGCCCTGGCTGCCGAAAGAAATCGGCGAAGTGACCTACCTCGCGCTCGGCATGGGGGCTCTTTCCGTTTTCGTACCGTTTTACGCAGGCCTTGAAAAAGCCCCGATGACTTATCAGGTTGGCACGGCCGAAGCCGATGGCTTTTCGGCTTTTTGGACCTACCGGCGCCTTCAAGCCATCGCCATGACCGACTTCGACCGCTTTGCCCCGGTCGTACAAAAGGCCTTTGCCGCTTTTGAGGCGCACACCGATAGAGCTCAAAAAGTCATGGAGGAAATGTACCTTGACCTCGTTAAGACCGATGAAGCCAAGGCTTGCGAATTGCTTAACCGCTTTAATCAGAAGGTGATTGCCGATGCCCTCGCGTTAGCTGAAGACCTTACCAACCGGTGCGTGACGATGCTCACCGATAAGATTGAAGCAACGGTACCGTTTAGAAACGGCAAGCACGTCGACTAAGCTTAACTCGCAGCGGATCAAGAGCTTGGGATTAACCATGCCAAAGATCCGCTTTTGTTTGCCCGTATCAGCACCCTGAACCCAATGGCCGGCAAGCGCTGCAACAAAAAACCTCGGAAGCTTTGGGAGCGACCGAGGTATCCCTAACTCCCGCTCAACTTGATTAATTCGGTTTGAGCGGGATCAAAAGTTATCTAAATTCTTTTATTTCCCCTTTGTTTTTATTCACTTTTTTCTTCATAAATCTTGACTTTATCTCAAACCTAATGTATAACGTTATAAAATCTATTAGGAGAGCAAAATGCTCGATCATAAACCTTTCTGCGACCTCTGCTTCATTGAGCGACATGACGCTCAAGGCCGCCGCTACATCCGCGCTTACAAAACCGTCTGGGTCAAAAAGACCGACGACAAACCCGGACATCCCAAACTCGGCGTCCAGCACCACGTCGGCGCCCTTAAAGACAACGGTTTGGTCAAAATCAGCAAGCAATTCCTCGAGCGCTACCCGGGCCTAAAAGGTCGTGATTGGTACTACTACGATCATGCTCTTTACGACTGGGAGAGCTATCAGTCCTTAACGGGGAACGCCAAAGCGGAGAAGCCGCTCGCCCCGGGCGACGAAGATGACGAAACTCAAGAACCCAACAGTAAAATCTTCGGCTCCACTTTTGCCTTGTTTTCCTTGCTGCAATCGAGCGGCATTTTGGATTCCCTGACGACGGTTCTCGGGAAAAACGATGCTTACGCCTTGGCTGCCCAAGCGATCTATCACCTGCTTGCTCGCGGCTCTGCCGATGCCTTTCCGGTTTGGTCGTATAACTACTATTTGCCTTCCGAAGCGTTGCTCTCCGGGCAACGGATTTCCGAGCTTTTTACTCGCGTCAGTCGTGAGAAGATGGATCAATTTTGGTTTGAGCGCTACAAGCGGGCTCAAAGCTTAAAGCGCTCGGACAATCCTCAGATGCTCAAGCGTTTTTGCATCATCGATAGCACCTCTATCAGTACTTACTCGGAAAGCATTGAGCAGGCTGAATTCGGTCATGCCAAGCGCGATGCCGACATCCCGCAAATCAACCTATCGGTCGTTATGGATCAGCAGACCGGGGAGATCGTCTATGCGTGTGTTTCCAGCGGCTCCATCAATGACTTTTCTTCCTTTAGCGATGTCGTGGCACGCATGCAGCAAGTCGGCTTTGACATGAATGACTTTGCCTTCGTTGCCGATCGCGGCTACGGCAGCAATGGCAATATCAACATGCTCATCCGAGAGGGCGTTCCCTTTGTCTTGGGCGTCAAAATGGGAGATAAATCCATTAACGACAAACTGCTCCGCAG
This sequence comes from Candidatus Aphodousia gallistercoris, assembly GCA_018714185.1. Classification (GTDB taxonomy): domain Bacteria; phylum Pseudomonadota; class Gammaproteobacteria; order Burkholderiales; family Burkholderiaceae_F; genus Aphodousia; species Aphodousia gallistercoris. The sequence continues at coordinate 339 of DVNT01000034.1, read as the reverse complement.
TAAGTACTCCTTGCTCAAGCGCTACGTGACGTATGACGGAGAGCTGAAGGTGCATGCGGTTACCGTGGATGAGAAAGTGAAAGTGGGAGAGCATGAAAAAACGGTCTATACGCATCTTTACTACGATCCGGTGCGCGGCACGGAAGAGTGCACCTCGCTTCGCGGCTTCTTACAAGAAGTGTTAAAGCAAAAAGATGCCAAACAAAAGGTGGCTCCGGATGACTGGAGGCGAGCCGCCCCGTGGCTCAAAGTCGTCAAGGTCAAAGATGACAGTCAAGGCGGTGAGCACAAACGCAGCCTCGATACCTACCAAATCGATGAGTCCAAGTGGGAGGGATT